>NZ_BAABAQ010000002.1:955640-1038227 GCF_039537505.1 Streptosporangium oxazolinicum
GCGACTGTATCGGGCGAAGTTCGCCCGGTGCGCGCTTCGGTGCTCTCAGACCCCGCGCAGGTCCAGCTCGCCGACGACCTCGTCGCCGCTCTTCTCCCCGGTCGGGCGAAAACCGAGCCGCAGGTAGAACCGCTCGGGCCCGTGCTCTCCCGGAGTCCAGGTCACCGTCGCGCGTGACTGCCCGCGCCTTCTGACCTCCTCGCACACGGACTCCACGGCGAAGCGGCCGTAGCCCCGGCCCTGATGGTCCGCGGCGATGTTCAGCCGCCAGATTCCGGAACGAAACCTGTCGTCCGGGTTATCCGGGTCAAAACGGATCATGAAGAAGCCCATGACGAAGCCCACGAGCTCCGTACCGTCATAGACCAGCCGGGGCCAGGCGGCCTCGGGTCGCGCGTACGCCTCGGCGAGCGACCAGGCGACCGGAGCCACGAGCCCCTCCTGGTCGGGGCGTATCCGCAGCCGGCACGCCGCCTCGACGTTGTCCGGTGTGATCTTCTCCAGGCGCGGCGAGGACATCCCGACACCCTACCGGCCACCCCGGAGAACCCGGCAGGCCGAACGCCGCCCACCACGCCTCTCCCAGCTTCCCCCGGCCTCTCCCCGCATCTCCCGGCCCCCGCCCGGCCGCCGATCCGCCGACGCCGCCTCGGCTCGACGCGCGGGAGTTCCTAAGCCGTCCGGGAGTCCTAAGCTGTCCGACCATGCGCTTCCTCCCGTCCCGCGTCACCCCCCGGCGCCTCGCCGTCTCCACCCGATGCGCCCTCCTGGCGACCGTCTGCCTCACCGTCCTGCCGTACGGGGTCGCGCAGGCCGCCTCGCCCGAGAACCCGCTCCCGAGGACCGGGAAGCTGGCGGCCACCTCGTGCCAGGAACCGCCGATCATCGACAGGGGCGTGCCGCTGGATCCGGGAGTATCTGACGGCCGCCATGAAATGCCCGCACACCTCGTGGTCGGCCCACTTCGCCCGCGCCGGGCTGAGGTTCCGCAAGCCCGTGGTCCGTTTCTACGAGGAACCGGAGCGGCGCGTGTGCGGGGTGCGCTGGCCCGCCAACGCCGCGGCCTTCTACTGCACCGAACGGGCCACGCTGGTCTTCCCGCTCACCGGCCACTGGATCGAGGGCCGGACCGACCTGTACCCCCTCAAGGTGGTGGCCCACGAATACGGCCACCATCTGCAGAGCCTCACCGGCGTCCGGGACGACTACGAGGCCCGCGTCCGCTCCGACCACTCCCACCAGCCCGAACTCGGCCGCCGCTACGAGCTCCAGGCCGACTGCCTGTCGGAGGTGTTCCTGGTCAGCGTACGACGCTCGCTGCCCCGTACCGGGCAGGACTGGGAGGCACTGTCCGGCGCGCTCCGCGCCAGCGGCGACGAGGACGGCCACCGCACCCACGGCACCGGCGCCAACCGGCTCCACTGGTTCAAGCGCGGCTACCAGACGGCCTCCCCCGCCGCGTGCAACACGTGGGCCGCCACTCCGGCCCGGGTGTCCTGACCCGCGAGCGGGAAAGCGGCGGGCCCCGCGTGACGCGCCCCGTCAGCTGAAGGTGCCCCGACGCCCGGACGGTCAGAACTCCACCGCGGGCGTCACCCATCACAGCCGCACCGAAGGGTAGAACATCATCATGGCGGCCCGAGACCACGAACTCCTGCACGCTGCCAAACGCATCGCCGCCGCGCTGGGCTTCGCCCCCGACGAGGTCATGCGGCGCGTCGTGGAGCTGGCGCGCGACGGCCGCGTCGACTGGTCCAGCGGCGAACTCCTGCTGTTCGCCCTCGCCCAGCTGGCCGCCGAGCGGCCGATCCCCTCCGGAGCGGGCAGTCGCGCCACGACGGTCGAGACCATCGAGGCACCACGTCTCGGCGTCACCCCGGGCAGGCCCGTCCCGACGAAGACCCGGAAGGGAAACACCCGCTGACCTCCGCGCTCGACCTCCCCGGAGACCCCTCGCAGGCCACCCCCTGGACAGGGTCGACGGCCGACGAGCCGCCCGGAACGAGCGCGACCGCACCCCCACGAGATACTGGGGCGATGTTCGAAGGCTTCGAGGAAGAACTGGTCCGGGTCGAGGAAGCGTCCATTTTCGTGCGCCACGGCGGAGAGGGCCCGCCGGTGCTGCTGCTGCACGGCCATCCCCGCACCTCCGCGACCTGGCATCGCGTCGCACCTCGGCTGGTCGAGCGCGGCTTCACGGTCGTCTGCCCTGACCTGCGAGGATACGGCCGCTCGCGCGGTCCGGCACCTACCGCCGACCACTCCGGGCACTCCAAGCGCGCCGTCGCGAACGACATGGTGGCGGTGATGCGTTCCCTGGGACACGCCCGGTTCGCTCTCGCCGGACACGACCGAGGGGGCGCCGTCGCGTTCCGCCTCACCCTGGATCACCACGACGCGGTCTCTCGCGTGGCGTTCCTGGACTGCCTGCCCATCAGCGAGCACCTGTCCCGCATCACCGCGACGTTCGCGACGCAGTGGTGGCACTGGTTCTTCTTCGCGCAGCCGGACATCCCGGAACGCGTCATCAACGCCGACCCGGTCAGCTGGTACCGCGGCGACCCGGAGAGCATGGGCCGGGAGAACTACGACGAGTTCCGCGAGGCCACCGGGAACCCGGACGTGGTGCGGGCCATGCTGGAGGACTACCGGGCCGGTCTCACCGTCGACCTGCGCCACGAGAACGCCGACCGGGCCGCCGGCACGCGGCTGCGGTGCCCCGCCCTCGCCCTGTGGTCGCTACGCGACGACCTCGAAGACCTGTACGGCGACCCGCTGAGCATCTGGCGGCACTGGGCCGACGACATACGCGGCCACGGGATCGACTCCGGCCACCATGTGGCCGAGGAGGCTCCGGACGCTCTCGCCACGGCCCTGGGCGACTTCTTCGGCGACTGAACCGGGAGCCCGGCCGCGTCGTCGCACCGTCCGGCCGAGACCGCGCCGGTCTCACCTCGGCGTCGTCACCGCGACGGCTCACGGCCGCCCTGCCCCGCGACGGCGGGACGGGACGGGCCCGGAGCGGACGGGGCCCGGGTGCCGCTCCCGGCCCTCCCGTCTGCGGCTAGAGGTCGATCTGGTAGAGGATGAAACCCCGGTTCGCGGCGACCTTGTCGTAGAGCAGCCGGGCGGCGGTGTTGCTCTCCTGGGTGGACCAGTAGACCCGGCTGCAGTCGCGAGCGCGCGCCCACTCGGTCACCGCTTCGATCAGCGCCCGCCCCGCACCCTTGCCCCGGGCCTGCGGCGCGGTGAACAGGTCCTGCAGGTAGCACACGTCCGTCGCCGTGGTGCTGGAGTGGATGAGGAAGTGCGCGATGCCGACGAGTTCGCCGTCGAGCTTCGCGCCGAAGGCGTGCATCCGGACGTCCTCCCGGAACTCGTCCCAGGCCCGGTCGTACAGCTGGGGCGTGAGCGTGCGTTCGTAGAAGTCGTTGTAGCCGCGGAACAGGGTTTCCCAGTGGGGACGGTCCGCAGAGGTGAGCTTTCCGATCCTGAGCATGCGATGTCCTCCGAACGAGAGCCGGGAGTTCAGCCCCTACCTCCCCCGTGGGAACCGTCCCGAACGTTGACCGGGTGTCGCTTCCCGACAATCGGCCCCGCTCCCGTCCCCCCATGGTGGCAGGCGGCTCCCGGTCTCCCTCCGCGACCGGTCACCGGTACGGCTGCCACCTGACCGTCTGGTCGCGGGCCCTGAAACTGCGCATTCGGTGTTCCCACTGCGGCCGGATGCCCGGGTTGCTGCGCAGGACGGGCACGACGCTGGTGACCAGTTTCAGCTCGCGGAGGCGGCGCAGGACCGGGAAGCCCGGCCAGCGGGTGACGTCGAAGCCGTAGCCCTCGGCGAGCGGCGTGTGCTCGTCCCAGGGATAGTCCATCCGCAGGCGTCCGACCGCGACGGGGGCCAGATCCCACTCGCGCGGGCCGATCGCCGTACCGTCGAAGTCGCACAGCACCGGCCCGTCAGGGCCGGCGATGACGTTGCCCATGAACACGTCACCGTGGATGAGCCCGGCGGGGAGCACGTAGTCGAGGGCGGCGAGCCGCTCCTCGACCTCGTCACACTCGTCCAGCAGGAAGGCGTGGTCGTCCGGGGACAGGTCCTCCGGCTCGTCGAGCCGCTGGCGGACCTCGGCCATCGGGGTCCACTCCGGCAGGTCCACTGGCGGGTCCGGAAGCGTGTGGAGTCGCCTGAGCAGGGCGGCCAGGTCGCCGCCGCCGGGGCGCGGCCCCACCTCGGGGGTGTTCTCCCACAGGGTGACCAGGTGGCCCTCCACCTGGAGCGGCTGCTCGCAGCCGGGCAGCAGCCGCACCGCGGGGAAGTCGTGGCCGGCGAGCCAGCGGGCGACCCGCACCACCGTCGGCACGCGGGAGCGGGCGGCCGAGGATCCGGCGACGCGCACCACGACGGACGCCCTCCGGAGGCGGAAGACGGCGTTGTTGGTGAACTTGATCAGCTCGGCGTCACCGGGGGCGAGCCCCACCTGGGCGCAGACCGACGCCAGCAGCGAGTGGAGCCGGTCGCGGGTGAGGCCGCCGGCGTGCTCGGTGGTCGTCGTCATGCGGCGCGCACCGCCGAGATGCGCCGGGCGAGGTCCTGCGCGTCACCGCTGTGCGCCCGCATCATGGCGACGGCCTGCAGCGGCGCGAGACGGTCGATGATCCGCGCCGAGCGGATCTCGGTCGCCAGGGTGACGGCCTCGTCGCCGTTGGCGATCCCCGAGGTCATGTCACCCGCTCTGAGCTGCACCGTCGCGAGGGCCGTCAGCTCGAAGGCCCTGCTCCTGGCCATGCTCGGATCGCGCTGCCCGAGCGCCTCGGTGAGGAATCGCTCGGCGATGCCGAGATGGCTGTCGCGGTGGGTCACGGCGAGGTCGGCGTGGACCATGCCGCTCGTGGCGTCGAGGTCGGCGGCGCCGAAGAAGCTCACCCAGGCGGGTGACTCGCGGTCACGGGCACGGGCCAGCTCGTCGCTCGCCCTGTTGATCGATTTGAGGGCGAGATCGCTGTCGCCCAGCAGCGCGTAGGCCCACGCCTCGTTGGCGAAGAGCATCGCCACGGTCCGCTCGCAGCTGGCGTCCTGCGCGCAGATCTGCCCGAGCTGGAAGAACCGCAGCGCGTCCAGGATGCGGTCGCAGTGCAGGTGGACGCGTCCCATCCGATACAGGACGTTGGCCGCGAGTGAGGAGTTCCTCGCGTGTTTGGCCTGCTCCAGCGCGCGGGCCAGGTGGCCTCTGGCCGCTCCGTACAGGCCGACGTCGAAGGAGGTCCAGCCCGCGAGGTTGTGCTGGTCGGCCAGCGCCTGGTGCAGTCGCAGGGTGACCGACTCCGGGCACGTGGCCCGCAGCAGCCGCTGCGACCAGGTCAGCTGCGCCACCACCGCGTCGCGGCAAACACCGCCCCCGTGCCGGTAGTCCAGGGCGCGCAGCGTCCGGGTCACCGTCTCGATCTGCTCGACGTCGGCCATGCCGATGCGGTACGGGACGGGGGTCTCCGTGGAGGGCAGCGGCTCGGCCCACTCCTCGGCGTCCCCGACCGCCGCGCCGATGGTCACCTGCGCGGCGTGCGCGAGGAGGCGGCGTACCTGCTCGTCCTCGCAGGGGTCGTCGCGCTGGTCCGCCGCCATCCCGGCCAGCGCCGTGGAGGAGGCGTCGTAGGCCAGCCCCATGTAGCCGCGCGGGATTCCCAGACCGTCGGCGATCCGGCCGAGCACCTCGTACGCCATCACCTGACGGCCCCTGAGGATTTCGGAGATCTCCGACTGGGACTGCGCCGTGAGGGCGGCGATGTGACGCTGTGAGACTCCGATCCGCTGGAGTAACCGGTACACGGTGGCCATGTCGCGGGTGGCCAGAGCCTGACGCATCCGCGGACGCTCCCAGAGCGCCGGGTCGATTTCCTGCGCGTTCCCACTGCTGACGTTCATGCCGACCTTTCCCGGCCGAATCTCCTTGACGGGTTCCCTTGACGGGCCGCCTTGACGCCAAGGTAACCGGCGACCCGGCACCTCCGAAGCCGTATCGGTGCGACCGATCATGCAAGGTGATCGGCCCCGCCTGTCACCGGACCGATCTGCGGACAGTATTGGTCCCGCGACTCTCCGTATATCGGTCTTGTCCCGCACCATGGGTAATTCAGACCGGCGAGCGGCCGGACGCCTCGACGCCCCCGTGCCGCCCGTGCCCTACGCGATAGGAGCGACGATGCTCACCGAGCACGCTCTGACTCTGGACTTCGGCGTGCACGGCAAGCCCCACGGCCGCTTCCGGGTGACCGCCTGGCGCCTGCCCCAGAGCGACACCGCCCGCCGCGCCCGCAGGCTGCTCCACGACCTGCTGTCCCGGCCGCCCTTCGCCGCCCACGAGGTCGCCGAACTGGAGGTCGTGGTCACCGAACTGGCCACCAACGCCGGCAGCTACGCCCCGGGCCCGTACGAGCTGCGGGTCCTGCACGACCGCGACCTGCCGATCAGGGTCGAGGTGGCCGACGCCGGCGGCGGGGTCCCGCTGGTCGAACGCCTGCTGCACCGCCCGTTCACCGCCCCGGGCCACGTGGACGAACTGGAACTCGGCGGGCGGGGCCTGCGGATCGTCAACGAGTTCACCGCCGGGCGCTGCGGGGCCCGCTGGACGCGGTTGTGCGGCACCGGGCAGATCGGGACCGGCGTCTGGTTCGACCTGCCCGTGCATCCCCTTCGCCGAGAGGTCCCCTGAGTTTCCCAAGCGGTCCCGGACCGGCCGGCCCGTGCATCCCCCTCGCCGAGAGGTCCCCTGAGTCTCCCGAGCGGCTCCGGACCGGCCTGCCCATACACCGCCCCGCCGAGAAGTCCTTTCGGCTTCCCGAGCGGCTCCGCACCCGCGTCCGATCCGGCCTGCCCCCGCACCGCCCCCGGCCCGCCCGCTCCGGTCACTCCGGCGCCGGATCCGGCTGCCAGGACCCGCCGTGGTCGAGCAGGTGTTCCAGCTTCTCCGCGTACGACCGCCAGTCCAGTCCCCTGCTCTGCGCCCAGGTGTCGTCGTGGCAGGTTCGCAGGTGGCGCGGATCGGCGTCGCCGAGCACGGTCGCCACATCACCTCGGACACCCCGGGCGCGCATGCGCGTGATCATCTCCAGCGCGCCCCACAGGTTCGTGCCGGTGGCGGCGCCGACCGGCGGTCCGATGTCCCGGCGGACGCGGCGGGCGGCGGCCACACTCGCGGCGTCGGGTACGGGGACGACCAGGTCGACGAGGTCGGGGACGAACCCCGGCTCCAGGCGCGGCCGGCCGATCCCCTCGATCCTGGAGGGCATGCCCGTGCCGTAGTCGGCGGCGCCGCTCGCCCAGCCGGGGAAGTACGCGGAGTTCTCCGGATCGACCACGGCCAGCCGTCCGGGTAGGTCGTGGGCGCGCAGGTGACGGCCGACGGCCGCGGACGTGGCACCGGTGCCCGCGCCGACCACGACCCAGCGCGGGCACTCCTCCAGCTGCCCGAACAGCTCCTCGGCCAGGCTTCCCCCGCGCCAGTCGACGGTCGCCGCCGAGGTGTAGTGGTCCAGGTAGTGGCCGCCCACCCGCTCGGCCAGCTCCGCGGCCTCCGCGTAGATCGCCAGGGGCGGGTCGACGTGCAGGCACCTCCCGCCCAGCCGCTCGACACCCTCCCCGGACGACTTCTTCGGCATGACGGCGATGTACGGCAGGCCGAGCAGCCGGGCGAAGTACGCCTGCGCGACGGCCATCGCGCCCCCGCTCGCCTCCACCACGGTGGTGCCCTCCACGATCAGGCCTGCGGTGATCGCCTGGGCGAACAGTGCCCGCGCCAGCCGGTGCTTGAGGTTGCCCGTCGGCTGCGCGGACTCGTCCTTCAGCCACAGCCGCACCTCCCACCCGGCGGGCAGCGGGAACCGGCGCAGCGGCGTGGGAAGGATCCGCTCCCGTTCGCCGTCCAGCTTCGCGATCGCCTCCACCGCCCACGCACCGCCGTCGCTCATGACGGCAATCTAGTGCGATTCACCGATCCGGCGTCGGCCGATGACGCATCATGATCGGCGTACCGGCGAGGCGACGGGACGGCGGGGCAGCAGGGCGGCGGGCGGCGGGACGGCGGGGCAGCAGGGCGGCGGGGCGGCAGGGCGGCGGGGCGGCGGGGCGGCGGAAAACCAGCGGTGCCGGATCGACCCCCTCTGTTACCGTCGATGGAGTCCCGCCGGACGAGGTCCGGCGACAAACGTGGAGGAAGCCATGGCCGCCCGGGATCTGACACCGGGCCACCGCATCGCACCGGCCGTTCCGGCGCGGTGACGATCGAGGTCGACGCCTGAACGGCGGTCGGCCCGCCCCTGCGGTGCCCGGTGACGTCGCGCTCATGTTGACGCACAACACCGTTGGAGTTTTCCCATGTCACACGACATCTCATCCACCTGGTACGCGAACTTCTTCACCGAACTTCCCAACGAGTTCTGGCGGCGCGCCGCGACGCCGGAATCCACCGAGGCGGACGTCGACTTCATCGAACGTCACCTCGGCCTGCGCCCCGGCGCCCGTATCCTCGACGTGCCCTGCGGCAGCGGCAGGCACACGCTGGCACTCGCCGCGCGTGGCCATCGCCTGACCGGCGTTGACATCTCGGCCGAGGCGATCGGGTACGCCCGGCGGGCCGCGGCCGACGCCGGGCTCGACGTCGCTCTCGGCATCGCCGACATGCGGGACATCCCGCGTGACGGCTCGTTCGACGTCGCCGTCTGCATGGGCAACAGCTTCGGCTACCTCGATCCTGAGGGAACCCGCGCGTTCGTCGCCGCGCTGGCGGACGCGGTCCGGCCGGGCGGGGGGCTGGTGGTCGACTTCAACGCGACGGCCGAGTCCGTCCTGCCCGGCTACCGGGGTGAGCCGCGTCGGATGCGGACGGGCGACATCACCGTCACGGCGACGACGGGGTACGACGCCGCCCGCAGCCGCCTGATCAGTGGATACCACTTCACCCGGGGCACCGAGGAGCTTGAGGTCACCGCGATCCACCATGTCTACACCAGCGCCCACCTGGGCCAGATCCTCACCGACGGCGGGTTCACCGGCGTCGAACGGTTCGGCGGGCCTGACGGCTCGCCCTTCGAGATCGGCGCCGGACGATTGCTGCTCACCGCGCGCCGGGCGGAAGACCCGCACCGGCGGGAACACGAGCACCGGCCACGCCGGACTCCCGGCGAGAATCGTCTCCCAGACGAGTAAGCCCGAGGTGATCGGTGGTCGTAGGCGATCGGCGAGCGGGTGACCGGGGCTCCGGTCTCGTCGCCGCGCCGATCGCCACGGCCCTCGCAAGGACGCTCCGCGCGACCCGAAGGTCCGCCCTCCGCGTTGTTCCAGGTCAAGCCGCCCTTCGAGGGTGTCGTCCACCGGCGCGCGGAGGGCCTCGTCCCGGCCGTCCACGACCTGGCCCGGGGTGGTCACCCGCGCGTCCGGATCCTCGGAGACGGGGAGACCTCCCGGGACAGGGAAGCCGGGAAGAGGGAGTACACGTCAGAGCGCCGGAAAACGGGGAAGGACCCGATATGAGAAGGCGCACCACCGAGGAAGGCCATGGGCTCATGAGGATCACGCTGGTCCAGGGGGACATCACCACGCAGGACGTCGACGCCGTCGTCAACGCCGCCAACTCCTCGCTCCTGGGCGGTGGCGGAGTCGACGGTGCCATCCACCGGCGCGGCGGCCCGGCCATCCTCGCCGAATGCCGTCACCTGCGCGCCTCCCACTACGACAGGGGGCTCCCCACCGGCCAGGCCGTGGCCACCACCGCGGGAGACCTCCCGGCCCGCTGGGTCATCCACACCGTCGGCCCCGTCCACTCCTCCGCCGAGGACCGCACGCACCTCCTGGCCTCCTGCTACCGCGAATCCCTCCGCGTCGCCGACGAGCTCGGCGCCACCAGCATCGCCTTTCCCGCCGTGTCGGCCGGGGTCTACGGCTGGCCGATGGGCGACGCCGCCCGCACCGCCGTCGACACCGTATGGGCCACCCCGACACAGGTGACGGACGTGCGGTTCGTCCTGTTCACCCCGGACGCCTACGCCGCCTTCGAAAACGCCCTCGACACCACGGGATCGTGAGCCGGTCCCGGCCGAACGGGTCCGGCTCACGATCCCGGCTCGCCCCGGGAGACCTCCGGACACCGCCACCGTCTCCCGGTGCCCTCCGGTCCACCGCACGGGCGGGCGGCACGGCGGACAGCGGGATCGTCACGCGGGCTCGTCACGCGGGCTCGTCACCGAGCGCTCCCTCCAAGCCCAGATCTCCATCCGGGTAGGGCGCTACGGGGCGGCGGCCCGGCAGGAACCATCGGCCGGTCCCGCGACGCGCCCGCGGCGCGAGGGTGAAGGACCCGGTGAACCAGGCGGCGAGCAGCGTCCGGTCGATCAGCGTTAGGTCGGTGCCCGCCGCGTACTCCCTGGCCGGAGCCGTGAAGGTCGTCGCGGTGACGAGCACGCCGCGGTGGCCGGGATAGGCGTGGAGCGCGCCGAGGAGGTCGCGGATCTGGGGTGAGCCCACCGAGGTGCCCCAGCGCTTGCACTGGATGACGAAGCGGTCGCCGCCGGGCGCGGTCGCGACGACGTCGACGCCGCCGTCACCGCTGCCGCCGATCCTGCGCACCTCGCGGAAGCCCTCTCGTCGCAGCAGGGCCTCGACGAGGGCCTCGAACCGGTCACCGGTCATGCGGTCGACGCGTTCGAGACGGGCGTTGTCCTTCAGCCACTCCCGCTCCCGGGCCTCGATCACCCGATGACGGAGCAGCAGCGCCCCGATCAGAGCCACGGTCAGCACGATCGTGCCGCCGATCACCAGCTGCCAGTTGGCGACGACGACGTCGACGAGCCACATGGCGACCAGGACGAGGGCCACGGCCGCGACCACCCACAGGAGCCAGTCGCCGTCTCCCTCGCGCCGGCGCGGTTTTCGCCCGCCGGACGCCCGCCGTCGCACCGCCTTGGCGGGTGTCCGTCGCCGTGCCATCGCGCACCTCCGGGGGACGAGGTTGGAACGTTGCCGCTGACCCTGTCGACTCTGACAACGGGCACCGACAATTTCCAGGGCGCCGCGTTTCGGGACGACCGGCGAACGCGGATTCGTACCGGCCGTATCGAACATGCCCGCCCGCGCTCCCGGACCACGTGGATCTCACCCCGGCACGGCCACCCGGCCACGAACCTCAACCCGGCACCGCCATCCCTGAACCACGCGGACCCCAATCCGGCACGGTCTCACCGACCGGCAGACCCGGCCGGGTCGACCAGGTCAGCCGACCGAGGGAAACACGAACCTCCGGCTCCCCGGCCCGGGACCGGGCGAACTCCTCGGCGGGTCGAGGGAACAGGTGCTCGAACGGCCGGGCCGTCGCCGATCACGATCGGTGACAGCTCTTCCCCGTGTGCCGTTCCCCGTGCGCCGGAACCTCACGCGTGCTGGGAGGAGACGGCCGACCCATCGTGGAGCGCCTGGTCGGTGCCTCCGGCGCCGGAGGCACCGACCAGGCGCTCCACGATGTCGGTGATGAGTGCCTCCTGCGCGTCCACCGGATAGAGATGGCCCCCGGGGAAGGTCCGCAGCTCGAAACCGGAGGCCGCGACGCGGCTCCAGGCACGCATCTCACCGTGGCTCACGCGCGGATCATCCGTCCCCAGGTAGCCGGTGATCGGAGCGGTGACCGGCGGGGTGGACGCGGGCCGGTAAGCGTGCAGGAGGTCGTGGTCGGCCCGCAGCGCGATCATCGCCAGGTCCATCAGCTCCGGGAAGCGCAGGAGCATCGGATCCGCCGCGGCGGCCTGCTCGGCGAGCTGACGATCACCAATGGGGATCCTCCTCGCGTCGTCCGCGCACAGGTGCGGCGCCGCGTGCGCCGACACCAGCAGCGCCGCCGGGGAGATCCGGTAATGTCCGGCGAGCCTGACCGCGACCTCGTACGCGACGACGGCACCCATCCCGTGTCCGAACAGGGCGAGCGGCCGGTCCGCCAGGGTGGCCAGTGCCTGGCAGACGTGGTCGACGAGGAGTTCCATGCGGTCGATCGGCCGCTCGTTGACGCGGTTCTGCCTGCCGGGGTAACACACGGCGGAGAGCTCGACGTCGGCGGGCAGCCGGTCCTGCCACCCCCGGTAGAACGTCGGGGCACCCCCGGCGTGGGGGAAGCAGACGAGGCGCAGGCGCGGCTCGGCGAGCGTGCGCTGCCTGCGCAACCACATGCGGGAATCCGCCGGGACCGTCTCGGTCATGGGAGGTCGTTCCTTTCGGGGGGCGCGTACGGGCCGGCCATCTCACCCTCCACCGTCTTCGGGAACCGCTCGTGGTCCTCCCCGCGCCGGAGGTCGATCGTGATCCGGTCCGCGACCGCGACGCTGGCTCCCGAGACGTCGATCCCCCAGCCGTTGGCCCCCGGAGCCCCGGAACCGGGGACATCGAGATCGGGAGTACCCGGACCGGGAACGCCCGGACCGGGAGTGCCGGGCCCCCGAGGGCCGGGAGCGGGGCTTCCGGGAGCGGGAGTACCCGGTCCCGGAATGCCCGGACCCGGAGCGCCGGGGCCGGGAGTGCCGGGACCGGGGATTCCCGGGCCGGGGACGGCCGGGTTGGGAAGGCCGGGACCGGGAGTGCCCGGTCCCGGGAAACGGCGTCTCGCCATGCCTGCGACCGAGGTGCCGTGGTTTCGGGTGCCGCCCCGGTCAACGCCGTGAGTGCCGTCCGTACCGTCGACACCGTCAATGCCGTCGGCACCGGCGGTACCGGCCACGTGCGTCGCGCTCAACTCTGTCGTCCTTTCCAGCGGCACGGCCGCGCCGCCAACCGGTTCGAACCCGTGTGTGCTTCTCCTCAGCGGTTGTGAAGGACCGCTCGGCGGCTGCGGAACTGCTCGGTGAGCACCGCCACGTGCTCGCGCCGGTAGCCCTGGTCCATCGCCCTGAGCACGCGCTCGCGCATCACACCGAGGTAGGAGTGGTCGATCCCCGCCCGCTCCGCGATGACCGCCAGGTTGTTGAGGACGTTCAGGTGTGAGGTCAGCGGAGCCTGCTCGAAGGTGTAGTCGCGGCGCGCGATGAGGCCGAGGCCGACGCCGATCGTGTTCTGGAAACCGGGGTCGTAGAGCGGCACGGACTCCGCGAAGTCGTTGAGGGGGACGCCCATGCTCTCCGCGATGGCCGAGCACTCGAGGAAACCGTTGACGAACGCGTAGTAGAAGGCGCTGGAGACGACGTGGTACGCCTTGGCGTAGGCGGGGTCGGGGCCCAGGCGCACCTGCTTGCCGGACAGCGCCTCGGTCACTCCCGCCAGCTCCTTGAAGTCCTCGGCCGCCCCGCCGTAGACGGTGAAGCAGTCTTCGGTGCCGATGGCGTCCGGGTAGTTGAGGATCGCGGCCTCCAGGTATCTGCCTCCGGCGGCCTCCACCCGCTTCCGCAGGGGGTCGACGTCGTCGGGAACGCCGCTGGCGCTCTGGACGACGAGCCTGCCGGAGAGGTCGGCCGCGGCCTCGTCGAGGACCGCGTGGGTGATCTCGTAGTCGAGGAGGCACAGCAGCACGATCGGGGAGGCCTCGATCGCCTCGGCCGCCGTCGCGCGGAGGTGGACGTCCCTTCCCGCGAGCCTCGCCGGGCGTTCGGGCGTACGGTTCCAGACCGAGACCTCCAGGCCGGAGTCGGCGCAGGCCCGTACGATCGCGGAACCGATCAGGCCGGTCCCGATGACCGTCACATCCGTCATGTCACTGCTCCATCCTGTCCATCCTGGTGAAGGTCATGACGACCCCGCCGACCTCGGCGGCGTCCGCCCACGCGGCGAAGGTGGCGGGCGGTCGCGCGGTGCCGGACGCCCCGCACCCGGCCTCCGGCCGTGCCCCGCGCTCCCCCGGCCCGCGCGTGAGCCGGGAGAAGGAGTCACGCACGCTCTCGGTGATGTCGACGAGCTCCGTGGCGGTCATTCCGGCCCGCCGCGCCGCCGACAGGTGGTCTTCCGGCGCGTCGAGCGACAGGGCGCCTGACACAGCGCTCGATACGGCGCTCGGCGCGGCCGGGCAGGGGCCGATGCGCTCGCGGATCTCCTCCGTCATCGGAACCCGTGGGTAGGGCGTCTCGACCACCAGGCGGCCCCCCGGTCGTAGGACCCTGGCGACGCTCCGGTAGAGGGCGGCGACGTCGAGGTGCGGGGTGACGTCGAAGGCCAGCACCGCGTCGAACGAGGCGTCGGCGAACGGCAGGTCCAGCGCGTCGGCGCGCCGGAACCGCACCATCTCGGCCATGCCCTGCGCCGCGGCGTGCTCGGCTCCGTCGCGCAGCGCCTCTCCGTCGATGTCGATCGCCACGACCCGCGCACCCAGGGTCCGGGCCAGGCGCACCGCCGGGCGGCCGTTGCCGCAGCCGACGTCCAGCACCCGGGAGCCCCGGCCCACCCCCAGCCTGGCCACCACGAAGTCGGTCATCCGCTCCGTGGCCTCCAGGATCGACGCGTCGTCGTGGGGCCTCGTCCGGCGGTCGTGGTGCCGGTCGGGCCGCACGGTCTCACCCATCAGCGCCACGAGCTCGTTGTAGGTCGACTCGATCCCCGAGGAGGGGAAAGGGCCGGTCCTGACGTTTCCCGCGTCCGTCCGGAGTCCGGAGTCGTCATCATCCAGAACAGAAATGAGAGACCTCCTCAACCAGAGAAACGCGAATTACGCCGATAAGCGTAAATCGTCGGTCGAACCAATCCGCCAGCCGAGCAAAACACTAGCAGCGGGCACCGACACAGTCGATGACCCTGAATATTGGTTTCTCGCCAGACAAGGTCAACATTTCCACGGATATCAGTGTTGACGCCCACTCTTTCACCATAAAGTCACCCCCGAGCAAAGGGTGTCAAAAATCAATACCCCCTTCCCGACTTCGACTTTTCCAGTCCGCGAGCATTCCCGCCACGAAGACCGGCCGTCCTGCGAATGGGAAATCAACCACTATTGGCGCCACAGCTCATAAAACAAGCATTTTTACTGGTAAATCGGTCGGATCGATTGGCGTCAACGATGGCAGAGCCCAGCGCGACGGCCGAGCCCAGCCCCGAGCACAACCGGCGAACCAGGTTCTTCACCGGAGGGGCCGTGGAGAACCCCCGCTTCACCCGTCATGGTCCGTACGCCCCCATCCGGCCGGGCCACATGGCCGGATGGCCGGATCCGGACAGGACGACCGGCAGGCCGGTGAGCCCGCCCCCGCGCCGTCCCCGACCGGAGGCGACCGTCTCCCCCAGGTCCCGGACAGCGGTGCGCGGAGCGTCAACATGGCGTCAGCGCCTCCGCCATCACCGTCTGATTCCCGTAGAGATCGCACCGAAAAGCAGCCAAAAGGAGATAACGTCGCTTTCGTACGAGTTCTCATCAGGAGGAAGTAATGTCGGAAGTCCCGTTATACGTACCGGTCCGTGAAGGCGCCTTCAGCACGTCGCTGCGCCTGTTCAGGACCGATTCGGGCAGGAGGACGGCAGCCGCCTTCTCCTCGCCGATGCGCCTGACCAAGGCGCTCGGCACCGGCCAGCGCTGGATCCGGCTCACCGAGCCCGCGCTCCGGCACCTGATCGAAGATCTGGACGTCACCGGCATCGTGATCGACCCCGCCGGGACGACGGCTCACCAGACGTCCTCCCAGGCCGCGTGATGCGCGTTCTCCCGCAGGACCTGGAATTCCGGACAGCCTCCGCGACGAAAACGCACGGGAAGGCGTACGGGAAAGCGTGCGGGAATGCCTGAGGGAACATGGGCCGACGGCCGGGACCCCGGCACCCCCGCTCGCTGCCCGTTACCACCACAGCCACACCCGTGATCACCGTCACCGGGAGAGCGGCCCGTCCGTGCGGTGATCCCGCCAACCTGGCGCGCTCTCCTTCCCGCCCGCTCCTCTGAGCGTCCGCTCCGGCGGCCTCGGGCCTGACGCCGCGCGACCTCGGCCCGATCACCTCGGCTCGATCCGACAGTCCGGTCCGATGACCCGGTCCGGCGGTTCGGTCAGGCGGTCCGATCCGAATATCGCGGGGTGTGATGTCAGACGGCCTGCTGCGAGACGGCGGCCTCGGGGCGCAGGTCGGCGAGGCGCAACCGGTGCGCGGGCTCGTCGGGCAGGATGATCCGGCGGGTGGGGCTGAGGCCCGGTCCGAGGTGGAGCAGCTCGCCGGGCTCCATCAGGCACCAGTCGGGATGGTCGTCCATGCGTTCGCTGGCGACCACGAGGGCGGGGACATCGGCCAGGTCGCGGGAGCGGACGCGGATGCGGCCGTCGGTGCCGCTCTGGTCGAGGTGCCGGCCACCGTGGCACCCACCGGCGGCGCGCCGGAGCACATACAGCCCGTGGGTGTCGGGGTAGCGCAGCGCCCACAGGTCCTGCGGGGTGGTGAGGACCAGGTTGAGGGCGTAGACGGGCAGGTTCTCGGCGACCCAGCGGGCGGCGGCCTCGATACCGGCGGCGACGTCACCGCCGCGTGCCCTGGTCTCACGGGTGATCAGCGCGAAGAAACGCTCGGAGTCGGTCTCCCCCTCGACCAGTTCCCGATACTCGCCCAGCTCCGCGTCGAGGTCGTCCAACCCCTCGATCACGCCATTGTGGGCGAAAAGCCGCCCGTCTTGCAGGAAGGGATGCGTGTTGCGTTCCTCCAGGCCGCCGGTGGAGGCGAAACGCACGTGGGCCACGAAGGTGGCGGACACCGTCTCCTTCGCCTCCTCGGCGAAACACCGGTCCTGGTAGGCGGCGACGGGGGCTTTGTGCACTTTCGGGGTGCCGTCGATGTCGAAATACCCCAGACCGATCCCGTCGGGATAATGGCGGCTCTGCTCACTGACGCTGTCCGGCGCGTCCAGGAGCCAGAAGGTGGCACACGTACGCCGAGGCGCGCTGCTCAAGCCAAACAGACGGCACATCCCAACATCCCCTTCTCCCTCATACTCCGACCGCACCGGTTCTCCCCCGACCGCCGCGGACGCCTCCGGGCACCGCCGTCAGCCATGAGCGTGGCACCCGGGGCTCTCGCTCCCGGTGCCGTACGCGAAACCTCCGGCGTCATCGGCGGTACGGTGCGGTCCGCCCCCGGCCGGCCCCACGCGGGTCCTCCGTCAGCCGATCCCACGCGGGTCCTCCGTCAACGGATCAGCCAGGTCGTGACCGAAGCCGTCGCGGGCGACGACACGCTTTCCGCACCCGGTGTGACCGGGACGCCCCGGAGGCGTGGTCCGTGTCCTTTCCGAGCCGATCGAGCACCGTGAGCTGGAGTTTTCCCCTGAACGGGGTACCCCGCCACCGCCGCCCGACACCCTCGCCGAAGATCGGGAGCCGGAGCGGGAGGACATTGAGGAGCGCCTCCTCGGCGCGACCGGAGCCGCAGTCCGGCCGGACTCGTCGGCCGGGTTTCCCTGACTGGCCGGATCGACTTCATCGGCCGACGGCAGAGGGCCGCTGAGAATCGCTCATGCGTAAACCCCTGTTCGTGGCAGCCGTTATGGCGGCCTCGCTGGCCGCCGGTGTCCTTCCGTCCACCGCCGAGACCCAGACGGGCCGCGGTCCCGCCGTGACCTTCGCCCTGCCCGGCGACACACCGTACGGCGACGCGCAGCGCGCCGGGTTCCCCGTCCTCGTCAAGGCCGTCAACGCCGACCGGGACGTGCGCTTCGTACCGCACGCGGGTGACATCAAGGACGGTTCCTCCACCTGTGACGACGCGCGCCTCGCCGATCTGGCCGGACTGTTCGGCACCTTCGACGACCCGTTCGTGCTGACCCCCGGCGACAACGACTGGACCGACTGCCACCGCACCGCAGCAGGGGGTTATCTGCCCACCGAGCGCCTCGACGCGCTCCGCCGGGTGTTCTTCCCGGTTCCCGGCCGCACTCCCGGCCGCCACTCGATGCCGGTCCTGACCCAGGCCGTCGATCGGCGCCACCGTGACTACCGCGAGAACGCGCTCTTCACGCGTGAGCGCGTCGTCTTCGCCGCAGTGCACGTCGTCGGCAGCGACAACGACCTGGCCCTGTGGGCCCAGTTGCCCGGCGGGGACCGTCCCGAGCCGCGGAAAGCCGAGTTCGAGGCGCGCGAGGCCACCGCGCTCGACTGGACCGACACCGCGTTCGCCACCGCCAGGCTCACCCGCGCCTCGGGGGTGCTGCTGCTCATGCAGGCCGAGCCCGTCGAGACCCCCGGGTTCACGAACTCGGATCATCCCCGGGAAACGTCGCTCTCGCTCGTCCTGGCGCGGTCTGACGAGGGCGTGCCCGGCGGGAGTGCGCCCGTCCGGGAACGCGATGCCGGCCACACGTGCCACGTGACCGCGTAGCAGAGCAGGACGGCGCCGAACCCGACCGTCCCGCCCAGGATCACGCAGCGCACCAGGTCGTACAGGCTCACCGCGGCACGGTCACCGCTCCCCAGGATGACCGCGCCGGCGATCGCGGCGACCGTCCCGGCGGCCAGGACCCATCCACGTGACCGTCCCGTCACACCGGGCCGGGGTTCCGGTCGTACGGCGGCGCGCAGGTACCACAGGACGAACCAGCCTGCCAGGACCACGAGCCCGCCCAGCGAGCTGACGTACATCACCACGTTGAACACCCGGTGCGCCCCGACGACCGATACGCGCATCACCGGCCAGTGCACCACGGCGAAGCCCCCCACCTGGGTGAACCCGTCCCACACCAGGTGCGTGGCGACGCCGGTCAGCAGCGCGGCCACCACCGCGACCCCGCGCCCGGACGGCGCCCGGACGGGCAGCCGCGCGCGCAACCCGTCCGGGGCCAGCGCCGTCAGCGGCGCGCGCAGCAGCAGGTGGAAGACGACGAGCACCGCGACTCCCACGGGCAGGTCCACCAGCACGGCGCCCAGCCAGCCGTGGGTGGTCTTCGAGGAGAAGGGCAGCGGCAGGTAGTACAGCAGGTCGGGCACCATCGCGCCGACCGCCAGTGCCGAGGGGGGCAGCCGGTGCCGCAGCGGCAGGATCGCGGCGGTGTGGCTCAGGGTGAAGGGCACGCCCCATTATCGGCGTCGGCCGACGCGATGGTGATCATGCCGGTCGTCCACCGTCCGGCGCACGAGAGGCGCCTGCTCCAGCGGAATTGTCGGCGGCCCCTGCCAGGATCTCGCCACCTGACCGAAGACCTGATGTTGGAGATTCACGCCATGGAAGCGAAGGACGTCCGGCCGACCGTCTGGGACGGGGTGCGCGCGCTCATCGACACCGGCGACGTGGCCGGGATCGTGAGGACCGTGACGGCGCTCGACGACGCCGGGCGGCGTGAGGTGGCGCGCGAGCTGCCCGGATATGTCATGGTGCTCCAGGAGAGGGAGCAGCGGTCGCTGGCGGAGCACGAGGCCAGGCTCGACCGGGCGCGGCGGGACCGGCAGGAGGAGCTCCTGCGGTGGCGTGACACCGGGGAGATCTCCGAGGACCAGTACCAGCGGGCATGGCCCATGACCTGGAACGACCACGACGCGTGGGAGGGTGCCTCCGGGGGCGACGGCTGGATCGAGCCGATGCGGGTCGCGGGCGCGGGCACGATCGGTGGCGCCGTGGCCGTGGTGACGTGGATCAACCGCAGGGAGTTCGAGCGCTGGGACCTCGCCGGCGGCCGGATGGCCGACGAGATCGAGCCGCTGCTCGAAGTGATCGCCTCGCGGCCCGCCGCGTGGCAGGCCGACCTCGCCGTACGGGTCGCGCTCCGGCTCCGTCCCCGGCGCCGCCGCGCCCCTCGTGACCGGAACCTGCCGCTCGCGCTCGCCCTGCTCCGCCGTACCGGCGCCACCCCGCCCGCGCACGACCCGCTCGTGGTGGGGTGGGTGTCCCGGGACGCCAGGCGCGACGAGCTGCGGGCCGATCCGCTGCTCGACCACCTGCTGCCGCGGCTCTTCGAGGCCGAGGGCGTCGGCCGGGCACTGCGCGACGAGCGATCCGGTCCGAGCGGCACCACCCCCTGGCTCCGCACCCTCCGCGCCCTCGCGGCCGAGGGCCGGGTGCCGCGCGAACTGCTGCTCGACGGCTGCCGGAGCCGCTTACTGCGCGGCGGCGAAGGCCCCGACCTGCGGTTCTTCGCGCGCCTGCACGAGCTGCTCGACCCCACTCCGGCCGAGATCGAACCGCACGCCGTCGACTACCTGCGGCTCCTGCCCACCGCGCCCGGCCAGGTGGCCGAGCTGTCGCTGAAGCACGTACGCCGGTTGGACGGCCTCGATCCGGCGGACGTGGTGGAGGCCCTGGAAGGGCTGCTGTTCCGCCCGGAGGGCGGGCTGGTGCGCACCGGTCTGGCCTGGCTGGAGGAGTCCGTGCGGCGGTCACCGGACCTGACCGACGCGCTGGCTCCCGCCCTGGCCACGGCGTTCGGCCACGAGGCGCGGGCCGTGCGGGAAAGGGCCGTGCGCCTCGTGGTCCGGCACGCCGCGCACCTCACCCCACTCGGCGCCGAGACCCTCCGCGGCGCCATGGGCACGCTCACCCCCGACCTGCACAACCGGCTGGCCTCGGCCGTCGGCGGCGAGCGCGTCGAGGAGCCCGACCCCACGCCGGTGCCCGAACCCGAGCCCGAGGAGGTCTTCGTGCCACGGCGACCGCCCGCCCCTCGCCGTCCCGTCCCGGTCATCGCGCCGCCGGACACGCCGGGTCAGCTGGCCGACATGTATTCGCGCGACGGCTGGCAGGCGGCCGAACGCCGCCTGTCCGCCTTCGTCCGGCTGGTCGCGCGGGACAGGGAGTCGCTGCGCGCCGCCCTGACGCCACTCGTCACACGCGATGAGGAGTCGCTGCGCTCGAACGAGTGGCGGGAGCACGGCGACTGGATGATCGCCTTCGCGGCCGAGCTGGCCGACCCCGGGCGGACGTACGAGACCGGCCGTATCGCGTTCGTCAACCGGGCCCGCCGCGAGCGTGGGCTTGCGCCTGTCGCGTACGAGGAGGCCGGCCACCTGCCGGAGCGCAGGCAGGCCTCGCCGCTGCACCGCTTCGTCCTGCTCCGGCACGCGGAGATCCTCAACGCGCTGCGGGCCCGGACCCTGCCGCCGCTGCTGCTCGCCACGCCGAGCCTGTCCAACGGCCTGCTCGACCCGGCCGAGCTGGTGTCCAGGCTGGAGACCCTGGAGGCGGCCGGTGCGACACCGCTGCCCGCCGACCTCCAGCAAGCGCTGCTCAGGCTGCCCCGCCGCGTCGACCCGGCGGTGACCGTACGGGCGAAGGCGCTGAGGTCGGAGGCGGGTCGCCGGGCGGCCCGCTGGATGGCCGAGGGTGGGCTGCCCGACCCCGTCGTGCGGGTGACCCGGTCAGGAGAGGACGACGGGCTCGGTTCGCGCGTCTGGATGGCCTGCACCGTCCAGGCCGAGCCCACCGGCCTGCCGCTGGTCGACGAGCTGCTCGCCGACCAGCCCCGGCACGTCAATTTCATGGGGGGCGGGCACCTCGGCGGGTTGATGGAATGGTGGGCCGCCGTCCTGCCCTCCCATCGGGAGGTGGTCGCCGCCCACCTCGTCCCGCACCAGCCGGTGCCCGGCTGGAGCGCGGCGATGGACTCGTCGCGCCTGGTCGACCTCGCCGCCGCGGAGGGACCCGCCGGGCGGGCCGTCGCCGTCCTGTTCGCCCACCGGATCTTCCCCAGGCCGTTCGCCCACGACAACGGCCCCTCCGCGTCCACCGCCCTCCGGCAGATGGCCGCCGCCGGAGACCTCCCCGCCGAGGAGATCGGCGCGGAGCTCGCGCAGCGGGTGGTCAGGGGCGAGATCACACCGAAGCTCCTGGTGAGCGTCCTGGAGGCCGAAGCCGCGGACGGGACCTACCGTGAGATGTGGCGAATCCTCGCCGCGGCGCTGCCCTCCCTGCTCCCCGCCCCCGGCAGCCGCCCCACGCCTGCCCACGCCGACCTGGTCGCCCGGACGGCCCGCATCGCCCGCTGGGCACAGGCGCGGGGACGGATCCCCGCACTGGCCGAGCTCGCCGCGCGCAAGGGCCGCAGCCACGTCTTCCGGCACGCCAGGGCCCTCGACGACCAGCTGGCGTCGCCGATCGCGGACATCGACGGCTGAGGAGGGAGGCGCGTCGGTGGGCCCGTGGTCCGTGACCGTCGTCCGTGATCGTTGTGCGGGAACGTCGTGCGTGAAAGCACATTGGCGGATCGGGTGATGAAGGGTGACCGCCGATCGCGTCCGAAGGGTTGCACATGACGGGAAGACCATCGTGACCACGATGTCCTGGACCGCTCGTCCGGCGGACGACGCCGAGGTCGTCCGGCTCTCCCTCGTCGAGTCGGAGCGGTTCAGCGCGATCTTCGACCTTCACTTCCACGAGATCCACCGCTATGTCGCCCAGCGGCTCGGCGCCGACAGCGCGGAGGACGTCGTGGCGGAGACGTTTCTCACCGCGTTCCGCAAACGGGCGCTCTACGACCCGTCGCGTGCCGGTGTGCGGGCGTGGTTGTACGGCATCGCGACCAACCTCATCGGCAAGCAGCGTCGCGTCGAGGTGCGCACGCTGCGCGCGCTCGGGCGCCACGGCCCGGATCCCGACTTCCCCGGGCACGAGGAACGGGTCGCGGCGCGGGTCAGCGCGGAAAGCCTGCGGCCGAGCCTGGCGACGGCCCTGGCGGGGCTCCACCGGCGAGACCGCGACGTCCTGCTCCTCGTGGCCCTGGCCGGGCTCAGCCACGAGGAGATCTCCAGCGCCCTGGGCATCCCGTACGGAACCGTCGGGTCACGCCTGAACCGGGCCAGGAGAAAGCTGCGCACCGCGCTGGGTGGTACCAATCCCATGCTCGAACCCGGGGAGACCGATCGTGGATGAGCTGGAGAGGGTCCGTGAGCTGTACGGCGAGCCGCAGGCCGACCCGTTCCTCAAGGCCAGGGTGTTCGAGCGGCTGGAGGCCGAATCCCGTCGCCGTCGCCGTCGCCGGTCGCCGTGGACGGTCGCGGTGACCGGGCTCGCCACTGCCGTGGTGGTCGTGGCCGTGGCGGTGGTCGTTCCGGTGATGACCGGGAGCCGGACCCCGGAGATCTCCGGACGGTCGGTCCTCCTCGCGGCGGCGACCAGGGCGGAGGCGGATCCCGCGACGACGGGCACGTACTGGCGCGTCAGGAAGCTGCACCGCAGGACGCACCCGGAGCCGCTGGGGAGGGGCGAGAACCGCTACCGGGTGGTGGAGTCGTGGATCACCGAGCAGTGGTCCGCCAGGGACGGCAGGATCTGGGCCGGTTCCCGGGCGCTGGGGGCGCGCCCGGGGAACGAGGCCGACACGGAGGCGTGGCGCCGTGACGGGTCTCCCACCGAATGGACGGGCGTGACCCCGTCATGGAGCCCGTCGCGGAATCCGTCACGGGATCCGTCACGAGATCCGTCACGAGATCCGTCACGAGATCCGTCACGAGGCTTGTCGCGGGATCTGTCGCAGGACTCATCGCGGAACCCGTCGCGAGGCCCGTCGCAGGAGCCTGCGCAAGGTCCTTCGCAGCACCCCTCGCAGGGGCCCTCACGAGGCCCGTCGCAGCGCGAGGAAGGAGTGCTGTCCTCGTCGCCGGGCGAGGGCCTGCTCAGGGCCGTCACCGGCAGGGCGGCTTTCAGCGTGGCCGGTCGCGGCATGACCTTCGAGCAGATCCGGGAGCTCCCGGCCGACCCCACCGTCCTGAAGGACCGGATCTCCGGGATGGTGCGAGGCGCGCCGGACGGCCCTGACGGCGGTGTCCTGGCGGACGCGCTCAGCGGCCTGCTGTGGAGTAAGCCGTCATCGCCCGAGGTGCGGGCGGCCGCCTACCGGGCACTGGCGGAGCTGCCGAACGTCCGCTACCTGGGTACGGCGACGGACGAGCGGGGCAGGAAGGGGGCCGCGTTCTCCTTCACCGTACGGACCTCCCCGGCCGTCCCCGTCCAGCGGACGCTGATCATCGACGTCGCCAGCTCCCGGGTGCTGTCCTCGACCGACACGGGCGGGCCGGGGGCCGTGGAGGACGAGGTCGAGGTGGTCCTGGAGGCGGGCTGGACGAACGACAGGCCCACCCCACCCGCACTCCCGTAACCCGCTTGCCATCTCCGGGCTAGCCATCGCACTCCCGTAGCCCGTCCGCCCTCACCGAACCGGCCGTCGTCTCCGCACTCCCGTAATCCGTCCGCCCTCTCCAGGCCGGGCCGCCCCTCGTCTCCAAGTCATGGCGGCCTGGCCGGTCATCGTCCCCGGGCACCTGTGGCCCGGCCATGTCCACCAGCCTTCCCCGTCAGTCCGCGGAGCCCGCAGAGTCCGCAGGCCCTCCCGGGACCGTCCGCGGAGCCCGCGAACCATCCCGGCCAGCCCGCGGACCATCCCGGCCGGTTCGCGAAGTCCGCATCAGCCGAGACCGGCGGACCTCGGGCCCCGGCCGCCCTCGTCCGGCCACACCCCTCCCGACGCACGGTCCACGGGCGCGCGAAGACGCCCGTACCGCCTTTGGAGCAATCACTTGTTTCAACACGCTCGCAGGGCCCTGAGCCTGATCGCGAACCGTCCTGCCCCGTTCTCCCTCGCGACCGAGGACGGCCCGGTCGTCTACCCCGCCGGGCGGTTCCCAGCGATCAAGGTGGCCGAGGTCATGCGGGGCCGGGTCACGTTCGTCGGCCTGCCCCCCGTCGACCTGGGCCGGGACATCGACTGGCGCCTCGACCCGTACCGCAACCGTTCCTGGGCGCTGAACCTTCACGCGATGAGATGGGTGGGACGGCTGGTCGGTGAGTACGAGCGGTCGGGGAGGCGGGAGTACCTCACCCGGGCCGTGGAGATCGCCGGTGACTGGGTCAGGAAGAACCCGCGCGGCGGGGCCGATGTCAGCCCCTGGGCCTGGGCCGAGCACCCGGTCGCGCTGCGCGCGCCGGTCCTGGTCTGCCTCAGCGCGCACGTGCGTGCCACCTGGCTGTCCGACAGCCTGGTCGAGCACGCCGGGATCCTGTCCGACCCCGCGCTCTACCGCCGGGGCCACAACCACGGCTTGGACCAGGACATCGCGCTGCTGGCGATCGGCTGCCGTCTCCGGCGGGAACGGTGGAAGGACCTGGCCATCCGGCGGATGGCCGAGTCGGCGGAACTCTCCATCGACGCGCAGGGGGCGCTGCACGAGCAGGCTCCGAGGTACGGCGTCTACGTTCACCGGCGGCTGGGGACTGCCATGGAGGCGATCGAGAGGTGCGGGGCCGAGATCCCCGCCGGTCTCGCCGCGCGGCGGACATCGCTGGAGACGTACGTCAGCCATGCCACCCAGCCCGACGGCCGCCTGGTGCCGATCGGTGACAGCCCGGCCGACACACGCCCCGGGGGTTTCCCGCACGGGGAGGGCACGGTGAAGGTGTTCGACGGCGGCTACGTCTTCGGCAGGACCGCGTGGGACGACCCGGAATCCGCCTACTACTCGATCAGGTTCGGCCCCGGCCGCCGCCTGCACGGCCATGAGGACCATCTGGGCGTCACATATCACGCCCACGGCCGGGACATCCTGGTGGAGGCGGGCTTCCACTCCTACGAGAGAACGGCCTACCGGAAGTGGACGGCCTCCCCCGAGGCGCACAACGTTCCCGTCGTCGTGGGCACCGCCTTCCGTGAGGGTACGGCGACACGTCTCGTGAGCTCGTTCGTGGGCCGCACCCGCCAGTCCTACACACTCACCGACGACGCGTACGGTGTCGGCCGCACGCGCTCGGTCCTGGTCTGTCACGGCGCCGACCTGATGGCCGTACTGGACACGGTCCCGGCCGGGTCGGCTCTGCGCAACCTGTGGCACCTCGGCCCGTCGCTCAGGGTGGTCTCCAACCGCGACGGCAGGGTGGTGCTGGCCGACGGGAACTGGCGGGCGACGCTGCTGCAACTCGCGATGCCCTCCCTCCGGCCGGTCGGCGGCCAGGAGGTGCGGGCCTGCGAGATCTCGACCGGCTACCTCAGGAAGGCGGACACGGCGACGGTGCTCTCCCCTCCGGCCACCTCCCTGCTCACCCTGGTCGTCCCGGGCACCGGAGACCCGGAGGTCACTCTCTCCGAGGGAAAGGTGACCGTCCACACCTCCGGCGGTCCCGTCTCCTTCACGCCCTCGCTCGACCACCCGTGACGGGCGCCGCGTCCCCGTCGCCGGGAGGCAACCGGGATCGCGAGAAACAATCTCCTCAATGGACTTCGATCTCTCACGGGGAGCCCGGAACCTGAGAACCCGAGAGAAGGCGCGACCGTGCTCACACCTCGGCCTCCGGCCGCCGCCGTTCCGTCGAGCCGCTAACCCGGTGGCCGTCCGACGGCCATCCGTGACACGGTGTACCGGTGTCCGATCTCATCAGAGCGCCCCGCTCGGTCGCCGAGGCCGTCGCCGCCGAGCGGGACGGCGAGCGGTTGCGTTACCTGTTCTTCTGGGGCCACCGGCCGCCGCGTGACGGCGGGGTCGGCGCCGGGTGTCTCAGCCAGTGGTGGGAGGCCGCCTTCACCTCGGAGGGGCACGACTTCCGGTCGGCCGAGCACTACATGATGGCGCACAAGGCGTGGCTGTTCGGCGACGGCGAGACCGCCGCGCGGATCCTCGCCGCCGAGCACCCAGGCGAGGCCAAGAAGCTCGGCCGCGAGGTCCGCGGCTTCGACGGGGCCGCGTGGGACGAGCACCGCTACGAGATCGTGGTGCGCGGCAACATCGCCAAGTTCGGCGAGCACCCCGGGCTGAAGGACTTCCTGCTCGGCACTCGCTCCCGCGTCCTGGTCGAAGCCAGCCCCGTCGACCGGATCTGGGGCATCGGGCTCGCCGCCGACGACGAACGCGCCGCCTCCCCCGCCACGTGGCGGGGCCTGAACCTGCTCGGCTTCGCCCTCATGGCCGCTCGCGACGCCCTGGAGGCCACGTGACCCACTTCCTCTGAAGCTTTCTCTGTAGCAGCATGCCTCGTGGCCCGTCGCCACGGCCCTCCGTCCGCTGCAGCCGCCGGATCTGGAGACGCAGCTCCCGTTCACGGTTCGCACGCTGCTGCTCCGCTCACGCCGTAGCTCTCGTTCTTCGGCGGCCTTGTCGTCCTAGCGTGCCCGGGTCTCCTTGATGTGATAAAACGTGGCTCGGGATATCCAAGCGGCGATCACACCGGCCATGGCCCCGTTCACCTGACCGGTGAGGAGCAACACGAAAGTGGCCATAAAACACGCCCATATCATGGCTTTCGCGACGTTCTCTATCGCGTCGATGTGCGCTTCGAACGGTGTCACTCGTTACCCCGTTGCTGTTGGGTGAAGTAGTCGGTTTGGCATGAGATGGAATGGCCGATATGTCGGCCTGTCGGCTCTCGTGCCCATGGATACGGATACAGCGACCGAAACGCGATGTCGGCGCCCTCCGGGCCTTGTCGGCATAGATGATCAATACCTACTGTGGTATTCGACTTTCTCTTCCATCAGGGGCCAGGAGAGGACGGGGGCGGCGTGGCCGAGCGGATGGTGCCCAGTCCCCGGCATGAGCGGTTGAGGCAACTGCTCGTGGAGGCCGAGGAGCGGGCACACGAGGTACGGCAGGCATACCAGCGCGCCCTGGGGGCGATGCAGTCGGGAAAGGTCTGGACGGGGCCGACGGCCACCACCTGGGTCACCGAGCTGGGAGAGCGGCACCAGCGGCTGGGGCGGCTCGCTCAGCGCGTGGTGGACGCGGTCGAGGAGGAGCTGCGCCGCCACCCTCCGCTGGTGACCGAGGCCGAGGCGAACGCCATGCGCCGGGATATGGCCGGACGCACATGACCGCCATGACCAGGAGGGGGACCGTTCCATGGCACCAACCGCCGAGTTCTGCGGCATCGACCCCGAGGAGATGGGGACGCTCGCCGCGTCCCTGGGCGGCGCCGCCGACCGGCTGACCGCGTTCCGCGAGGAGTTCGACAGGAAACTCGGCCAGAACGGGATCAGCGTCCCCGCGCTGCGAGAGATCGCCGACATCGCCGACTGGGGCCGGACCCAGGTTTCCATGCTCCACGACCGGATCGACCTGATCAACACCCTGGGCAACGGCGCCCCGGAGCTGGGCAGGGCGGGTGGCGCGATCTCGCTGGCGGCGGGCCAGCGGGGGCTCGTCCGCCTCCCCGACGAGCTGAAGGACTTCGAGGTCGCCCAGGGCCTGGCCAGGATGTACGGCGAGGACATCTTCGTGAACTTCGGCGGTGAGCCGCAGGCCAAGCTCATCCACGAGCACGCTGACAAGATCGCCAAACTCGCCGAGAACCCCCAGGCCGCCGCCGCCTTCTTCGCCCTGCTGTCCCCGAAGGTCCGCGACAGCCTGCCCAACCTCATCGCGGTCACCGGCAGCAAGACCGCAAAGCAGGACCTGGCCGCCTTCAGCAAAGCCCTCGGCGCGGCTCTGAACGCCCCCACCCTCGTTCCAGCGTTCGCCAAAGTCAGGGACGACCTGGTGAAACCGGCCGACAGCAAGGTCGCCGCCTGGAACCGGCTCGCGCTGCTCAAGGGCGCGAACGCCCCCTCGTCCGTCCGCAGCGCGGCGGCCCGCGCACTGACCCTGGACGAATTCGCGAAGAAGCCCCGGCAGGACTGGCGCGCCGGCGGACCCGCCGAGACGAAGGCGTACGACCTGCCCGAAGACCTGGTCGCCATGGGGCTGGAAGTCCTCACCGGGGACGGCGCGGCAGTGCGGGACGCGTTCGCCAAGATGGGCGGGGCCGACGTCAAACTGAGTCGCCCCGACAAGATGAAGCTGTTCCTCGACTACGCCAAGGGGACGGGCAATGGGGACGAGGTTGTTGAAGCCTTCGGCCGGGCGATGGAGGCGGGCAGCGAAGTCACCACCGAGAAGGCCGGTCAACACAGCCCGGAGGCAGCGGCTTTCGCTTTGGATGCGATAAAGGTCGCAGGCTCCTTCGGCGACGACCTGCCGATGATCGGCTGGGACTCCATGAGCGTGATCGCGAAGTCGTACATCCACGAACTGGCCTCGGGCGCCCGCTTCGATAAGGCCGTCTATCGCACCTCCGGAACGGGGGTCCCGGAGAACTGGGTTCTCCTTCCTCCCGGACCCCCGACATTCTACCTCAGCCCGGGCGACACCTTTCGCTTCCTGAAGACCTTTGTTGGAGACAAACGGCTCACCGACGACTTCGACGCGACGGCAGCCCAGTTCCGTTACGACACGTTGACGGCGGCGGCTCGTCTGGATGCGCAAGCAGAGCAGAGTCACTTCGAACAAACCTCAAAAATGTTTGGTGACCTGGCTGGCCTAGAGTTCAAGGCGACTCTGGATGTGCGCGGAGAGCAGGACGCCATCAACGAAATGGTTCTCGATATCGCCAAGAATACCGTCTCCTTCGGAATCGACGGAATTTCCCCGACGAGTAGGGGCGCCATAGCCACATGGGAGTTAATCAAGACGTTTGGCGTCAGCACCGGCCTTGACAAGGTAGCCGATACCGTCGAGACACAAGTAGAGAAAGCCACCGAGGCTCGGGCCGACTTTGTTCTGCGCCTGAAATACGACATGGCTCGTCTCCTCCACGATGCCGACTATCCAGCTAGCGATCCCCCTGCCGAAATCGTCAACAGGAGAACCGGAAATCTTAAGACATATGACGAATTCGTGGCCGAGGCGAAACAGGAAGCCAGAGGCGGTAAAAACTGGGAGCAGGTACTACAGGAGAAACTGACACCCTACGAACGCTGGATGGACAGTAACAGAAATCTCGATTACAAGGCTGAAAGTGCCTCAACTCATCAAGCCAACGAACGCCCCAAGGAAGAGATAGACCTCTGGGAATGAGTCGAATTCGTTAATGCGGCAGGCAGGCGGTCACCGCACGCAGCCGCCAAGTGGGAGCATCGGGAGTCACAAATACGCTCACTTTGATCTCCGGATCCTCCTTCGTGCCGTAAATGAACCGCCCCTCCTCAACATCTATCTGACTGAGGTCATACTCCAGCTTGTATCCAAGAATCCGGGAAAGCGTGCTCTCCATCAACCCTTGAGCCAAGTCAAGATGACTATCCATATTGGAAGCTCTACGCTCGTAGTCAGCTGTAGCTCGCAATACTCGCTTGAATTTTCCCTTGGCACAAGGAATGTCCTTATCAGGACGCTGCAGGATGCGTAGTTTATTGAGCGGGTTCTTGAAGATGCTGTCGACCTCCAGGCGTTGCGTGTCCTTCTGCAGCTCCGCTACCGCCTTATCCAGGGTGGGTTCGGAGGCACATCCCGATGACATCATCGCCAGCGCCAAACCTACGATCAGCAGCCGGATGAAACGCATTTGGGACCTCCGGGGGGTAGTAGACGCCGGGACGTACCAATCTTTACCCACCCGGCCCGCCTTCGCCACACCCTTCCCATACTCGTTCGTCAGCCAAGGGCAGTTGCCAGGTCACTCCTACCGCCGTCATCAGCCAGGGCAAGGGCATGTGCTTGCGGGCCGGAGTCACGATCCGTGCTACCGGCGGCTCACTTGCCGTCATAGTCCCACCTCTCAAATGCCTTCCGATGTTTACGGTCGAAGACCGAAAGAGCGCCGCCTCACTCACACCCGGCCCGATTCGCCTCCGACTGAAAATCGGTTGACCGCTTTCTTTCCAACGCTTTCGCGAGGAGGATTTCTATACCTAGAATGCCTCATCAGTAGTCGACTGACTACCGGATCGGCAATCGAGGTTAGAGCGGATGATGACAGTCGTTGGTCTACCCGGATTGGATTCGATATTACCGGCCGACCGCTAAGTCCGCTTTTTCTAAATCGGGAGGAAATGCGATGGAAGGTGTGCCGCCCCTCGACCCTGGATCCCCTCGCGTGCAGTTCGGTGCCGAGATGCGCCGGTTACGGGAGGCCGCGCAGCTCTCACAGTCCTCCGTGGCCTCCCGGCTGGGGTGCACGCAGACCCAGGTAAGCCGCCTGGAGGGCGCCAGTCGCACCCCGTCGAAGTCCGACGCCGAGAAGCTGGACCGGCTCTTCGCGACGGCCGACGGCAACGCCTTCGTCCGGCTCCGCCAGCGCATCCTCGCCCAGCCCGGCGGCCCGATCTGGTTTCAGAGCTGGGTCGAGGAGATCGAGCCGACCGCCCTCGTCCTACGTTCTTGGGACCCCCTCCTCATCCCCGGCCTCCTCCAGACGGAGTCCTATGCTCGGCACATCTTCAGCCAGGAACCTCAGACGACCCCAGAGGAGGTTGAAGGACGAGTCCAAACCCGCATACAGCGGCAGCAAACCCTCGATCGGGACACCCCTTTCTCGCTCCTCATGCTCATCGACGCAGGCGTGCTACGCCGTAAGGTCGGTGGAGCCAAGGTGATGCACGAGCAACTCGGCCATCTACTGGAGATCACCCAGAGGTCGACCATCTCCATTCAGGTCGTCAGTCCTGAATGCCTGACCGGCCTGATGGGCGCATTCATGATTGCCGAACTTCCGCATGGGCAACCGGACGCCATCCACGTGGACTCATCGGACGAGGGGCACGTCACGACTGATCATGATTCCGTGACCGCCATCTGGAAGCGCTATGAGACGATCCGACTCTGGGCCTATCCTGAGCACATGTCCCTCAAAATGATCGAGGATGTGAGACTGGAATGGACCTGAGCGCTGCGGTATGGCGTAAGTCGTCGCGCTCCGGCGGAAATGGTGGCCAGTGCGTTGAGGTGGCCGCCAACCTGCCTGGAGTGGTCGCGGTCCGCGACAGCAAGGACCCTGAAGGCCCCAACCTGCTTTTCACCCCCATCGAGTGGGGCACCTTCGTACACGGCATCAAGACCGGCGACTTCGACAACTGACGATGACCGACTCACGGTGTAGTCGTCCGAATCTCCGATGACTCCTCGGCCGAATTTGATGAAAGCGAAAGGTCGTCGCAGCGCACCGGACGATAACGGTCGGATAATGAGACGTCCCCCGCGTCATGCCCGCACCTATGATCATTCTTCATGATGATTCGCACATCGGCGACCGCTTTTGGGGTGTTCGTCCTATTATTTACCGGTACGGCCAGCACGGTTACCGCTTCCGCTTCCGCCGGTCCCATCGTTGGGGCTCCCGAGCTGACCCACAACCCGCTCTACAAACAGGGCCGCCTCCCCGCCATCTCCTGCAAGGTGACCAAGGGCACCACCAAGGCCTCCACGACGAGATACCTCAACAAGATCGTCGGCTGCCTGAACTCCGCCTGGCGCAAGACCGTCAAGGACTTCGTCCCGGCCGGGGTGAGTGTCAAGACCAAGGCCGAGGGCGGCCTCTGCCTCACCGGCCTGGAGGTGGCCGGCTCCTTTGCCGCCACCTGCCACGGCTCCATCCAGGTGCAGCTCGGTTCCGACTGGATCAAGGCCAAGTCCGACCAGGCCATCCTCGTCGAGGTCACGCGCGCGTACGCCGGAGTCGTCCAGGGGCAGGCAGGCATCAGCGAGGCCTGGTGGGCGTTACCGGCCGGTGACGAGAAGGACGGTGGCGACGAGCAGACGCACCGCTTCTACCTACAGGCCGACTGCCTGGGCGGGGTGTCCATGAAGATCCTGGGACGCTCGGCCAAGAACTGGAAGCCCCTCCTCACGGCGGAGACGCCGAAGGAGTACGGCAGATTCGACTGGTACGGCAAGCCCGCCAACCGTCTCCACTGGTTCGAACAGGGGTACACATCAAGAGGACCGGGCGCGTGCAACACCTGGAAGGCCCCCTCCTCAAAGGTCGCCTGACCCCCCGCCGGCGCATCTCGGGAACGAGCACGGCCGGAACGGTTCCAGACCGCGGACGCCGTGGAAGGTCTACCCGGATGCGTCGTCGAGTGGGTTGGAGCCGTTCGCGGCCGTCCCGTCACCGCCGGACAGTGACACGTCCGGCGCACGGATTCAAAGGGGGAGACCAGAACCCCGCACCCCGGGAATTATCAGCCCCCATGCTCTTCGGCACGACCATGCTCTCGAACAGCAACTTTCCTTGATCAAAATCGCCGCACTCTGCGACCTCGGCGCGCATTCGGCACGGCCAGGGCGAAACGATCACTGGACGGTTCAGCTGGCCAGCGCCCCTCGAAATACTTCGCCGAGCACCAAAGTGTTTCCGGTCTAGCCTCGACCCCGTGAGAATCTCGCCGGACACCGCCCACCAGAGGGAATCGCCCACCCTGGCCGAGGCAGGCGTCACCCCCGTGTCGTGGTCCTCGGTAACCGATCGGCCCCAGCCACCGGGACGATTCCTCACCGGCTCGCCGGTTCCAAGGGCGCTTGGGCCGGTACGCCGCGAAGCATGGCCCTCGCGCGCCGGCTGGCCGGGCATGGACGCCGATTCCGCGAGGGAAGCGACCGAGTGACGCTGTGGGAGATACTCGCCGTCTTCGCTGCGGGCATCGGCGCGGGCATCGTCAACACCGTCGTCGGCTCCGGGTCGCTGATCACCTTTCCCGTTCTGCTCACCACCGGCATGCCGCCTGTCACCGCCGCCGTCTCCAACACGCTGGGCCTGATTCCCGGCTCCATCAGCGGGGCCATCGGTTATCGCACCGAGCTCAGCGGCCAGGGCCGGCGCATCCTGAAGATGAGCGTCGGCGCCCTGTTCGGCGGCCTCGCGGGCGCCATGCTCCTGCTGACCCTGCCCGCCACGTGGTTCGAGAGGATCGTGCCCGCCCTGGTAGGTCTCGCCCTCGTCCTGGTCCTCCTCCAGCCCTGGATCAGCAAAAGCGTGCGGCGGCGCCGCGAGCGCACCAGCAGTTCACCCCACCCCGACGGCGGCCCGCTGCTTCTCGTCGGGCTGACCCTCGCCAGCGTCTACGGCGGCTACTTCTCGGCCGCCCAGGGAATCATCTACATGTCCCTGATGGGCATGCTCCTCGACGAGACCCTGCAACGCCTCAATGCCGTCAGGAACGTCCTCGTCGCCGTCGTCAACACCGTCGCCGCGCTCTTCTTCCTCTTCTCAGCGGATTTCGACTGGACGGCCGTCGTACTCCTCGCGATCGGTTCCGCCCTCGGCGGCCTGATCGGGGCCAGAGTAGGCCGCCGCCTCAGCCCCACCGTGCTGCGCTTCCTCATCGTCGCGGTCGGAATCGTCGCCATCGTCCGGCTGCTGCATCACTGACCCAGACCCTCCACCCCCCGACTTCCTGTCCTCCGGCCTCCTCAGCGGTGACCTGACGGTCTGGTGAGAGCACTCGCGTGGTGATCGACCGGCTACGCCGGTAGATCCAAACCGCCATGCGCCCTCACTTACGGCGACAGCTGGCGATCTTCATCAAACCTGGGAACGATCTGTGACAGCCGGATACGACAAAAGCGCCCTCAACCGCGAACACATCTGGCTCGCCAACCGCCGATGCGCCTGGCGGCGCCGCTACGACCGCGGACACCCCGAGCCCCTCCCCGCCCATGCCGTACGGCCACCCGAGCCCGAGCCCGCCGAGACCATCCCGCAGACCTGCGAGCTGGTCGAGCTGCCCGGCTTCGAGCAACTCGACCAGCTCCCCCTTTGGCGCTCCACAGATCAGAACCTGTGCGCCGCGTTATATGCCTACACCGGGTATGCCCTCGAAAGTATTGACGCGTCAGCTCGAATAAGGGTTGTCGTAGTAGCTCCACCCGCAGATATCGGTCCCCGTTACGTCTGCGCAGACATAAACGGTTACACCCCGGACGCGGGCGTTGTCTCGCCAGATGAGTCCTCCTACTCCAGACTCCCCGCCGCTGCACGGGTCGGTGTGCTTACGAGTGTCTTTCCCGTAACCCAGTTCGTTGACGATCCGCATGTAGGTGTAGACGCCTATGTTGTCGCACTTCTGATCCCAGGCCACGAGGGTGATGCCGTCGAGGTTGGCGGGATTGCTGGACGACCAAGTCCAGCTTGCTTTGCCCTGGCCGCCGGACACGTGAAGCCAGTCGCCTCCCGCCGCGTGCGCGGGGGCGGCTGCTGTAACCGTTAGGGCGGCGACGCAGGCCGCTACCAGGAGGGGGGCACGCAACTTCTTCATAAACCCGTTCATTGCAGGTTTCTCCCGAGGAGCGAAGGTTAACGAAACAACGTGAAGCCCGAATCACCCTTTCTATTTTTGGATGATTCCGGCATGCGGAATTCATTAATAATTACCATTTATGCGTGATCTTGTGACCCTGTAAGCTTCAAGGGAGCCGCATGTGCAAACCTCGGCAAAGCCCGTTGACGACCTTGATGGACGAAGAAGGCCGACGCGTCTGAGGTGCGAGGCGGTAACGGCCGCTACGCCCGCGCCCCCGACGTCGCCGAGCGTGACGCCCAGGCGTACCGGCTCCGTGCACGGAACCTCACCTGCCAGCAGATCGCCGACCAGCCCGGATCCTCCGCTTCGCCGACCTTCGTGCCGAGGAGGCCGGAGGACCGCAGAGGGTCAACCTGGCGCTCCCCGACCTGGAGTGGAATCAGGAAACGGAGCAGACGGAACCGAGTACGCCTCACCGTTCGGCAAGCGCATCTACGATCTTCGGCACGCTTGCCTGTCCACCTGGCTCAACGCCGGGGTAATCTCCTGCCCAGGTCATAGCATGAGCAGGACACAGTGTGGACGCGCTGTTGAAGATCTACGCCAAGCGCCGGATCTCTAAGGCGCTTGGCGAAGGCCGACGATCTCCCCAGAGCTTCGGCACAGCCATTCGCGGCCGATCAGCGACAGCCGGAGGCGGCAAAAGCACCCGTAGCTGCGAATACGCAGACCAGGAGCGCTTTTCGGATGGCTGCGGAGGGTAGGGCGGGCGGGACTCGAACCCGCGACCCAGGGATTATGAGTCCCCTGCTCTAACCGGCTGAGCTACCGCCCCTCGCGCGCGCCGTACGCGGCATTCAACCAAACGTACGCGCTGTTCGCACACCTGCCGGGCGGGACGGGTTCAAGATGTGACCTTCGGCGGTACCGAGCACGGAACCGGGCTCAGGTGGAGTCGCTACCCTACTGGTGGACCTTGTTGAGGAGTGTTGGATCATGCGCGTTATTGGAGCTTTCAGGGACTCGTACGGCATGGAACCGGCCGGGGTGTGGCACGCTCCGGGGCGGGTCAACCTGATCGGGGAGCATACCGACTACAACGACGGGTTCGTCCTGCCGTTCGCGCTGCCGTGGGGGGTGAGCGCGGCGGTGTCGCCGCGCGAGGACGGGGTGATCAGGCTGCGGTCGCTGCAGGCGGGTGGGCCGGCGACGCTGGCGACGCCCGACGAGGCCGAGGGCTGGGCCCGCTACGTGGCAGGGGTGTTCTGGGCCCTCCGCGAAGCGGGGCGGAAGCAGGGACAGGGGAAGGGGCGCCCGGTCGGCGGGGCTGACGTGGTGATCGACGGGGACGTGCCCCAGGGGGCGGGACTGTCGTCGAGTGCGGCGCTGGAGGTGGTCGTCGCCACGGCGCTGAACGAGCTGTACGGGCTCGGCCTGACCGGGATGGAGATCGCCCTCGCCGCGCAAAGGGCCGAGAACGACTTCGTGGGCATACCGTGCGGGATCATGGACCAGGCGGCCTCCGCGCTCGGTGAGGAGGGGAAGGCGCTGTTCCTGGACTGCCGGAGCCTCGGGAGCAGGAACATCCCGTTCGATCTGGTGGGTCACGGCCTGCAGCTGCTGATCATCAACACCGGGGTGCACCACGAGCTCGCCGACGGGCGGTACGCCCGCCGTCGCGAGGACTGCGAGAACGCCGCCAAGCGCCTGGGGGTCGACGCGCTGCGCGACGTCACGGACCTGGCGGGCGCCCTCGCGAGGCTGAGCGGCGACGAGCGCAGGCGCACCCAGCACGTGGTGACGGAGAACCACCGGGTCGAGGCGGTGATCGGGTTGCTGCGAGCTGGGGCGGTACGGGAGATCGGGGCGCTGCTGAACGCCTCCCACCTGTCGTTGCGCGACCAGTTCGAGGTGTCCTGCGCCGAGCTGGACGTGGCCGTGGAGTCGGCGGTCAGGGGCGGGGCACGAGGGGCGCGGATGACCGGGGGCGGGTTCGGCGGGTCGGCGATCGCGCTGGTCACCGACGACCGGGTGGAGTCCGTACGGGAGTCGGTGACCGGGGCCTACGCCGAACGCGGCTGGGCCACACCGGAGATCTACCCGGCGACCCCGGCCAAGGGAGCCCGCCGCCTGCTCTGACCGGCCCGATCCCGGCACACAGGACCACCCGATCGACCGGCTCGCCCCGGCACACGGGAACATCTGGCCGCTCAACCCGTCTCGGCGCGTAGGACCACCTGGCCGACCGGCCCGTCTCGACGCGTAGGACTACCCGGCCAACCGGCCCATCTTGGCGCGTAAGACCACCCGGCCGCGCACCCCGTCTCGGCGTGTAAGACCACGGACCAACCGGCCCGATCCCGGCTTCCGGACCCGCTCAGACGTTCATGGCACCCCTGGGAGACCGCCGGGCGGGAGCGCATCCCGGCCGAGGCGATCTCACGGGTGTTCACGTACGACTGGCCGCTCTTTCTCGGCTCGCCCCCTCGGTACGGCCCTCACCCTGCCCGGAGCGCCGGTCCTGCCCGGCATCCGCAGGCCCCGTCAGGGCTCGGCCGACACCAGTTTGGGTACCGCGCCGAGCAGCTCGCGGGTGTAGTCGTGCCGGGGCAGGAAGAACACCTCGTCCACGTGCCCCTCCTCCACGACCCGTCCGCCGCGCATGACCAGCACCCGGTCGGCGACGTGGTGGACCACCCCCAGGTCGTGGGAGATGAAGATCAGCGCGGTCCCGTCGGCGGCCTGGATCTCCGCGAGCAGGTCGAGCACCTGGGCCTGGATCGACACGTCCAGCGCGGAGACCGGCTCGTCGCAGACGAGCACGTCGGGGCGGGTGGCGAGGGCCCTGGCGATGGCCACGCGCTGGCGCTGGCCGCCGGACAGGCGCCGGGGGTGTGAGTCGGCGACGTCCGCGGGGAGGCCGACCCGGTCCAGCAGCTCGGCCACCCGGTCCTTTCTCCACGAGCTCGGACGTCCGAGGAAGAGCTCACCCCTCGGCGAACTCTCCTCACCCCAGGAATCCCGAGAACCCCGGGAATCCCGAGAACCCCGGGAACCCCCCGGGGAAACGGCCCCGCGACGCGGCCCGCTCTCGAAAGCGGCTCCACGGTGGGACCCCCTGTCGAAGGAGTCGAAGGACACGCCACGGAGGGGTTCCGCGACCAGGCGGCCCACCGTGTAGCGGGGGTCGAAGGAGTCGAGCGGGTTCTGGGAGATGACCTGGATGCGGGACCTGCGGGACCGCCGCCCGCGCTCGCGGATCCCCGACCAGGGCTCGCCGCCCAGCCGGACCTCCCCCGAGACGGGTTCGAGCAGCCCGAGGACGAGCCGGGCGACCGTGGTCTTTCCTGACCCCGACTCCCCCACGATGCCGAGTGTCTCACCGGGGTAGACCTCGAAGGACACGTCGTCGACCACGGTACGCGAGCCGTACGCGGCCGACAGCCCGGAGACCTCCAGGATCGGCGCGGCGTGGTCGACGGTCCGCTCCGGCAGCGGGGTGCGCAGCGCGATTCCCCCGGTGGCGACGGCGGACAGGCGGGTGCCGCGCGAGGCGGCGGAGGGGACGGCGGCGAGCAGCAGCCTGGTGTAGTCGTGCCGGGGCTCGGACAGCACGCGTCCCGTCGGCCCCTCCTCGACGATCACCCCGTCCTTCATCACCAGGACGCGGTCGGCGACGGCGGAGACCACGGCGAGGTCGTGGCTGATCATGAGCAGCGCGGTGCCCTCGGCCTTGCGGGCGGCGAGCAGCCGCAGGATCTGGGCCTGTACGGTGACGTCGAGCGCGGTCGTCGGCTCGTCGGCGATGATCAGCGGCGGTCCCGCGGCGATGGCGGAGGCGATCAGGGCGCGCTGGCGCAGCCCCCCGGACAGCTGGTGGGCGTACTGCCGGGCCCGTACCTCCGGTTCCGGCACCCCGACCGCCTCCAGCAGCTCGATCACCTTCTCCTTCCGGGCGGCGCGGGGTATGACGTCGTGGGTGGCGAGCACCTCGGCGATCTCGTCGCCGACGGTACGGAGCGGGTCGAGCGAGGTCAGCGCGTCCTGGAGCACGAGTCCCGCGAACCGGCCGCGCAGCCGCCGCCAGTCGCGGGTGCCGAAGCGGAGCGCGTCCCCGCCGTTCACGGTGAACCGGGAGGCCGTGACCTCGGCGCCGGGACCGGCCAGCCCGACCAGGGTCCTGGCCGTGACGCTCTTGCCGGAACCGGACTCCCCGACGATCGCCACACATTCGCCCGCCTCGATCGACAGGCTCACTCCCCGTACGGCCCGCACCCCGGCCCGGGGGAAGCCGACCCGCAGGTCCTCGACGTCGATGAGGCTCATCGTTGTCTCCCTTCGAAACGGCGCTGCAGGCGGCGCCCGACGAGTGTCAGGCTGATGACGGTCAGGGTGACGGAGAGGCCGGGGAAGAGCGCGGTCCACCAGGCGACGCGCAGGTAGTTACGGGCCTCCGACAGCATCGAGCCCCACTCGGGGCTGGGCGGCTGCGGGCCCATGCCGAGGAAGCTGAGCCCGGAGGTGGCGATGATGGCGGTGCCCATGCCGATCGTGGCGAGCACCGGCAGGGGGCCCAGCACGTTGGGCAGTACGTGGCGGACGACCAGCACCGGCCCGGCCAGGCCGAAGGTGACCGCCTGTTCGACGTAGCCGGAGCGGCGCACCACGAACGTCTGGGCGCGGATCACGCGGGCGTAGTTGGGGATCTGCGCGATGCCGATCGCGAGGATCACGTTGCCGGTGCCGGGACCGGTGATGGCGATGACCAGCAGGGCGAGCAGCAGTTCGGGGAAGGTGGCCACGACGTCGAACAGGCGGCTGAGCAGTTCGTCGAGGTAGCGGGGGGACAGCCCGGCCAGGATGCCCAGCAGCGTCCCGACCCCGGCGGCGAACAGGATGGCGGCGGCGCCGATGCTCAGCGAGTGCCCGGCGCCGTGGACGACGCGTGACAGCACGTCGCGGCCGAGGTGGTCGGTGCCGAACCAGTGCTCGGCGCTCGGTCCCGCGAGCGCGTGCAGCGGGTCGGCGGCGAGCGGGTCGACGCCGGTCAGCAGGCCGGGCGCCACGGCCGCGAGCGCGGCGACCGCCAGGAACAGCAGCGGCGCGACCAGCGGCGCGCCGAAGCCGTACCGGCGCCCGGCCGGAGCGGGGGCGGCGGCCACGACACCGGGGGCCTCCGTGATCGTCGTCATCGGCTCCTCCTCAGGAGAAACGACGATCCCGGACGATGCGACGACGCCAGACGGTGCGACAACCCCGGGCGACGCGACGACCCTGGACGGTACGACGACGCTGGACGGCGCGACGACCTCAGGCGGCGCGACGACCTCAGGCGGCGCGGACGGTGCACACGGTGTAAACGATGCGGCGACCGTGACGCCACCGGCCCCTCCCCCGGCGGAACCGCCATCGGCTCCTCTTCCAACGGGACCGTCATCGGCTCCTCCTCAGGCGGGGGTCGATCGCGAGGTAGGCGAGGTCGACGATCGTGCTGACCGTCACGTAGGCGAGGGCGGATATCAGCACGACCGCCATCACCAGGGGCATGTCCTTGGAGTTCACCGCGCCGACGGTGATCTGGCCGAGCCCCGGGCGGCCGAACACGGCCTCCACGATGATCGCCCCGCCGAGCAGGAAGCCGGTGAACCAGCCGGTGAGGGTGACGGCGGGGAGCAGCGCGTGGCGCAGGGCGTGCCGGGCGACGAGCCGCCACTCGGTGATGCCGCGCGAGCGGGCGGTCACCGCGAACGGCTCCTCCAGCGCCCGTTCCAGGCCGTCGCGGAGCACCTGGCCGAGCACGCCCGCGACCTGCAACCCGAGCGCCAACCCGGGCAGTACGAGGGAGATGAGCCCTTTGTCCCCGGAGACGGGGAACCAGCCGAGGGTGAAGGAGAAGACGGCGAGGAGCAGGATCCCGATGAGGAACGGCGGGACCGAGACGGTGACCAGCTCCGACAGCCCGGCCAGGCCGCCGAGCCAGGAGCGGCGCCCGGCGGTGCTCAGGGCGAGCACCAGGGCGAGGACGATCCCGAAGGTCGCGGCGGTGAGCGCGAGCTGGATCGTCGGCCAGATCTGGGAGGCCAGGACGTCGGCGACGTCGCGTTGCAGGACGTAGGAGCGGCCCAGGTCTCCCTGGAGCAGGCGGAGCAGGTAGTCGCCGTACTGCTGGAGCGGGGAGCGGTCCAGTCCCCACTCGGCGATGATCTGCGCCCGCCGCTCCGGGGTGTCGAGGCCGCCGTCGCTGCCGATCAGCACGTCGACCGTGTCGCCGGGGGCGAGCAACAGCGCGAGGTAGGCCCCGGTGGCGGCGGCCCAGAGCACGGCGACGCCCGCTCCGAGCCGCCGGACCACCGGGCCGAGCCACCCGGCGGCGGCCAGCCCCCGCCGCCGGGTGAGTGTGAGAGTGCTCACGTCCCTATCCGGATGTCGTAAGCACTGTTGGGGGTGCCGGAGACCGGCTCGAAGGTGACCCCGGTGACCTTGGCGCTGTAGGCGATCTGGTCGGCGGGTACGTAGACCGGGAGCAGGATCGCCTCGTCGGTGACGACGGTCTTCTGCACCTTCGCGTAGAGCTCCTTGCGCTCGGCGGCGTCGGAGGTGGCCGACGCGTCGGCGAGCAGCTTGTCCAGTTCGGCGCTCCCGAACCTCGTGCGGTTGATCGCGGCGTCCTTGGCCAGGATCAGGTTGAGCGCCGCCCCGGCGTCGGTGTCGCCGCGCGAGTTCTCGAAGATCTCGTACTCGTTGTCGTCGATGGCCTTCTGCGCGGTGCCCTGGTCCACGATCTTGACCTGGAAGTCGATTCCCGCGCTCTGCTTGATGGCCGCCTGGAAGGCCTGGGCGAGGATGTCGCGGCGGTCGCGGACGAACGGCGCGGCGTTGACGGTGCGCACGGTCAGCCTCTTGCCGTCCTTGACCCGGTAGCCCTCGGCGTCGCGCTTGTCCCAGCCCGCCTCGTCGAGCAGCTGGTTGGCCCGCGTCGGGTTGTTGCCGAAGGTCTTCTCCAGCGAGGGGTCGTAGAACTGTGGGCTGCCCTGGCCGATGACGCTCCAGGCCCGCTTGGCGGTGCCCTGGTAGACGGAGTTGAGCACGGCGTCCACGTCGACGGCGTCGCGGAAGGCCTCGCGGACCCGCTTGTCGTCGAACGGGGGGCGGGAGACGTTGAAGTAGTAGGAGAACGCGCTTCCCGAGTTGAGGCTGGTCTCCAGCTTCAGCTCCGGGTCGCTCTTGATGAGGCCGATCTCGGTGGCGGGGACGCCCTCGATCACCTGCACCTGCCCGGAGGTGAGCGCGCCGACCCGGACCGCCGCCTCGGACAGGAAGCGGTACGTGATCTCGGCCAGGTGCGCCGGTCCCTGGTGGGCGGCGCCGGTGGGCGGCCAGTTGTAGTTCGGGTTGCGCCTGTAGTGGACCTCCTGGCTGGGGGTGAACCGGTCGAGGATGAACGGCCCGGTGCCGACCACGTCGACGCCGCCCGCCTTGAGGTCCTTGGCGTTCTTCAGCGACTTCGGGGAGACCTGGCCCGCGTACGGGGAGGAGAGGAAGTCGAGGAACAGCCCGTCGGGGGCTTTCAGCGTGACCTTCAGGGTGTGCGGCGCGGTCGCCTCCGCCCTGTCGAAGTTGCGCAGCTGGATGGCGCTGACCGCGGCGTTGTAGCCAGGCGAGACGAGCTGGTCGAGGTTGGCCTTCACCGAGGCGGCGTCGAACTTCTCACCGTCGTGGAAGGTGACGTCGTCGCGGAGTTCGAAGGTGTAGGTCAGCCCGTCCTCGGAGACCTTCCAGGACGTGGCCAGCCAGGGCAGGAACTCGCCGTTCCTCCCGCGGGCGATCAGCGCGTCGAACTGGTTGTGGACCAGGAGGCGGGCCTTGTTCTGGCCCCACTGGTGCGGGTTGAAGGTGATCGGCTGTGTCTCCACCGCCCACACGAGTGACCCGCCGTCGCCGCCGGTCCCCTCACCGCCGGCCGCCGCGCTCGGGGCTCCGCTCTCGGCTCCGCACGCCGCGAGCGCCAGCACCCCGGCGAGCGTCAGGGCGCCCCATCGCAACTTCACGTTCTTCTCCTTGCGCTGTGGTACGACGTGCTTTTCCAGGACGTGCTTCTGTGTCACGGGGTCCCGCGCGACGTGCTTCCGTATGGCGTGCGCGGCCGGGCCGGTGACGCGCCGGTCAAGGCGTCCGGGGCGATCAGGGCGATCGGGACGGTTCATGCGACGTGCTGTCTTGTCTGGATCCCGGCGGCCTCGGACAGCACGATCCGGGCGAGGGTGTCGGCGTGGCGGAAGAGCGGGGCGTTGAGGCGGGGCCTGGCGAAGCCGCCGGTGGCCCGGCCGCCGACGACCCAGGGGCCGAAGGCGAACCTGCGGGGGTGCGGGGTGCCGGACCTGTCGAGCAGACGGCGGTCGGCGGGCCGTACGTTCACCAGACCCGACTCCTCGTCGAGTTCGCCCCGGTCGCGGAGCGCGCTGATGAGCGGGTCGACGGCCCGGCTCACGCTGGGCGCGGGCAGCCGGGCCTCGACGAGGGTCGTGGCCGTCACGCCGCCGGGCACGGTGGGGCTCTGCGCCCGCCAGCGTCCCTCGTACTGGTCGACCTTGAGGTCCGCGCCGAGGAAGGTGACCACCCCGGCCCTGGCCAGGGCGCGCAGCTCCTCCAGCCGGGGTCCCGGCGGGCCGCTCGCGACGTAGCTGAAGAACCCGCCGAACCACGGGTCGGAGATGCCCAGCTCGGCGAGGACGCCGTAGACGGAGAGCAGCCCGAGGATCATGGCATGGTCGGCGCTGTGCGCCGGGTCCGAGCGTCGCTGCAGGTCGACGGCGAGATAGCCGTGCATCCACTTTCGCAGACCGGCCTGGTCGCCGAACCGGATGCCGTCCAGCGGCCGGTCGAGCCGGTCGAAGTCGAGCCGGTCCAGGTGCCGGGGCACGGCCTCGCGGATCAGCTTGCGCATCCCGAGGCTGCGCCACTCCTCGGCGGCGAAGCCCTCCTCGAACTCCTCCCAGCCCAGCTTGGCGCGCTTGGGGTGGGCGGTGATGAGCTCGTGGTAGTACGCGAAGGCCAGCTCCTTGGCGACCAGCGGCCACACGTCCCGGCGGAAGTTCCACGGCCCCCCGCTCAGCACCTCGCCCAGCGCCTCGCGGGTGAGGAAGCGCGGCACCGGCGGGCGGGCGCCGGTGAAGGGGTAACCGGTCTTGGAGTGGTACGGCACCCCGCGCCGCGATCCCACGTGCAGGAGGGGCTCGCGCCCGTTGGGCAGGTAGACCAGCTCCCCGTCGTACTCGCGGACGAACCGGCCGCCCCGGCCCGAGGTGAGCAGCACCATCAGGTCGACGAAGGCCAGCCCCATCCCCCGCATGATCACCGGTTCCCCGGCGGGAATGCCGTCCAGGTCGAGGTCCGCCGCGTAGCCGGTGGGCAGGTAGCGCAGCCCCCCGCGCGCGGCCAGACCGGCCAGCGCGCTCTCCTCCCTCGTCGGGGTCACGTCGCCGTGCCCCTGGGCGAGGATCACCGCGTCGGCCTCGATGGTCCGGCCGTCCTCCAGGATCACCGTCTGGCCACCGGGGACGTCGGCGAGGTCGACGGCGCGGGCGGGGTGCACGTGCACCCGGACACCGCGCGGGGCGTTCGCCACCGCGTGCCGGAAGACGTGGGAGAGGTAGCCGTTCTGCGCCGGGCGGGAGGCGAACCTGCCGGGGTCGCCGCCGAGCCACTCGGCCAGCGTGGGTCCGGGGCGGATCGGCCCCTCGCAGCGCACCGACTCGTCGGTGAAGAGCGTCACGTCGGCCGCGGTGGAGTTCATCCAGAGCAGGTCCGGCTGGTCGCGGCGCCAGACGCGCCCGCCGCCCGGCGGGTGGGGGTCGATCACGTGGACGTCCAGCGACGGCCAGCCGAGCAGGTCGGCGGCGTTGGCGCAGATCCGCTCCACCAGGCAGGTGCCCGTCGGTCCCGCGCCGACGACGGCGATCGAGGCGCTCATACGGCGGCTCTGCGGTGCGGCTGGTCCCAGTCGGCATGCAGCGGCTCGACCGGGATCCGCCAGGCGTCGGTCTCGACCTTCCGATAGGAGATGACGGTGAAGTCGGTGTTCTCGCGGAAGGCGGGGTGGGTGTACAGGTCCCTGGCGTAGGCCCACAGGTTGGGGAAGGCGGTCAGCGGGCGCTCGCTGATCCTGGCCGCCGGGTTGTCGCTCAGGTCGAAGCGGAGCAGGGTCGGCCAGAGCCGCACGTCCGCCTCGGTGATCCCCGAGCCGAACAGGAACCTGCGGTCGGCCAGCCGGGCGTCCAGCTCGTCCAGGAAGGCGACCACGGTCCCGCGCGCCTCGGTGTACGCGGCCTCGGTGGTGGCCGACGCCACCCGGCCCGCCGCCGTGTTGACGATCTCGTAGATCCTCGTGTTGAGCTCGTCGATCTCCGGCCGGAGCTCCTCGGGGTAGAGGTCGGCCTCGGGGTCGCCGCCGAACCGGGTGGCCAGGTCGATCGTGATGTCGGGGAAGTTGTTGCTGACGACGCGGCCGCTCGTCCTGTCCCACAGGACCGGCACCGAGACGTGCCCGTCGAAGCCGGGTTCGGTCGCCTCGTACGCCTGCCGCAGGATGGTGAACCCGTTGACCGGGTCGGCCCCGCGCCGCTCGCGGAACGCCCATCCGCGCCCGTCGCGCTCGTCGTCGACGTAGGAGAGCGAGACCACGTCCTGGAGCCCCTTGAGGGAGCGCACGATGGCCGCGCGCTGCGCGTACGGACAGACGGCCGCGACGTAGAGGTGGTAGCGGCCCGGCTCTGCGGGGAAGGCGGGTGTGCCGATCCGCCCCTGGAAGGGGTAGCGCGGGCCGGGCCTGCCACCGGGCCGGTAGTGGCCGTGGGTGTCGAGGTCGACGGGGCTCGCGTGGTTCAGTGTGCTGGTCTTCGGCATCTGGCACTCCCGGGCATGTCTCGGTGACCCCGATGAAGGGATCCGCGCTTGCGGCACGCCTGCCGTGCCGCCTGGTCTCCCCCGGGGGCACCCCGCCGCGGTGCGAGGGTTGCCGGTCAGCCAGCCGGGGCTTCTCACTGACGCTCTTAACCTATTTAGAAGGTAGGAAATACATAGATCTCTGTCAAGCCTTAATGTCGGGGAATGTCCTATGAGAGCGTGAACGTGGTCTACCGCAAGTACGACGGGTCGCTGCACTGGCACCACCGCGGCCTGTTGCTCGGCGAGGACGAGCACGGGGTGTGGACGGGCTGCGTCGCCAACTCCAGCGGCCACAAGGGGGAGGGCCCCGCGGTCGCCTGGCCGCACCCGTTCGTGATGCTCTTCCCCCGCGACGCCTGGTGGACGGCCGCCTTCAACACCGCCCCGCACAAGCACGAGATCTACTGCGACATCTCCACGGTGCCGGAGTGGAGCGACGGCGAGGTCACCATGATCGACCTGGACCTCGACGTGATCCGGACCCGCAGGAACCTGCTCAAGGGCCGCCCGAGCCGGGTCTTCCTGGACGACGAGGACGAGTTCGAGGAGCACCGGGTCAAGTACGCCTACCCGCCCGACGTGGTGGAGAGCGCCCGCGCCTCGGCCGCCTGGCTGATGGAGGCCGTCACCGCGCGCACCGCCCCCTTCGGTGACGCGCCGCACTGGCTCACCCTGGTCAGCTGAGCCCGGCGGTCGCCCGAGCCCCTTTCCGAATTCCCCGAACCCGAGCCCGGCGGTCGTCCGAGCCCCTTCCCGAAACAGCGACCGGCTTCCCTGGAACCGCGACCGGTTTTCCCGGAACAGCGACCGCCGGACCCGGTCTCCCGGGCCCGGCGGTCCGCGGTGCGACGCCTCCCATACCGGCCGTGGCGGGTGACGCCCCTCTGGACACCCCCCTCGGCCTCACCTCAGTGGGCGCGGCGGCGGAACAGCCTGCCGGAGAGCATCGCCGAGACCAGCAGGAAACCGCCGCACCAGGCCAGCGCCTTCCACGGATCGCTCCCCACGGGCTGGTCCAGCAGCAGGCCGCGCACGGACTCGATGATCGGCGTGGCCGGCTGGTTCTCCGCGAACCCGTGCAGCCACGTGGGCATGGTGTGCACCGGGACGAAGGCACTGCTCGGGTAGGGCAGGAACATCACGAAGAAGGTGAAACCGCCCGCCGCCTCCGGCGTCCTGGACAGCAGGCCGACCACGGCCGAGACCGAGGATATGGCCAGGACGAACGTCACCAGGACACCCGTCGCCGCGGCCCAGCCGGCCAGGCCCGCCTCCGTCCGGAAGCCGAGCAGGAACGCGACGACGAACACGATGACGAGCGAGGCGAGGTTGCGCACGGTGCTGGCGGCCACGTGCCCGCCCAGGAACGCCCCGCCCCCGACGTCCATCGACCTGAACCTGTCGACGATCCCCCGGCTCATGTCCTGGCTGACGGCGACCGCCGTCAGGGAGGCGCCGTAGGAGGCGCACATGACGAGGATGCCGGGGACGGCGTAGGTGACGTAGTCGACGCCGGTCTGGATCGCGCCGCCGAACAGGTAGACGAACAGCAGCATGACCAGGACGGGCATCAGGAACGAGGTGAGCAGCGCGTCGAGATTGCGCAGCGACAGGCGGACGGCGCGGCCGGTCATGACCGGCCAGGCGGCGAGTTCAGACACCGGCCCGCTCCCTGTCCGTCAGGGCGAGGAACGCGTCGTCGAGCGTGGCGCCTCGCACGGTGAACCTCTCGATCGCCGAACGTTCCGGGTCCACCTCGTCCAGCAGGGCGCGGACCTCCGAGGCGCTTCCGCCGACGGCCGCCCCGACGGTCAGCCTGGCGAGATCGGTGTGAACGGCACGCGCCCCGAGGAGGCGCGTCACCTCGGCGAACGACCGGGCGTCGGACAGGATGAGGTCCAGCCGCCAGGCGGCGACCCTCGCCTTGAGCTCGTCGGCGGTGCCCTCCGCCACCACCCGCCCGCCGTCGAGCAGCGCGATCCGGTCGGCCAGGCTGTCGGCCTCCTCCAGATACTGGGTGGTCAGGAAGACCGTGGTGCCCGAGCCGGTGAGCTGGGTGATCACCTCCCACATCGCCTGCCTGCTCCGCACGTCGAGACCCGTGGTCGGCTCGTCGAGGAAGATCACCGACGGTGCGCCGACCAGCCCCGCGGCCAGGTCCAGGCGTCGCCACATGCCGCCCGAGTACGTGCCGACCCGCCGTTTGCCCGCCTCGACCAGGTCGAACCGCTCCAGCAGCTCGGCCGCCCTGCCACGGGCCCCCGCGCGTGACAGACCGGACAGGCGGCCCATCATCCGGAGGTTCTCCTCGCCGGTCAGCAGCTCGTCGACCGCCGCGTGCTGGCCGGTCAGGCTGATGGCGCGGCGGACGCGGCGGCGGTCGCGCACGACGTCGAACCCGGCGACCGTGGCCCGTCCCGCGTCCGGGCTCACCAGCGTCGCCAGGGTGCGTACGGTCGTGGTCTTGCCCGCGCCGTTCGAGCCGAGCAGCGCGTACACGCTGCCCTTGGCGACGCGCAGGTCGACGCCTTCCAGGACGGCGAGCCGACCGTAGGACTTGGTGAGGCCGACCGCCTCTATCGCTGGTTCCACTACCCCTCCTGTGTATGGCGTACGCTCTACTGTTTATGGCATACGCGGTATTGCGTAAGGTATACACTCACAGGAAGGGACGGTCAAGCTCGGGAGCGCGATGGAAGTGCCGGAAAGCGTGGAGATCGCCTGGGGCCTGCGCGAGCGGCCGGGCAAGGGGCCCAAACGCACCCTGACCCTGGAGCACATCGTGGAGGCGGCCCTGCGGGTGGGCTCCGCGGAGGGACTCCCCGCGGTCTCGATGAGCAAGATCGCCGCCGAGCTCGACGTCTCCACGATGGCGCTCTACCGATATGTCGCCTCCAAGGGTGACCTGCTCATGCTCATCACGGACGCGGTGCTCGGCCCGCCGCCCCCGCTCCCCGAGCCGGGCGACGACTGGCGTGACGGCGTCTATCGATGGGCCGACGCCATGCGCGCCGCGCTACAGAGCCACCCCTGGTCGTTGCGCATCCCCATCACGGGCCCGGGGCTCATGCCCAACCACGTCGCCTGGATGGAGGCCGGGCTGCGCTGCCTGCGTGGCACCGGACTCGCCCCGGACACGAAGATGGCGGCGCTGCTGCTGGTCAACGGCTTCGTCAGGACAGAGGTGGCGCTCCTGGCCGACCTGCGGGACGCCTTCGACGCCTCCAAAGTCACCGAGGAGGAGATGCTGTCCGGCTACGGCCGGTCGCTCGCGAGGCTCATCGACGCCCAGCGCTTCCCGGAGATCCACGAGCTCCTTGAGGCTCGGGCCTTCGACATGCCCGGCAGCGGCCCCGACGACGAGTTCGCCTTCGGCATGGAGCGCATCCTCGACGGCCTCGCGGTGCTCGTGACCGGAAAGCCTCCCGCCTGATCATCCCAGGCTGCCTCACGCCAGCCCACGCCGGAAACCCGTCCGCGCCCGCCGGAACAGGGAGCGGAGACCTACAGGCGCCTACAGGGGAGGAAAACCGGGGGCGCGGCGCTCGACGAAGCTGGCGACGCCCTCGGCGAAGTCCGGCCGGGTGAAGGATTCGGCCATCAGGTGCGTCGCGGCCGCCTCCGACGCCTCCAGGCTCCGCTGCCCGTCGCCCCAGATCTGACGCTTGATCACCGCCATCGAGGCCGGGGAACTGTGCGTCGCCAGCTCGTGGGCGTAGGCCAGCGTCTCCTCCATCAGCCTCTCCCCCGGCACCGACCGGCCCGCCAGGCCCAGCTCGTACGCCTCGGCGCCGGTGAAGACGCGGCCCGACAGCAGCAGGTCCATCGCCCTGGCCTGACCGGCCAGGCGGGGCAGGATCCACGACATGCCGTACTCGGCGATCAGGCCGCGCCGGGCGAAGGCGGTGGTCCACTTGGCGTCGGCGGCCGTGAAGACCAGGTCGCAGAGCAGGGCGTGGACCATGCCGAGCCCGGCGCAGGCGCCGTTGACGGCGGCGATGATCGGTTTGCGGATCGTGGTCGGGAAGGTGGTGGGGCGCGGGTCCGGCTGCCCCGCGTAGGAGCCGTCCCGGAGGGCGGTGAGCGTCCGGAAGTCCGCCCCGGCGCAGAACCCCCTGCCCGCGCCGGTGACCACGATCACCCGGACCTCGGGGTTCTTCTCGGCCTCGGCCAGCCGGTCGAAGTAGCGGCGGCCCATCTCGTCGGTCCAGGCGTTGAGCCGGTCCGGACGGTTGAACGTCAGCGTCAGCACGCTCCGCTCGATCGACGACAGCACCAGATCGACCATCCCGCATCCCCCTCGCGAACCCGGAGAACCACAGAATATCGTTCTATACCTTTTCCCTCTCCGGCGTCAGCATGTGCGAGCGGACCAGATCCTCGACCGTGGCGCGCAGGCCGAGGAAGGAGGAGGTGCGCTTGACGGCGAGGGCCCGGTAGGCGGGCAGGTCGATCGGCACCTCGGCGGCGACCCTGCCGGGGCCGCAGGCGAAGACGAGCACCCGCTGGGCGAGCAGGACGGCCTCCTCCACGTCGTGGGTGACCATCAGCACGGTGGTGCCCGTGTCGCGCCACACCTCGCGCAGGAAGAGCTGCATGTCCTCCTTGGTCTGCACGTCCAGTGCCCCGAAGGGCTCGTCCAGCAGCAGTACGGCCGGCTCGCACGCCAGCGCCCTGGCGATCGCCACCCGCTGGCGCTGCCCGCCGGACAGCTGCCGGGGCAGCGCGCCCGCCAGGGACGACAGCCCGACCTCGCCGAGATACCAGCGGACCCGCCGCTCCCTGTCCGCCCTGGAGATCGGCAGCAGCCGCAGCCCGAAGGCCACGTTCTCGGCGACGGTGAGGAAGGGGAACAGCGCGCCCGACTGGAAGACCAGCCCGCGCTCGGGACCCGGGCCGGTGACGGGTGCTCCGCCCAGCGAGATGGATCCCGCGCTCGCCGGGGTGAGCCCGGCGACCAATGACAACAGCGTCGACTTGCCGGAGCCGCTCGCCCCGACCACGCACACGAACTCCCCCGGCTCCATCGACAGGTCGATGCCGTCCAGGACGCGCGTGACCCCGTAGTCCTTGGCCACGCCGCGCAGCACGAGGGTCATGCCGTCCACCTCCCACAGCGGCCACCCGCGACCCGTGGCACGGACCTCACACCACCCACCTCCCGAGACGATCGCGCAGGACGCGCAGCGCGACGTCGATCAGCAGCCCGACGATCCCGATCACGATGAGCACCGCGAAGATCTTGTCGGTCTGCAGGAACCGCTGGGCCCGGACGATCCGGTAGCCGAGCCCCGACTCCGCGGCGACGAGCTCGGCCACCACCACGAAGTTCCACGCGGCGGCGGCGTTGATCCGCGCCGCGTCCACGACCGCCGGGAGCGCGTACGGCCAGGTCACCTTCCTGAGGATCTCGCCGCGCCGGGCGCCGAGGGTGGCCGCGGCCTGGCCCAGCTCACCGGGCACCCGCCGTACGGCGTCGGCGACCATCAGCGTGTTGAAGAACACCACGCCCAGCACGAGGATCGCGATCTTGGAAGGCTCGCCGAGGCCGAGCCAGATGATCAGCAGGGGGATGAAGGCGGCGGCCGGCATGTAGCGGAGCAGGCCGACGGCCGGTTCCAGCAGGGCCAGCGCCACGGCCGAGGTGCCCATCGCGACGCCCAGCGGTACCGAGACCAGCACCGCCAGCCCGAACCCGGCCCCGACCCTGCCGAGGCTGGCGAGGGTGTCGTCGAGCAGCTGCCCGGTGCCCAGCATCTCCGCGAACGCCTCCAGGACGGCCAGCGGGGAGGGCAGGAAGGTGGGGTCGACCAGTCCCGCCGTACTGACGGCGGCCCAGAGGGCGAGCGGGACCAGTACCGAGGCCGCCCGCAGGCCCCAGCGGGTCCGGGCGGACGTGCCCCGCACTCCCGGCAGGCCGGTGCCGGAGCCCGGTCCCCGTCTCCACAGGCGTCCCGGCCGGGCCGCGCGCCGGGGCAGCGGCTCCCAGTCCCGGCGTCCCGCGCCGGGAGGCGCGACGGGCTCCGCGGTACGCGCGCTCATCAGGGCCTCGACCTTCCGGGTGGCGAGCAGGGCGAGCCGGACCCGCCCTGGCCACAACCGGTCGTCGCCCGGCGTTGTCTCCGTCTCCATGTCGGCGCTCCCGCTCCCAGGACGTTCATGACGCTCATGGCTTGAGGCTCCTGACAAACTTCGGCTCGAACAGGCCCTCCAGCGACGGCTCGGTGTCGGCCAGGCCCGAGTCGACGAGGAACCTCGCGATCAGCGCAGCCTGGTGGCCGAGGTGGTCGCCGGTGTCACCGGGTTCGAAGGCGGCGAGGTTGTCCTCCAGGGAGAAGATCGTGGTCCCCGCATCGTAGCTCGCGTAGTCGGCCTCGCTCACCCCCGCCCGCTTGGCCATGATCGCGGTGGCGGCGGTCTTGTTGGCGGCGATCCACTCCAGGGTCTCGAACCAGGTCTTCACCAGGGCCTGTACCTCCTGTGGCCGCTCGGCGACCAGTGAGGCGGCCACCACCAGATGGTCGGGGACGGCGCCGGGGAAGTCCTTGGAGGTGGCGATGGCCGCAGAACCGGGCAGTTCCAGGGCGGTGGTGGTGAAGGGCGCGAACACGCCGACCGCGTCCACCTGGCCCGCCTTGAAGGCCGCGGCGGCGGCGTCGGTCGGCAGCGCCTTGAAGGTGACGTCCTTCTCGGTCAGCCCCGCCTTCCGCAGCGCGAGCAGCAGCAGGTAGTGGTCGACCGTCCCCTGCTCGGCCGCGACGATCCTGCCCCTCAGGTCGGCCACCGTGGAGATGCCGGACCTGGCGATGATCTGGTCGTTGCCGGTGGAGTTGTCGTTGACCAGCACGATCGTCTGCTTCGCCCCGCCGGACACCGAGGCGATGGTGTCGTTGAGCGTCTGGCTGTTGGCGTCGACGTTGCCGGTGGCCAGCGCGGTCAGGCTGTCGGTGTAGCTGTCGAAGTACTTCAGCTCGACGTCGAGGCCGTTCTTGGCGAAGAGCCCTCTCTCCTCGGCGACCTGCCAGGGGAACCAGCCGGGCCAGGCGGAGAAGCCCAGCGTGAGGGTCTTCTTCCCGCCGGACGCGCCGGACGCGCCGGACGCGGGCTCGGCGGCCCCGCCGGGCGTGGACGCGCACGCCGCGCAGGCGGCGAGCAGGCCGAGCGGCACGAGCAGACGGAACGAGACCGGCGACCGGAGCGAACGGAGCAGGCCGAGCGGGCGGGACAGGACCGGTGGGCGGAGGGTGACGAGCAGGCGGCGGAGCATCAGGAGGCTCCCTTCCTCGCGGGCAGGTGCCCGGAACGGACCAGGCAGCCGAGGGTGTCGCAGATGACACGGGTGGCGATCAGCGAGGTGATCTCCGCGTTGTCGTAGGGCGGCGAGCACTCCACGACCTCGATCCCGGCCAGCGGCGCCGCGTCGGCGATGATCTGGATGAACTTCAGGACCTCGCGCGGCAGGAAGCCGCCGGGTTCCGGCCAGCCGGTGCCGGGGACGAACGCGGCGTCCAGGCAGTCGACGTCGAAGGAGAGCCACACGGCCTCGGCGTCCTTCCAGGCGACCTCCAGCGCGCGCTCGGCCGCCGCCTCGATGCCCATCTCCACGCAGTCGGTGACCGTCATGATCGTGGTGCCGCGCTCGCGGCCGACCTTCACCCCCGGCCGGGGCGCCTGCCAGCCGCCGATGCCGATCTGCACCAGGTTCTGCGGCGGCACGTTGGGGATGTCGGTGGCGTGGAACCACGGCGTGGTGTGCATGCGCTCGTCGAGGTCGGTCTCCTGGGTGTCCACGTGCCGGTCGAAGTGGATGATCCCGAGGTTGCCCGACAGGTGCTCGGCCACACCGCGCACGGTCGGGTACCCGATGGAGTGGTCACCGCCCAGGACGACCGGGAACGCCCCGCTGGAGTAGACGTGCGAGACGGCCTTGGAGATCTGGTCGAAGGTCTTCTCGATGTTGCCGGGGATGGTGAACACGTCCCCGAGATCGGCCATCGTGATCGACTCGCGCAGGTCCACCCCCAGCTCGAAGCTGTAGGGGCCGTACAGGGCGGAGATCTTCCTGATGCCCTGCGGGCCGAAGCGGGTGCCCGAGCGGTAGGTCGTGCCGCCGTCGAACGGCGCGCCCAGGATCGCCACGTCGTACGCGCCGCAGCGCCGCACGTCCTCGACGTACGGGGCCTTGAGGAAGGTGTTGATCCCCGCGAAGTGCGGCAGTTCCCCCCGGGAGAAGGTCGGGATGCGCCGGTCGACGATGGAGTCGGCGCCCTGCAGGCCCACCTCCAGGGCCCAGGCGACCTCGCGTTCCCAGTTGGTGGTGGGCAGTTCGGCCTCGCGGTCGACGGCGAAGCGGGCCTCGGGGCCGTACCGGCCGGGACCCGAGGGGGCCGCGCCGGAGGGGCCCTGACGGGCGGGGTCGGAAGCGGACGGGTGCCAGTGCATGGAGCTCCGATCAGCTCGGAACCCGGCCGGAGGGCAGCCGGGATCGGCCGGCCTCCCGGGCTTTTGTCCCGCCGTGGAACGGCCGCGCGGCCGCCTGCACCTCTCGGACCAGTCCCGCGCCGACGCCGTACGGCCTCACGGTCGTGGCGCCCGGCGTCGGCGGCGGCGGAACCCTAGGTGCGCCCCACCATGAGGTGGGTCACTGCAAGTGCATCGCCGGTACGTTTCCCCTGGATTAACCCCCCGTTGCGGTCCGGTGACCGAGTGCGCGCGCCAGGGAGTCGGGGTGGTGGACGAAGTTCGGCGACAGCAGCCGGTCCTCGTAGTAGCGGTGGAAGACCGGTGTGGCCGAGGCCGACATGGGGGGCACGATCCAGGTCCAGTCGGCCGGGCAGACGCGTCCCTCCTTCTCCTCGCGTTCCAGATGCGTCAGGAAACGCCTGGACTCGGTGTGGTGGTCCGTCATCGTCACCCCCGCCCGCTCGAAGGAGTGCAGGACCGCCACGTTCAGCTCCACCAGCGCGTAGTCCCGCCAGAGCGAGCGGTCGCTTCCGGTGTCCAGCCCCATGCGCCGGGCGATCACCGGCGTCAGGTCGTAGCGGTCGACGTCGGCCAGGTTGCGGGCGCCGATCTCGGTGCCCATGTACCAGCCGTTGAACGGGGCCGCCCGGTAACAGATCCCGCCGATCTCCAGGCACATGTTCGAGATGACCGGCACCGCGTGCCAGCGCAGTCCCAGCTGCTCGAACCACGGGTAGTCGGGGTGCGAGAGCGCGACCTCCAGCACGGCGTCACCGGGGATCGTGGACAGCAGCGGCGGCCCGTCCCCCATCGAGACCGCCAGCGGCAGGACGTCGAAGGGGCTTCCGGGACCGCCGGGCCAGCCGAGTTCACGCAGCATCGCGGTGAAACCGGTGTAGCGGGGGTCGCCGACGACCGAGCCGTCCTCCATCGCGTACCCGGCGTAGCGGATGAGCTGCTCGTTCCAGATCCTCGGCCCCGGGACCCCCGGCCGGTCCTGGGGGAACACGGTGATCGTCGGGCGGATCCGGCGGCCCGGCGCCGCGTCCCGCAGGTGGTTCACGCACTCGACGGCGACCCCCTCGGCCGTGGTGACGTGCCGCCGGTCGCGCACCCGCAGCGAGCGCCAGTACAGGCGTCCGATGCACCTGCCGCTGTTGCGCCAGGCCACCCTGGCGCCGAAGATCAGCTCGCCGGGGGTGTGCGTGTACGTCCCGGTCCTGGCGATCTCCTGCCGGACCTCGCGCAGGCGTTCCCGCAGGACCCCCGCCCCGGGATTCTCCGTGTAGAACAGCCTGAGGTAGTCCTCGGCCGCCACGTCGACCGGGGGCGCCTCGGAGACACCGCCGGGGACGCTCGTGACCCCTGGGACCCCGGGAACGTCGTAAAGCGGATCCGGCGCACGCCGCCGGGACCTTCGCCAGGTCAGCACAGAAAAAACCACCAATTGTGGCTCACGGGCACGACGACCGTTCCGGGCGGCGCGGTGCCCTGAACGCGGCGGCCCTTCCCCGCTGCGATCGCTGTTGTCCGCGGCAACCGCGCACCGGTTCGCTCGCCAAGATCAGCCAAGATCACAGCGGCACCGGGCGCGGCGCTCCTCATTTTCTGTGATTCACCAGGTTTTGTCCGGCGAATCGGAACGCGAGGGGCTGCCTAAAACAGGCCAGAAGACGGCGAAAGGCCCCGGAAGCTGGGCTTCCGGGGCCTTTCAACTGGCTCCCGCGATAGGACTCGAACCTATAACCTGCCGGTTAACAGCCGGCTGCTCTGCCGATTGAGCTACACGGGATTGCGCTTTGCGCTGGTCGGACCGGGTGTCCCCCGTTCCTTGCGGCGCAGGAATAGATTAGCGCACTCCATGGGTGTGTGTCGCATCGATACTCCGGGGTAGGTGCGAGACGAGGCGATCCGCGAGTGATCAAGGACAGGGTCCGCGGAACATGCTTGTGGAGGTGGACATGCGTTATCGACTGATGCTCGGGGTGGGATTCGCGGTCGGCTACATCCTGGGAAGCCGCGCCGGCCGGGAACGGTACGAGCAGATCAAGCGGATGGCCCAGCGGGTCTCCGACAACCCCGCCGTACAGGAGACGGCCGGCCTGATGGGCGCCAAGGTCTCCAAGGCGACGGGCGTGGCGAGGAACAAGGTGAGCGACGTGGCCAGGAACCGGCTGCCGTTCCTGCGCTCGGCCAACGGCTGGCACAGTGAGGAGCACGACGACACGGGCACCGGCTGGCCGGACAACCAGAGGACGAACGCGCCCTACTGATCTTCCTGCCGCCACCCCGTCGGCACCCACGGGCCGGGAACGGCCCGTCGGTGCGAAAGGCCCCTCAGGGGGCCTTTCGCGTGTCCGCGGTAGATCCCCCCGGAAGCCCGGTTCAGCCAGGAACGGACGGACTCGCACGGCCTCGGCTCGTACGGGATCTCAGACGCCGAAGCTCCGGCGTGTCTCCTCAAGCGCCTGCTCCGCGAGGGCGCGCAGGCCGGGGTCGTCCGGGTCGAGGCCGGAGTCGAAGACGAACTCCCAGATCAGCCGGTCGGCGTCGGCCTTCCTCGCCACCAGTCGCACTCCCCCTCGCGCGTCCAGCGGGACGTACTGGTTGACCACGATCGAGGCGGTCACCCGCTCCCGCACGGCCTCGGGGATCCGGCCGGGCTCGGGCAGCAGCGCCCGGTGCGACCGCCCGTCGGTGGTGCCGACCGTGAGCCCCTCCTCGTCCCACACCCCGCGATCCACCCGGAACCAGGGCAGGCGCTCACCGCCCAGGTAGAGAGCCTTGTCCGCGGCGATCACGTAGCCGTCTGGACCCTCGGCGTAGGCGAGCACCCGGTCGCCCGGGGCGACGGCCGCGCGGACCTCGGAGGGCATGCGATTGAAGAGCTTCACCGTTCCACGGTATCCGCCAGCAGGTCGAGGGTGAGCGCCGCCGACCAGGAGAAGTCCCGGCTGCCCCGCCCGCTGCCGTCGAAGGGGTCGAAGCACTCGCGGAAACCCGCCTGTCGTACGAGGCGCAGGGTGCCCGCGCCGAGCACCCGCGCCAGCGCCGGCAGGTCGTGCACGGCCGCCGCCCGCCGCAGCAGCCAGTTGGCGTTCACCCAGGACGGCCCGCGCCAGTAACAGGACCGGTCGAACTGCTGGGCGCGGATCTCGCAACTCGGCACCGGATATCCGGCGGCCCCCATGAAACGGGCCGACTCCAGCACCCTCACCAGCTCCGCGACCCGCTCGCCGGGCATCCCCTGGTCGAGCATCGGCCCGAAGCAGCCGATCGTGCACACGGGGCTGAGCCGCCCCTCACGCAGGTCGCGGGCGCGGAAGACGCCGTCGTCCCAGAGGCGTTCCAGCAGCGCCGAACGGATCCGCTCCACCGCCTCCCGGTACGGGCCCGCGTCCGCGCCCGCCACCGGGGCCAGCTCGGTGAGGGCCTGGCAGGAGGCGAGCCAGATCCCGTTGAACATCGGGTCCTCGACCGCGAACGGGTGCTCGTCGCGCAGGTAGGCCGGATCGTAGCCGGAGTCCCGGTAGCCCAGGGCGAGCGCCATGTAGCGGTCGTGGCGGCTGTCGGGACGCCGGTCGGCGGGCTCCTCGCTCCGCCGGTAGGCGTGGCGGACCGGAGGCAGCGCCTCCAGCGACGCGTCCCAGGCGGGGCTGTCGTCCATCCCGGACTCCCACGGGTGCACGATCGCGGCGAGCCCTCCCCCGCCGAGATCCCTGGAGGTGGCGAGGTAGTCGTGCTGGGCGACCAGCATCGGGTAGAGCCGCCGCACCAGGGCCACGGCCGTGTCACGGTCGGCCGCGTGCCGCCATATCCACCACAGGGCCAGCGCGTGCAGCGGCGGCTGCGTCAGCCCGGAGGTGCACACGGCGTGGGGAGAGGCCGGGTGGTCCCGGGAGCGCCAGACCGAGGGGCCGGGGAAGTAGCCCTCCGCGTGGACGGGGTGGAAGACGATGTGCGGCACCATCCCGGTGCCCCACTGCCCCGCCAGCAGGCTGATCAGCTCGGTTCCGGCCCTGCGGGTGTCCCAGCGGGCCAGGCCGATCGCGACGAAGGTGGAGTCCCAGTTCCACTGGTGGGGGTAGAGGCCGGGCGCGGGAACGGTCGCGGACCCCGTCCAGTTCGCGTCGAGCACGGCCCATGCCTCGCGCCCGAGCGCGGCGTCGTCGACCGCCGCTCGCGACTCCATCCGCCCAGTCTGCGCTTGTATCGGCCAGGAAAACAGTCCGGTCCGCCTCGAATGCACCAAACAGGGGTAACGTGTGGCTCCCGGAACGGGCGCGAACCCGGAGGACGCGGGCCTCCGGATGATCGCGGCAACGGTAGTCCCCGGTGACGGAACCGCCGGAACGACGCGGGCCCCGGGTGGTCGGTGAGAACGGCGCGGCCCGAAACCGGACGTACGCGGGGGGCTCCCGGGCGATCGGCACGGGCCAGGAGCGGGCCGCGGAACGGGCTCGAAAAGGGGTTCCCCGACGATCACGACGGCGAGGCCGCAGAACGGCGCGGGCCCCGGGAACGGAGGTTCCCGGGGCCCGCGCCGTGTGGCTCCTCAGTCGAGGTAGTCGCGAAGCATCTGCGCCCGCGTCGGGTGCCGGAGCTTGGCGAGGGTCTTGGACTCGATCTGCCGGATGCGCTCGCGCGTCACGCCGAACTCCCTGCCGACCTCCTCCAGGGTCCGCGGGTGCCCGTCCGCGAGCCCGAAGCGCAGCTGGATGATGCGCTGCTCACGATCGGAGAGGGTCGCGAGGATGTCGTCGAGCTGGTCCTGCAGCATGATGAAGGCCGCCGCCTCCATCGGCACGACCGCGTCGGCGTCCTCGATGAAGTCTCCGAGGTCGGAGTCCTCCTCGCCGATCGGCGACTGGAGCGAGACCGGCTCCTGGGCGATCCGCTGGATCTCGATCACCCGGTCGATCGGCAGGTCCATCTCCAGGGCGATCTCCTCGGGCGCGGGCTCGCGGCCGAGGTCCTGGTGGAGCTGACGCTGCACCCGTACCAGCTTGTTGATCGTCTCGACCATGTGCACCGGAATCCGAATGGTGCGCGCCTGGTCCGCGATGGCCCTGGTGATCGCCTGGCGAATCCACCAGGTGGCATATGTGGAGAACTTGTAGCCCTTGGTGTAGTCGAATTTCTCGACCGCCCGGATGAGCCCGAGGTTGCCCTCCTGGATGAGATCCAGGAACAGCATCCCGCGTCCCACATATCTTTTGGCGATTGACACGACCAGTCGCAGATTGGCCTCGATCAGCCGCTGCTTGGCCCGCGTGCCCTGCCAGGCGAGCTCCTTGAACTCCGGGAAGACCAGACGCGAGACGACGCTGGTCAGCTTGTCCTCGGCGAACAGGCCCGCCTCGATGGACTTGGCGAGCTCCACCTCCTCCTCGGCCGTGAGCAGCGGCACGCGACCGATCTCCCGCAGGTATATGCGGACAAGATCGCTGGTCGGGGCCCTTTTCCCGACATCCTCCTCATCGACCCGGGCGGGCTCCTCGTCGCCCTGGGGCTCAAGGACCTCCACTCCCTGCTCGGCGAGCATGCGGACGACGCGTTCGAGCGCGTCGGACGGCAGCTCGGACTTGTCGAGAGCGGCGGCCACGTCATCGACCGTGACGCTTCCGCGCTCTCTTCCCTTCGTGACGAGGTCGGCCACCTGGTCTACCGATGGCGGCCCACTTGGCAGCACCGATGCACCCACGGGAGACAGTCTGCTGTATTGGGTCCCCCAAATGGCAGACCTATTTTTGTCACCGGAGGTAAGGCCACGATCATTATCGGATCGAGACCTTATTCGGGTTTGGTGTAATCAGCCCGGGGATATTAATGCCAATTACGCCGTCAGCTCCCGGCCGTGCGATCCTTGAGCACGCGCCGCTGCTGTTCCAGCGCGACCAGCTCTCCGAAGAGCCGGTTGTACTCCTGCTGCTCGTCGACCGGGTTCGTCCGCTGCATTCTCGACTTGAGCCGCTCGATGGCCCGCGAGACCGAGACGAGTTCCAGGGCGGCCAGCATGGCCGAGGCGTAGCGCTCCTCGCTCGCCAGATCGGCCCGCAGCTCCTCGACGGCGAACCGGGTGACGACCCCGCGCAGGGACTCCTCGGCCCCGCGAAGCAGCAGGTCGACCCACTCGCGTCCGCCCTGCCCCGCCGTGGCGGTGCCGCCGGAGTCGACGATCAGCCGGTAGAGGGCCACGTGCTCGGCGAGCGTGAACGCCTCCGCCCCCAGCGCCTCGAAACCCGGGCCGAGCAGCGCGGGACGCTGCACGGCCAGCCGCAGCACCTCCGCCTCGGTCCGGACGCCGGGGTCGGTGAGGTCGGCGACCTTACGCGGCCCCGCGGGGCGCTGGGCGCCCGGCTGGGCCGCCGCGGAGACCTCGGTGATCCGGTCGAGGACGAAGCGCTCGTTGTTGAAACCCAGCCACCGGTCGAGGTCGACGGCGTACAGCTGGCGCAGGGACCTGTCCTTGATGCCGGCCACGATCGGGGCGGCGGCGTCGAGGGCGGAGAGCCGCCCCTCGTTGGTGCTCGCGTCGTAGCGGGAGATCACGCTGCGGATGGCGAACGCGAACAGCGGCTCCCGCCCGGCGATCAGGTCGCGCACGGCCGCCTCACCGTGCCTGACGCGCAGGTCGCACGGGTCGAGGCCGTCGGCCTGCACCGCGACGAAGGTCTGGGTGACGAACTTCTGCTCGTCGGCGAAGGCGCGCAGGGCCGCCTTCTGGCCCGCCGCGTCGCCGTCGAAGGTGAAGACCACCTCGCCGTGCGACCCCGACTGGTCGAGCAGCAGCCGCCGGAGCACCTTGATGTGCTCCTCGCCGAACGCGGTGCCGCAGGTGGCGACCGCCGTCGGCACACCCGACAGGTGACAGGCCATCACGTCGGTGTAGCCCTCGACGATCACGGCCTGGGAGCGCTTGGAGATCTCGCGCTTGGCCAGGTCGACGCCGTAGAGGACCTCGCTCTTCTTGTAGAGCGGGCTTTCCGGGGTGTTCAGGTATTTCGGTCCGTCTTCGGCGTCGTTCAATTTCCGTGCGCCGAAACCGATGACGTCGCCGGTGATGTCGCGGATGGGCCAGACCAGCCGTCCCCTGAAGCGGTCGATCGGGCCGCGCCGCCCCTCCTTGGCCAGCCCGCCCTTGATCAGCTCCGCGGTGGTGAAGCCCCGGGCCATCAGGTGCCGCGAGAGGGCCTCCCACTCGGCGGGGGCGTACCCGACGCCGAAGCGCTCGGCGTCGACCCGCTCGAACCCGCGCTCCGACAGGAACCTGCGCCCGATCGCGGCGTCGGGGGCGGACAGCTTCGAGACGTAGAACTCCGCCGCCGCCCGGTGCGCCTCGATCAGGCGGATGCGCTCGCCCTGCTCGCGCCCGGGTACGTAACCGCCCTGCTCGTAGCGGAGCTGGACGCCCGCCCGGTTGGCCAGCCGCTCGACCGCCTCGCCGAACGACAGGTGCTCCAGGCGCCGGACGAAGGTGATGACGTCGCCGCCCTCGGCACAGCCGAAGCAGTACCAGTAACCCCGGGTGGGGGTCACGTTGAAGGACGGGCTCTTCTCCTCGTGGAAGGGACAGAGCCCTTTCAGGTTGCCGCCGCCGGCGTTGCGGAGCTGGATGTGCTCCCCCACGATGTCGGCGATCGGCGAGCGCTCCCGTACGAGCGCGATGTCCTCATCACTGATCCGGCCTGCCACGCCGCGAGTCTAGTCCGGCCTTCCGACAGATCGGCGCGAGGAGCCGGCCCGGCCCCGCTCCGATCCTCCGGCGGGCCGGAGTGCCACCACCGGGACGGGAGGGACAGGAGGAACGAGGACTTTCCCGAAGTGGTCGTGACCAACCGGGACGTCGGTTACAAAGGTAAAGGCGGATTCTCGATAATGTACGCGGGTGGAGATCATGCGATCGGGGCACATAGCACGATTGGCCGCCGTGACCGGCGCGGTGCTCGTTACCGGGGCCTGTGCGTCGCCGGGCGGGGTGGCGGGCATCAGCACCGCGGTCCCAACCCCCGGAGCGGAGTCCGCGTCCGGGTCACCGGCCTCGTCGGTCACCGCGACCATGCCCGAGGCGACCCCGACCCCCGTCCCCCGGACGGCGGTCGACCGCCCCAAGGCCGACCCTCCGGTGCAGGTCCCGCCGCCGAAGGTTTCCAAGCACACCTACGTCTTCCCGGTGAAGGGCTGCTCGGTCACCTACGAGAGCAGGCTCCTGGTGCTGCCCAAGACCACGATCTGGGCGGGCAAGGGCTGCTCGTTCGTCTCTCCGGTGAACGGCGTGGTCGACGAGGTCAACGTCAAGAACCGGTGGGCGCCCTCCACCGATCGCGGCGCCGACCGTGAGGGCCGGTTCGTCACGGTCATCGGCGACGACGGCGTCCGCTACCTCGGCGGCCACCTGGACAAGATCGCCCTGGGGATCAGGCCGGGACTGCGCGTCAGCGCCGGTCAGGTCCTGGGCCAGATCGGCAACTCGGGCAACGCCCGCTCGACCGCGAGCAACCTCTACTTCGCGATCTCCTGGAAGACCTCCCCCTCGATGTGGTGGGTGCGCCGGGGCATGGTCAAGCCCTGGAACTACCTGGACGCCTGGCTGAAGGGCAATCCCACGCTCTCCCCCAGTGAGGAGATGCGGGCCGTGATGAACCAGACCGGGGCGGCTCCCCGCTGCTTCACCCTGTGCGCGTCGAAACCGCAGCCGACGCCGACGAAGAAGCCCACCAAGAAGCCGGAGCGTCCGCAGGAGCCGGTGCAGATCCCGCTGAACGGCGCTACCTGAACCGGGAACGCGACAACACGGTCCCGTCCACGTCACCGGCCGGGCCGGGTGCCGGGGACGCGACACGATCCGGCCGACGGCCCGCCGGGGCGCGGTGCCGGGCGACCACGAAGGCGCTGGGAACGTGACACGGCCCGGCCGACGGCCCAGGCGGACCCCGGAGGTGTCGGCGAACGCGACACGGTCAGCGGCCCAGGCGGACCAGCGGTCCCGGAGGTGTCGGCGAGCGCGACACGACCCCGTCAGCGGCCCGCCAGGGCGCGGTGCCAGGCGACCGCGGAGGTGTCGGTGAGCGAGGAGATCTGGTCGACGACCACGCGGAGCCGTCCGGCGTCACCGGCGGCCCTGGTGAAGGCGGGCCTGAACGCGGGCTCCAGGGTCCCGGGGGCGCCCAGCATGATGTGGTGGGCCAGGTCGTGGATCAGCTCGCGCTGCCTGACCTGGTTGGCGTTGTGCGCGTCGCTGGTCATCACGTAGTGGGCCGTGACCCCCTTGAGCAGCGCGCACTCCAGCCGGGTGGCCCTGGGCACGATCAGGTCGGCACTGTAGCGCCCGGCCGCCGGTCCGTACGCCTCGCGGGTGGCGATCTCGGCGGACTTGCAGAAGTGGCCGATGAGCGAGCTGGTCAGCCCCTTGATCGCGGCGAGGTCGGCGAGTGAGCGGTCGAAGTGGCGGGGCCAGAGCGGCTGGGTGATCAGGCGGCAGAAGAGGTCCTCCAGCTCGCCGGGCTCGGCGTCGGGGGCGTACCACTCGCGGGTGGTCGCGCAGACCTCGCGGCGCTCCGCCGGATCGCGCATCGCCTCCAGCACCACGCTGCCGGAGTGCAGGGCGTCCTCCAGGTCGTGGACGGAGTAGGCGACGTCGTCGGCCCAGTCCATGATCTGGGCCTCGAAGCTGACCCGCCCCTCCGGTGCGCCCTCCCTGATCCACTCGAAGACCGCCATGTCGTCGTCGTAGACGCAGTACTTGGCGCTCCTCTCGCGGGTCCACGGGTATTTGACCGCGGCGTCCAGGGAGGCGCGGGTGAGGTTGAGCCCGGCGCTGCGGCCGTCCTCGGTGACGACCTTCGCCTCCAGCCGGGTCAGCAGGCGCAGGCTCTGCGCGTTGCCCTCGAAGCCGCCGCACCCGGCGGCGAGCTCGTTGAGCGCCGTCTCCCCGTTGTGGCCGAACGGCGGGTGGCCAAGATCGTGGGCCAGGCAGGCGGTCTCCACCAGGTCGGGGTTGCGGCCGAGGGTCTCCCCCATCTCACGGCCGATCTGCGCGCACTCCAGGGAGTGGGTCAGCCGGGTGCGGGGGATGTGCTGGCCGCTGCCGAGGGTCTCTCCAGGACCGACGACCTGGGTCTTGGCGGCGAGCCGCCGCAGCCCGGCGCTGTGCAGCACCCGCGCCCGATCGCGCTCGAACGGGCTTCTGCCGGGGTTGCCGGGTGGTTCCGGCACCCACCTGACCTGATCGTGATCATCGTAGCCATGCATAAGTGCCCTGATTTTATCCGCGAAAGGCCCCGGCCATGCCGAACAGCGGGAAAACACCTGGTTATCGGGCATGTGCCGCCGTTCCTCGCCCGTCCACGCGGCGCGCCGGGAGCACGACCGCCCGCACGGGCGTGGTGTCTACCGGGCCCGCGGCCGCCCCGGTGAGGGTGGGGCGGGCCGCGGGGACCGGCTCCGCGAGGTGCCCGAGAAGGCACCCCGCGAAGTGGACGGGGGTCAGCGGGTGTCGGAGCCGCCGCACACCAGGGTGGCGCGGGCGGCCTCCAGGCGGGCGACCGGGACGCGGAACGGCGAGCAGGACACGTAGTCGAGACCGGCCTGGTGGCAGAAGTGGATCGAGTCGGGGTCACCGCCGTGCTCGCCGCAGATGCCCAGCTTCAGGTCGGGACGGGTCGCGCGGCCCCGCTCGACGGCGATCTCGACGAGCCCGCCGACGCCGTCGCGGTCCAGGGTCTCGAACGGGGAGACGCCGAAGACGCCCAGCTCCAGGTACTTGGAGAAGAACGCGGCCTCGACGTCGTCCCGGGAGAAGCCCCAGGTCATCTGGGTCAGGTCGTTGGTGCCGAAGGAGAAGAACTGGGCGGCCTCGGCGATCTGCCCGGCGGTCAGCGCAGCGCGGGGCACCTCGATCATCGTGCCGATCAGCGCGTCGACGCCGGTCTCCTCGAGGATCCGCCGCGTCTCGTCCTTGACGTGCTCCAGCTCCTGGACGGCGGCCACCAGCGGGATCATGATCTCCGGGCGGCTGCCGGGCACGGCCTTGGCCGCCGCCGCGATCGCCCGGACCTGCATGGCGAACACGCCGGGGATGACCAGGCCGAGCCGTACGCCGCGCAGGCCCAGCATCGGGTTCTCCTCGTGGAGCCGCTTGAGCGCGGCCAGGAGCGCGCGGTCCTTCTCCTCCGCCGCGTCCCCCGCGACGGCGACCTTCACCGACAGCTCGGTGTAATCGGGCAGGAACTCGTGCAGCGGCGGGTCGATCAGGCGGATCGTGACGGGCATGCCCTCCATCGCCTGGAAGATCTTCGTGAAGTCCTCCCTCTGCAGCGGCTCCAGCGCGGCCAGGGCCCGCTCGCGCTCCTCGGCGGAGGTGGCCAGCACCAGGTCCTCGACCAGGCTGCGGCGCTCGCCGAGGAACATGTGCTCGGTGCGGCAGAGCCCGACGCCCTGGGCGCCGAACCTGCGCGCCCTGGCGGAGTCCTCGCCGGTGTCGGCGTTGGCGCGCACGGCCATCCGGCGCACCTCGTCGGCGTGGGACATGATCCGGTGTACGGCGCGGACGAGCTCGTCGTCCGTGTCGCCCGAGCCCTCGAAGTACTCCACGACCGGGGAGGGGACCACCGGCACCTCGCCGAGGTAGACGGCCCCGCTGGTGCCGTCGATGGAGATGACCTCTCCTTCGGAGACCACGAGGCCGGAGGCCGTGGTGAACGTACGGTCCCTGGCGGAGACCTCCAGCTCCTCGGCGCCGCAGACGCAGGTCCTGCCCATGCCCCTGGCGACCACGGCGGCGTGCGAGGTCTTGCCGCCACGGCTCGTCAGCACGCCCTGGGCGACGATCATCCCGGCCAGGTCGTCGGGGTTGGTCTCGCGGCGGACCAGGATGACGGCCTCTCCCTGTCCGGCGAGCTCGACGGCCCTGGCCGTGGAGAAGACGGCCTTGCCGACGGCCGCGCCCGGCGAGGCGTTCATCCCCATGGCGATCGCCTTGCTGCCGGAGTCGTCGGCGAAGCGGGGGAACATGAGCTGGGCGAGCTGGTCGCCGGTCACCCGGGTCACGGCCTCGTCCAGGTCGATCACCCCCTGGTCGACGAGCTGCACGGCGATGCGGAACGCGGCGCCCGGGGTCCGCTTGCCCACCCGGGTCTGGAGCATCCACAACTTGCCGCGCTCGACCGTGAACTCGATGTCGCACAGGTCGCGGTAATGGTCCTCCAGCGTCTTCATGGTCCGCATGAGCTCGTCGTAGACGGGCTTGTCGATGCCCTCTAGCTCCTGCAGCCGCATGGTGTTGCGGATGCCCGCGACCACGTCCTCGCCCTGGGCGTTCTGCAGGTAGTCGCCGTACACGCCCTGCTGGCCGGTGCCGGGGTCACGGGTGAAGGCCACCCCGGTGCCGGAGTCCATGCCGCGGTTGCCGAAGACCATCGAGCAGACGCTGACCGCGGTGCCCAGGTCGGCCGGGATGCGCTCCTGGCGGCGGTACAGGACCGCGCGCGGGGCGTTCCACGACGCGAACACGGCCTCCACCGCCATGCGCATCTGCAGGTGGGGGTCGGCGGGGAAGTCCTCGCCGGTCTTGGCGTGGACGATCTCCTTGTACGTCGCGACCAGGCGCCTGAAGTCGGCCGCCTCCAGCTCCAGGTCGTCGCGGCCGCCCTTGAGCTCCTCCAGGGCGTTGTCGAAGAGCTCGCCGTCGATGTCCTGGACGGTCTTGCCGAACATCTGGATGAGGCGCCGGTAGGAGTCCCAGGCGAAGCGCTCGTTGCCGCCCGCCTGCTTGGCCAGCCCGTGGACCGAGTCGTCGTTGAGCCCGATGTTGAGAACGGTCTCCATCATGCCGGGCATGGAGAACGCGGCCCCGGAGCGTACGCTCACCAGGAGCGGGTCGTCGGCCTGGCCCAGTTTGCGGCCCATCGCGCTCTCCAGGGCGGCCAGGTGCTCGGAGACCTCCTCCTGCATCCCCTCGGGAGGGGTCCCGTTCGCGAGGAAGCCGCGGCACGCCTCGGTGGTGATGGTGAAGCCGGGGGGCACCGGCAGCCCGAGGTTGGTCATCTCGGCGAGGTTCGCTCCCTTACCGCCGAGCAGATCCCTGAGATCTTTGTTGCCCTCGGTGAAGTCGTAAACGTACTTCGGCACGGTTGCTCCTTCTGCGACTTCAAAACGACGTCTGGTTCCGCCTCTCTCCGGACTCTACCGACGAACAGGACAACGAAACGGCACCCACCAGGTGACACAGCATTATCGCAGCTCAGAGCATGTAAACCGGTCTAATCCAATTCAAATCAAGACCAAATACGAGGTGATATCGATCACCCAAAGAATTGGTTTACACCAATTGGTATAAACCAATTTCCCTGGCATTCAACCCCGTTCACGGCCGGTTCAGCGACCCGCGAGGCCCGCTTCGGCGAGGGGGTTCAGGTCGGGAACCTCCCCCTCCGCGGGGCCCTCGCCGGACGGCAGCCACAGCACGAACACGCTCCCCGCGCCCAGCCGGGAGAACAGCCGCACGTGCCCGCCGTGCGACTCCACGATCTGGCGGACGATCGCCAGGCCCAGCCCGCTGTGCCGGTCGCGGCGGCTGGTCTGGCCGCGCCAGAAACGGTCGAACACCCGCGCGTGGTCGTCCTCGGGCACCCCGGGCCCGGCGTCGCGCACCGCCACCCAGATCCAGCCGCCGGTGCTTCCCGCCGCCACGACGACCTCGCTCCCGGCGGGCGCGAGCCGTACCGCGTTGGAGAGCAGGTTGCCCACGGCCCGGCGCAGGGCGTCGTGGTCGCCCACCCCGCGCAGCCCGGCGGGTAGCACCCTGCGGATCGAGAGCCCGCGCCCGGCGGCGAGCGTGGTGAACTCCTCGGCCGCCTCGGCGGCCAGCGTCCCCACGTCCACCTCGGCGTCGGCCAGCGCGGGCGCGGACCGGCGCGCGGTCGCCAGCAGGTCCTCGACCAGGCGGGTCATCCGGGTGGTGGCCCGGTCCACGATGGCCACCGCGCGCATCCGCTCCTCCTCGGTGCTGTCGGGCGAGGCGAGGACGGCGTCCACGTTGGCCCGGATGATGGCCAGCGGGCTGCGCAACTCGTGGGAGGCGTCGTCGATCAGCTGCCGCTGCGCCAGGAAGGCGCCCTCCAGGCGGCCGAGCATGGTGTCGACGGTGTCGGCGAGGTCGCGCAGCTCGTCCTTCGGCCCGGTGAGCAGGATCCGCCGCGACAGGTCGGTGCCCTGGATCTCGGCGGCGGCCCTGGTGATCGAGCGCACCGGGCGCAGCACCCGGCCGGAGAGCACCCAGCCGATGCCGAAGCTCGCCAGGAAGAGCCCGCCCAGGGTGAGGAGCGAGTAGTCGCGCAGGGTCCGCAGGGTGAGCAGGTTGACCGCGTTCTCGACCTCGGCGAGCTCGACGACGGGGGCCTTGCCCACGTAGCGCTCGGTGTCGACGCTGTAGAGCTTGGCCTGCTGGACGGTGTAGGGCCGCTCCTCGGCGCTCCTGGCCACGGCGACGTACAGCAGGCCGATGACCAGCGCGGAGAGCAGGAACAGCAGGCTGGAGTACAGGACGGTCAACCGGAAGCGGATCGTCTGGACGAAGGAGAGTCTGGAGAGTCTCACGTGTCCTCCCGCAGCCGGTAGCCCTTGCTCACCACGGTCTCGATCACGGCGTCGGCGCCGAGCTTGCGCCGCAGGTTCCCCACCGTCACCCGCACGGTGTTGGTGAACGGGTCGGTGTGCTCGTCCCAGACGTGCTCCAGCAGCTCCTCGGCGGAGACGACGTGTCCGGGGCGGGTCATCAGGTAGTGCAGCACCCCGAACTCCTTCGGGGTGAGTCCCAGCTCGCGCCCGCTCGAATGGGCCTCCACCCGGGAGGTGTCCAGCCGCAGCGCCCCCACCTGAAGGATCGCCGTGCCACCGCCCGGCTCCCTGCGCAGCAGCGCGCGGACGCGGGCCAGGAGCTCGGGGAAGGCGAACGGTTTGACCAGGTAGTCGTCGGCGCCCTCGTCCAGCCCCCTGACCCGGTCGTCCAGCCGGTCCCGCGCGGTCACCATGATGATCCGCACGGCCTGGCCCTGGTCGGTGCCGCGTAGTGCCCGGCACACCTCGAAGCCGTCGCCTCCGGGCAGGTTGAGGTCGAGAAGGACCAAGTCGTACGCGTTGACCTGGAGCTTCTCTCGCGCCTGGGCCACGTCGTAGGCGACGTCGACCGCGTACCCGGCCCGGACGAGCCCCACCCGCAGGGCGTCGACCAGATCTTCCTCATCTTCGACAACGAGCAGTCGCATGGTACGAACCTAGGTCGTGTGCGGCCGGAAACGCGGATGCCACCGCCGTCTCGCGCTTTCGTTCACGTCTGTCCACTTCCGGTCACTCCCGGATGATCCGTTCGGCGACGGGTGCCGCCCGGTCGATCGGGATGGCGAAGCCGATGCCGATCGACCCGGCCCCCCGCCGCGAGAGCGTCGCGATCGCGGTGTTGACCCCGATCACCTCGCCCCGGGCGTTGACCAGCGGGCCTCCGGAGTTGCCGGGATTGATGGAGGCGTCGGTCTGCAACGCGGTCTGCCCGCTCCCGCCCAGCCTCACCTGACGGTCGAGGGCGCTGACGATGCCGCCGGTGACCGTACCCGCCAGCCCCAGCGGGGAACCGATGGCCAGCACCTGGTCACCCACCGCGACGTCCGCGGATCTCCCCAGCTCCGCGGGGACCAGCCCTTGGGCGTCGTCCACCCTGAGCACCGCGAGGTCGTACGCCTCGTCGGTGCCCACGACAGTGGCGGGCAGGCGCCGCCCGTCGCTGAGCACGACGGTGACGCTCGTGCCACCGGCCAGGACGTGCGCGTTGGTGAGCAGGTGCCCGGCGCCGTCGATCACGAAGCCGGAGCCCGAGCCCCGGCCGGACTCGACCGACACGACGCTCGGCAGCACCTTCGCCGCCGTACCGCTGAGGCCGCCCGCGACCCCCGCCGGGCCGGACGGACCGGACGGGCCCGCAGTGGACCGGGGCAGCGCCACGGGGGCAGCCTCCCCCGCCCCTGCCAGCCGGGCCCCCGCGACGCCCGCCACGCCACCGGTGACCACGGCGACGAGCGCCGCGGCGACCAGGACGTGTCCCGCCCCCGCCCTCCGCGCGGTGGCCGCCGGGCCCGGTGGCGGGCCGGTCTCCTTCGGTGGCGCCGCCGGGGGTGGGTCCCCCGGGGCGAAACCGGGACCCCGCGGCCGCCCGAGGCCCGGGAGCCGATCGTGTGATGTCACCATGGCCGACTCCTCACAGGATCCTCGAGAACCAGAACAGGGAGGTTCCGGCCGCCACGACCGCGCCGAGCAGGGCCACCCCGACGAACCACGGCCAGATCTCCTGCCGCTCGGTCCGGTAGCCCACCGAGCTGCCGATGTCGTCGTAGACGGCCCGCAACTCGCCGCCGGAGGCCGCCTCGTAGAAACCCCCGCCGGTACTCTCGGCCAGCTCGCGCAGCGCCGGGCCGTCCACCGGCACCGCGGTGTCCCGGCCGCCCATCTGGATCGTGCCCTCGGAGGTGCCGTACGCGATGGTCGAGACCGGTACGCGCCGGGAGGCCGCCTCCCGCGCCGCCAGCTCCGGTGAACGCCCCATGGTGCTCGACCCGTCGGACATCAGCACGATGTGGGCGGGCGGCCGTTCCCCGCCCTCGCCGTCCTCCAGGGTGTCGATCGCGTCCAGGGACGAGAACACCGCCTCGCCGATGGCCGTGCCGGAGTCCGTGGTGAGCCGGTCGATCGCGGACAGCACCGCCGCCCGGTCGGCGGTGGGCGGCACGCTCACCGAGGCCGAGGACGAGAAGGTGACCAGGCCGAGGTTGAACCGGGGAGGCAGGTCCGCGACGAACCGCCGCGCGGCCTCCCGCGCCGCCGCGAACCGGTTGGGCGCCACATCCGTGGCCTGCATCGACGCCGACACGTCGAACGCTACGATGATCGTCGCCTGTTCCCTCGGGACCCGCACCTCGGCCGTCGGCCGCGCGAACCCGACGACGAGGAGCACCAGCATCCCCATGAACGCCGTGACGGGCACGTGCCTGCGCCACCCCGGCCTCCTGGGCGCCAGCTTGTCCAGCAGGTCCAGGTTGGTGAACCGCAGGGCGTACCGGCTGCGCCGCAGGTACATGACCACGTAGAGAACCGCGATCATCAGGGCGGGCACCAGCAGCCACAACCAGACGGGGGACAGGAACGTCATGCCACACCACCTCTCGCGCCACTCACCCCGCGGGCCCGCGCCAGGCGGCGCTGGAGCACGACGTGACGGACCAGGTCGCGGACCCAGTCCCGGTCGGTGCCGAGACGCAGGTGCGCGGCCCCCGACCGGCGCAGGGCGGTCGCGATGGCCGCCCGCTGCCCCGCGGCGGCCTCGGCGTAGCGCTCGCGGAGACGGCCTCCGGCCGTGGAGACCTCCCTGCGGCGGCCGGTCTCCGGGTCGACGAGGGTGAGCACGCCCACGTCGGGCAGGGTGAGCTCCCTGGGGTCGACGACCTCCACCGCGAGGAGCTGGTGGCGGAGCGCGAGATGGCGTAACGGCCGCTCCCAGGTCTCCGGGGGATCGAGGAAGTCCGAGACGACGACCACGAGCCCGCGGCGGCGCACGACGCGGCGGAGGTCGTCGGCGGCCGGGCCGACGCGCGGCGCCGGGGTGCCCGGCACGGTACGCGGCAGCGCGAACACGGCGCCGAGCAGCGCCATGAGATGCGGCCGCCCGCTCCTGGCGGGGAACCGCCGGACCTCACCGCCGTGCAGGAGGTGCGCCCCGACGCGGTTGCCCGTCCGCTCGGTGAGGAAACCGATCGCCGCGACGGCGGCGAGCGCGAGTTCCCGCTTCTCCATCAGCGCGGTGCCGAAGTCCATGCTGGCGCTGGCGTCGAGCAGCACCCAGGTCTCCAGCTCCCGGTCGGCGATCAGGTCGCGTACGTGCGGCTCCGCCGTGCGGGCGGTGACGTTCCAGTCCATCCGGCGCACGTCGTCACCCGGCGCGTACGGCCGCGCCTCGGCGAGCTCGCCACCGGGGCCGGGGGTGAGCCCCCGGTGGTCCCCCTGGAGCAGCCCGTCCAGACGCCTGACGACCGTCAGCTCCAGCCGCCGGAGCACCCGCTCGGACAGCAGGTGCCGCATCAGGCCGCCTCTCCCTGCCCGGGGGCGATCCTGGGCATCGGGGTCGCCGCGACCACCCGGTCCACGATGTGCCGCGAGGAGACGTCGTCGGCCAGCGCGTCGAACGACGGCACCAGCCGGTGCGCGATCACGTCTCCGGCCAGGTCCGCGACGTCCTCGGGCAGGACGTAGTCGCGCCCGCGCAGCAGCGCCAGCGCGCGGGCCGCGGCGACCAGGCCGAGCGTCGCCCGGGGACTCGCGCCGAAGGCCAGCAGCGGTGCGACGTCCGCCAGCCCGAACCGCGCCGGCTCCCGGGTCGCGTACACCAGCCGGACCGCGTACTCGGCGACGGCGTGGTGGACGAAGACGTCGTCCACGGCTGCCTGGAGCGCCAGCAGCCGTGGGGAGTCGAGCACCCGCCGGGAGACCGGACGGCCGGTGCTCATCCGGTAGAGGATCGCGAGCTCCTCCGACTCGCTCGGGTATCCCACGTCGATCTTCATCAGGAAGCGGTCCCGCTGGGCCTCCGGCAGGTGGTAGACGCCCTCGGACTCGATCGGGTTCTGGGTCGCCAGGACCAGGAACGGGGCGGGCACCGGGTGGGTGCGTCCGCCGATGCTCACCTGGCGCTCGGCCATCACCTCCAGCAGCGCCGACTGGACCTTGGCCGGAGCCCTGTTGATCTCGTCGGCGAGCACGAAGTTGGCCATCACGGGCCCCAGTTCGATGTCGAAGCTCTCCGTGGACGGCCGGTAGATACGGGTGCCGACGATGTCGGCGGGCACCAGGTCGGGAGTGAACTGGATCCGGGCGAACGAGCCGCCCACGACGCCCGCGAGCGTCTCGGCCGCCAGCGTCTTGGCGATGCCGGGAACGCCCTCCAGGAGGCAGTGCCCCCGGGCGAGGACCGCGACGAGCAGGCGCTCGACCATCCGGTCCTGACCGACGATCACCCGCTTGACCTCGAACAGCGCCCGCCCGAGCACGGCGCTCTCCGGCGCCCTCTCCCCCCGCTCCGTCCGCTCCAGCGCCCTCTCCGCCCCGCCGTCCGTGCCTGGCGGGATCTCCCTCACGTGCTCGCCGTACCCGGTCACGGGGCGATCGCGGAGGTCGAGGCGGGGCAGTCGTCGACGAGCAGCCGCAGCTCGATCGCGTCGTGGGCGGGTCGCGGGTCGGCGTGAGCGGCACTTCCCGTGAGCAGGAAGACGGCCCCGCCGAGGGCCACGACCCCCGGTACGGTCTTCCAAGGTGATACGCGCGCCATCGTTCTCCCCTTCGTTGAACGAACGATCACCCTGATGTCATCAAAGGCCTCCGAAAACCGCTGTAAGCCCGCTTTTTATCTCGTCTTTCGCCCGGCGGCTCCTGGCGGCCCCCGGCCGAGCCGGGCGGCCCCCGGCCGAGCGAGGCGCGGAGGAGAGCCGGTGTGGAGGAGGGCCGGTGTGGAGGAGACGGGCGCGAGCGGCCCGGCGGGAGGACCGGGCCGGGAAACTCCTGCCGGGGAAGCCGCGCCGGGGAGAACCATTCCAAGGGGAACTGTTCCGAAGGGGAACTGTTCCGAAGGGGAACTGTTCCGAAGGGGAACTGTTCCGAAGGGGAACGACGACGGCCGGTGACCCCCGGGTGCGGGGGTCACCGGCCGTGGCCGATCGGGCGGGGCGGGCCTCAGTCGTTGAGGTGCTGACGGAGGTAGGAGTCGACCTGGTCGAGGGCCACGCGCTTCTGGGCCATCGAGTCGCGCTCGCGGATGGTCACCGCCTGGTCGTCGAGGGTGTCGAAGTCGACGGTGATGCAGAACGGCGTGCCGATCTCGTCCTGGCGGCGGTAGCGGCGGCCGATCGCGCCCGCGTCGTCGAACTCGACGTTCCACCGGCGGCGGAGCTGGGCCGCCAGGTCCTTGGCCTTGGGCGACAGGTCGGCGTTGCGCGACAGCGGGAGCACCGCGACCTTGACCGGCGCGAGCCGGTGGTCGAGGCGCATGACCGTGCGCTTCTCCATGACGCCCTTGGCGTTGGGCGCCTCGTCCTCGGTGTAGGCGTCGATCAGGAAGGTGAGCGTGGCGCGGTCGACACCGGCGGCCGGCTCGATCACGTACGGGACGTAGCGCTCGCCGGTGTCCTGCTCGAAGAAGCTCAGGTCGGTGCCGGAGGCCTTGCCGTGCGCGGTCAGGTCGAAGTCGGTGCGGTTGGCGATGCCCTCGAGCTCACCCCACTCGGTGCCGGTGAAGTTGAAGCGGTACTCGATGTCGACGGTCCGCTTGGAGTAGTGGGACAGCTTCTCCGGCGCGTGCTCATAGATGCGCAGGTTGTCCTGGTTGATGCCGAGGTCGGTGTACCAGCGGAAGCGCTCGTCGATCCAGTACTGGTGCCATTCCTCGTCGCTGCCCGGCTTGACGAAGAACTCCATCTCCATCTGCTCGAACTCGCGGGTGCGGAAGATGAAGTTGCCCGGGGTGATCTCGTTGCGGAACGACTTGCCGATCTGGCCGATGCCGAACGGGATCTTCCTGCGTGCCGACTGCTGCACGTTGAGGTAGTTGATGAAGATGCCCTGGGCGGTCTCCGGGCGCAGGTAGGCGAGACCCGACTCGTCCTCGACCGCGCCGAGGTAGGTCTTCAGCAGGCCGCTGAACTGCTTCGGCGCGGTGAAGGCGCCCTTGGTGCCGCAGTTGGGGCAGGTGATGTCGGCCAGGCCGCCCGCCGCGGGCTTGCCGTGTTTCTCCTGGTAGGCCTCTTCGAGGTGGTCGGCCCGGTAGCGCTTGTGACACGACTGGCACTCGGTCAGCGGGTCCGTGAAGGTCTCCACGTGGCCGCTGGCCTGCCACACCTCGCGGGCGAGGATCACCGAGGAGTCGAGGCCGACCACGTCGTCACGCCCCTGCACCACGGTCTTCCACCACTGCCGCTTCACGTTGTTCTTGAGCTCCACGCCCAGCGGACCGTAGTCCCACGACGCGCGCAGGCCGCCGTAGATCTCGCTGGAGGGATACACAAGACCGCGCCGCTTGGCGAGGCTGACGATGGTGTCCATGATGTCCGTACGGCGTGCCATAAGGGAGAATCTCCATCCGGCTGGAGGTCGGCGAGGAATTGATTGAGCCTCCAGCTTAGGGGAGACGGACCCTCGGGACGTGCGGTTAAACCACGCCGCCCGCCTCACCCCGGCAAAGCTTCCCCGGGACATCGGACGACGGGCGAGACCTTAGGGGCGCTCGACGTCCTCGAACGCGCTCGGCTCGTTGATCATGAGCGTCATCAGTGGATACATCGCCATCCGCGCCGCGCCCAGCGCCCTGCGGTAGAACCCGGCGCCCTCCCACTCGCTGATCAGCGCCCACAGCTCCGGCTCGTCCACCGACCTCGACACCCGGCCGCGCACGTATCCCGGCTGCCCGGCCAGGGTGTCGACGATCTCGTGGGCCCGGAGCGTGAACTCCTCGGTCTGGCCCGGGGGCACCGAGTAGCGGATGAGGGCGAGCATCCGCCCAGCATGCCAGAGCCCGGCCCCGCTCCCGGACGACGGGCGGACAACCGCGCGCCCGCCCTCGCCCTCGCCCTCGCCCTCGCCCTCGCCCTCGCCCTCGCCCTCGCCCTCGCCAGGAATACTCGCTGGATCTTCCGGGTTCCGGGTGAACATGACAACTCTTGGCATCATCGGCGCGGGTCTCATAGGAAGCCAGCTCGCCCGGCAGGCGGTGGCGAACGGCTACGACGTGGTGATCAGCAATTCGCGGGGGCCGGAGACGCTGGCCGAGCTCATCGCGGAGCTCGGCCCGCGTGCCAGGGCGGCGACGGCCGCCGAGGCGGCACAGGCGGCGGACGTGGCCGTCGTGACGATCCCGCTGCGCAACTACCGGCGGGTCCCGGTCGAACCGCTCGCCGGAAAGATCGTCCTTGACACGAACAACTACTACCCGGAGCGGGACGGGGTGATCCCCGAGCTGGAGGACGAGTCCACCACGACGGCGGAGCTGCTGCAGGCGCACCTGCCGACGTCCAAGGTGGTCAAGACCTTCAACCACATCCTGGCGGCGCAGATCACCGAGGACGCCCTCCCCTCCGGAGCCCCGAACCGCCGGGCGCTCGTCATAGCGGGTGACGACGCCAAGGCGAAGGCGTTCGCGACCACGCTCTACGACCAGTTCGGCTTCGACACCGTCGACGTGGGGCCGTTGAGCGAGGGGTGGCGCATCCAGCGCGACACCCCCGGTTACGGGCCGCGCAGGACCGCCGAGGAACTGCGCGCCGACCTCGCGGCGGCGAAGCGCTACCGCGACCTCCCGTAGGACGGCGCGCGTTCGCCTCCCCTCAAGGCCTCCCGATGGCCCCCGACCCCCTAACGGCCGCCCGAGGGCGCCCCGGCACCGCGGACGGCCGGGTTTGAGACGTGTCCGGGGCCGCACGCACCCGTTCATGTCCCCCCACCGGCCGCCCGAGGCGCCCCGGCACCGTGGACGGCCCCGGGCTCCGGGCATGTCGCGGCGGGCGCGGTGGCGTTAGGCTCGAGTCGTGGCCGACAAGCGCGAGGAACGCCCCGCACACCCGCTGGCACAGCCCCGCCCCAGGCAGGGCAGGCGCCCGCTGCCCCCGGGTGAGCAGTTCTTCACGCCGGGGGCGACCGGGCTGCGGCGGAAGGTCGAGCGGCGCAGCGCGGCCCCGCTCGTCTTCCTGTTCCAGCTCCCCCGGTGGATCGCCCCGGTGGTGCTGGTGGTCCTCCTCCTGGCCGGGTTCGCGGTGTCGTCCTTCTGGGGCGGTGTCGCCGTGCTTCCGGTGATCGGGTTCGTCGGCTGGCTCGCCTACATGTCGTGGCCGTCCCTGGGTGCCGGGGGGCGTCTTCTGCGCGTCGTGCTGCTCACCTTCCTGATCCTGCTCGCCGCCGACCGCTTCGGCGTCTTCTGACACCTTTCGCGGCCTTCAGCGCCTTCAGCGCCTTCAGCGGGACGTGGGCAGGAGGGTGTAGCCGGGGAAGTTGCCCGGCAGCCGCTCGGTGTCGGGCCCCTGGGTGACGGCCCGGACGAGCAGCTCGCCGCCGACGAAGGCGCCCCGCCAGGAGGCGCCGAGACCACCGAACAGCTCCTCCCGGTCACCGCGGGAGCGGGGCGCGTTCACCCCCACCTTGAACGCCCGCACCTCCGGGGCGAGCCGCCTGACGGTCTCCTCGTCGTCGCAGGAGATCGTGGCGACCAGCGCGCCGTTGCTGGCGTTCATCGCGGCCAGCAGCTCGGCCTCGGTGTCGACCAGCACGATCGTGTCGACCGGCCCGAAGGGCTCGGCGTGGAAGAGCGGGGACGAGCGCGGCGGGGTGAGGATGGCGACGGGCGCCAGGTAGCCCGAGGTGTCCTGGCCGGGAAGGAACAGCCCGTCGTCGAGGGAGCCGCGATACAGGGGGACCCCGCCCTTGGCCACCGCCTCGTCCACCTGGTCGGCGAGCTCCTTGACCTTGGCGTTGGTGATCAGCGGGCCGAAGTCGAGGTCGGGCGGCGGGTCGTCGGGCCCCTCCACGGCGAGCGGGTGGCCGAAGCGCACCGACCGGACCGCCGGCAGGTAGGCGGCCAGGAACTCGTGGAACAGCGAGCGCTGCACCACGAACCGCGGGTAGGCCGTGCACCGCTGCTTGGCGTAGTCGAAGCTCTTGCGGATCTGCCCGGTCAGCAGCTCCCAGTTGCCGTACTCCCACACCCCCCAGCAGTTGAGCCCCTCCTGCTCCAGGACGTGCCGGTGGCCGAGGTCGGCGAGTGAGGTGGCCACCTGCCCGCCCGCGTCGCGCCCGCCGACGAAGGAGACGCAGCCCAGCTCCTTGCCGCGCACCAGCGCCGGGGAGAGCTCGGCGCCTCCCCCGCTGACGAGGGTGAACGGCAGCCCCTCCTGGGCGGCGAGCGCGGTCGCGAGGGTGAGGCAGGCCAGGCCGCCGTCGGTGGGCGCCTTGGCGATGACCGCGTTGCCCGCGAGGGCCTGCACGAGCATGGCGTGCATCAGCACGCTCATCGGGTAGTTCCAGCTGGCGATGTTGCTGACCGGGCCGCCGAGGGGGACGCGCCCGCCGACCATCCGGTCGATCTCTTCGACGTACCAGTGCACCCCCTCGATGCACCGGTCGACGTCGGCCGCGGCCAGCTTCCACGGCTTGCCGATCTCCCAGACCAGCAGCAGGGTGAGCAGGTCGCGGTGGGCGGTCATCGCCTCCAGCGCCGCCGTGACGCGCGCTTTGCGTTCGGCGAGCGGCACGTGGCGCCAGAGCCGGTGCTCGTCGAGACCGGCCCGTACCGCGCGCAGGGCGGTGGCCCTGTCGAGGCGGGGCGGGCCGGCGATGGCGGTGCCGTCCACCGGTGAGGCGGCGGGCTCCGGGCGGCCGTCGCGCTGCCAGAAGCCGCCCCAGTGGTTGAGCACCCGGTCGTCGTGGAAGGCCTGGGGCGCCGCCGACACGCACCGTTCGTAGGCGTCGGACCAGGCCGACCCCGGCTTGAGTATGGGTGACATGGGGTGTCTCCTCAGTCGGACCAGTCGATGGCCAGGGCGAGCGCCTGCTCGGGCAGCGGCTCGAACTCCTTGATCGCGTCGAGTGAGGGGCCCATGGCCGCGTTGGCCTCCCTCTCGACCATGACCTCGACCAGCACCGGGAGCTGCTGGCGCTCCGCCTCGGCGCTCGCCCAGGCCAACGCGTCGCCGATCTCGCCGGGCAGCTCGACGCGCCGGGCCGGGCAGCCGAACGCCTCCATGAGCTTCACGTGGTCGACCCCGCCCTCCCCGTAGTGGAGATCGACGGCGTAGTTCATGTCGTAGGGGATCTCGGCCTGGCGGATGAGCCCGAGATACTCGTTGTTGATCATCACGATGACGAACGGGATGCGGTACTGGGCGGCGACGGCGATCTCCTCCATCAGGAACTGGAAGGAGTAGTCGCCCGCCACGGCCACCACCTGCCGCTCCGGATAGGCGCACTTGACGCCCATCGCGGCGGGCACCTCCCAGCCCAGCGGCCCGGCCTGCCCGCAGACGAGGTAGCGGCGCGGGAGGTAGGTCTTCTGGAACTGCCCCGACCAGATCTGGTAGAGGCCGATCGCGGTGACGAACGTCGTGTCGGGCCCGTAGAAGTCGTTCAGCTCCCGGAAGACCCTCGGCGGTTTGATCGGCACGTCGTCGAAGTCGTCGCGCCGCAGCAGCGTGCCGCGCAGCTCGGCGACCCGCGCGGGCCACCGTCCGGGACGGCGGGCCTTGGTGCGGCTGCTCGCCTCCCCCGCCATCGCCGCCAGCGTGGGCCGGGCGTGGCCGACCACGCCCAGGTCGGGCTCGAAGACCTTGCCGATCTGGGTGGGCTCGATGTCGACGTGGATGAACTTGCGGCCCCGGCGGTAGGTGTCGAGGTCGCCGGTGTGCCGGTCGCCGAACCTGGCGCCCACCGCCAGCACCAGGTCGCTCTCCAGCAGCGCCGCGTTGCCCCAGCGCGTCTGGGTCTGGATGCCCGCCATACCGGCGAACAGGGGGTGGTCCTCGGGGAAGGCGCCCTTGCCCATCAGCGTCACCTGGACGGGAATCTGCAGGTGCTCGGCGAGCGCGCGCAGCTCGGCGTCGGCGTCGGCGATGACGACCCCTCCACCGGCCAGGATGAGGGGCCGCTGGGCGCCCATGAGCATGTCGATCGCCGCCCGGATCGCGAGGGGCCTGGGCTGCGGGACCTCCACCGGGAGCGGGGTGTCGATCTCCCTGTCGTACAGGCAGGTGCCGCGTTGCACGTCGATCGGCAGGTCGATCAGGACGGGGCCGGGGCGCCCGGACCTGGCGATCCTGAAGGCCTCCCTGAACACCCACGGGGCCTGGGCCGGCTCCTTGAGCTGGACCGCCCACTTGGTGACGGGCTTGGCGATCTCCACGATGTCGACCGCCTGGAACGCCTCCTGGTGGAGCTTGTCGCGCGCCGCCTGCCCGGTGATGCAGATCATGGGAATGGAGTCGGCGAGGGCGGTGTAGAGGCCGGTGATCATGTTGGTGCCCGCCGGGCCCGAGGTGCCGATGCAGACGCCGACGTTGCCCGTGACCCGGGCCCAGCCGTCGGCGGCGTGCGTGCCTCCCTCCTCGTGGCGGACGGTGATGTTGCGAATGTCGCTGTGCTGGAGCGCCGCGTAGAGGGGGAGGATCGCCGCGCCCGGGATGCCGAAGACGGTGTCGACGCCTTCGGACTCCAGGACGGCCACCACGGCCTCCATGCAGGGGATCCGCTTCACTGGTTGATCCTTTCGATCACCTTGAGCAGGGCGGAGTGGTCAAGGGAGCCGTGCCCCTGGGCACGGGCCGCGGCGACGAGCTGGGCGACCAGCCCGGTGAGCGGGAGTGAGACGCCCGCCTCCCGCGCCGCGGCGATGGCGATGCCCATGTCCTTGTGGTGCAGGTCGATCCGGAACCCCGGCGCGAACTCGCGCCTGATCATGGAGTGCCGCTTCAGGTCGAGGATGCGGGAACCCGCCAGCCCTCCGGCCAGGACGTCGAGCCCGCTGCCGGGATCGACCCCCGAGGCTTCGAGCAGCACGATCGCCTCGGCGACCAGGCCGTAGATGCCCCCGACGACGAGCTGGTTGGCGGCCTTCACGGTCTGCCCCGCCCCCGCGGGCCCCACGTGCACGATCGTCGTGCCGACGACCGCGAGGAGGGGGCGTACGGCCGCGAAGTCGACGGCGTCCCCGCCGACCATGATCGACAGGGTGCCGTCGATCGCGCCGCGCTCCCCGCCGCTCACCGGCGCGTCCAGCGCCCTGATGCCCTTGACGGCCGCGGCCTGCGCGACCCTGCGGGAGGTCTCGGGCCGCACGGTGCTCATGTCGATGTGGACGAGCCCCTCCCTCCCCTGCTGGAGCAGCCCGTCGTCGCCGAAGGCCACCTCCTCCACCTGGGGGGAGTCGGGCAACATGGTGATCACGACATCCGCCTGCGCGATGGCCTCCGCCACGCTGCCCGCGGACTTGCCGCCGGCCACCGCGAGGGCGTCCATCCGCTCGGCGCTCATGTCGTAGCCGACGACGGTGTGCCCGGCCCTGACCAGGTTGGCCGCCATCGGGCTGCCCATGATCCCCAGGCCGATGAATCCGATGTTCATGAGCGGCTCACCGCTCCTCCCTCGCTCAGCGTTCATCGAATACCTCCAAGGTGGAGACCCTGGGCCGCGGCCCGGGGGCGGGAAGCGCGGCCGGTCGCCGCGCGCGGTCCGGTGGTGTGCCCTGGGGAGCCGGTGGGGAGGTCAAGCGTTCCTCCAGCCGAAGCTCTCGGCGCTGGGGCCGGTGGGGCGGTATTCGAGCCCGACGTGGCCTCGGTATCCCGAGGTCTCCAGGGACTCGAAGATCTGGTCGTACGGCATGGCCCCGGAGCCCGGCTGCCCCCGGCCGGGGTCGTCGGCGATCTGGACGTGACCGAAGCGGTGGACGCTCCTGTCGATGAGGGTGAGCACGTCCTCGCCCATGCGGTGCAGGTGGTAGAGGTCGGCGAGGAAGGCCACGTTGCCCGCGCCCACCTGGTCGATCACCTCGAAGGCCGCGGCCGAGGAGGTGATCGGGTAGTCGGGGCTCTCGTAGGAGTTGAGCGCCTCGACCACGACCGTGGCGCCGGCCCCCGCCGCCGCCTTCGCCGCCAGGGAGAGGTTGGACAGCGCCAGGTCGCGCTGGGCCCGCGAGGACAGCCCGGCCACCCGGTTGCCGTAGAGGGCGTTGAGCACCCGGCAGCCGAGCGCTCCGGCCAGGCCCACCGCGACGTCGATGTTGGCCTGGAACCTGGCCGAGCCGTCGGGCCGCGACAGCAGGCCCCGCTCCCCCGCCGCCATGTTCCCGGCGTCGAAGTTGAGGCCGACCAGGCGCACCCCGGCCTCCTCGATCGCCCGCCGCAGGGCGTCGATCTCGCGGTCGGCCGGGCAGGGGGCGGCGAAGGGCCACCAGAGCTCGACCGCGTCGAAGCCCGCCTTGGCCGCCGCGGCGGGCCGCTCCAGCAGCGGCAGCTCGGTGAAGAGGATGGAGAGGTTGACGTCGAACTTCACGGCGTCTCCCCCACTCCCAGGGTGACCTTCGCGGGCGGCCCGTCCAGCGTGCCCAGCGCGGCCAGCGCCGACCGCATCAGGCGGGCGGTCTCGCTCGGGGTCTTGCCGACGCGGACGCCGACCTTCTCCAGGGCGTCCTTCTTGGCCTGGGCGGTGCCGGCCGAGCCGGACACGATCGCACCCGCGTGGCCCATGGTCT
>NZ_BAABAQ010000003.1:0-182665 GCF_039537505.1 Streptosporangium oxazolinicum
GAGGGCCTGCCCCGAAGGAAAACGCCGTCAGGCGCAACACGGTGGACCTGAGCCACCTGGAAGGCGACGAGGACGTCCCCGACAAGCTGAGGAAGCTGTTCAAGCGAGATGGCTACTGCATCGCCACGCAGCGCTGGTGGGACACCTGGGCGGCCTCTGAGCAGTCCGAGGCGTTCCGTGCCACCGACTGGATGCGTCTCCAGATGCTCGCCCCCTTGGTCGAGGCGTACTTCCGCAGGCCCGGACACAACGCGTTGGCCGAAATCCGGCAAAACGAGAGCCTCCTGGGCGCCACGGTCACCGACCGCATGCGCCTGCGGATGAACAAGATCGAGAAGAAGCCCGACGACAAGCCCGGCACGTTTCCCGAGAACGTCGCCGACTTCGAGCTGTACAGGTCGCTCGGAGGCGCGTGACCAGAGAGGTCAGCGGCCGGGATGTTTGTCGGCGTAGTGCGTAATGAACTCTCGCTCCGTCCGGACGAGCAAAGCATTGGTTCGAGCTTCGCCCTCCACCGCGAGCTGTTCGATCAAGTCCTGGGCGGTGAAATCGGCCGACAGCATGACCCGTCCGGGCGACTGGCTGTCCATCTGCTCGTCGTAGTACCAGGGGCAGATCGGACAGCGGAATCGTAGAACCCCGTCGCCCAAGTTCTCCGGTTCCGGAATGACGCTCGGCGGCGGAGGCGGCTTTCGCAAGTCCTCCCGGTAAGCGCGCAGCGCTTCGTCCGAGCTTTCACGGCCCCGACGCTCGCTGGCCGCTTCGATCTTGGCCCATATCTCGTCGTAGTCCATCGGGCTCCCTCCACATCTTCATTGTCGCCTGCTTGAAGGCCCCATGCCTGGAAGCGACCTGAGCACCCGTTGGGAGGTGACCCACACTCCATGCAAAGTGGCAACGTTCCCGAAGGTGTCCCCCACCCGACGCGCAGCCTGGGCTACCAGATCTTGCGCTGGGGCGAGAAGTATCTCGTCCAGCCGGACGGCGAGCACGCCGGTGAACCCTGGCAGTTCACCACCGAACAGAAGATCTTCCTTTTGTGGCTGTACGCCATAGATGAACGAGGTAAGTGGCTGTACGACACAGCCTGCCTTCGCCGCAGCAAGGGGTGGTTACCAGGGGAAAAACCCCTGTCCTGGCAGCGCTCGCGATCGTTGAGTTCATCGGCCCCTGCCGGTTCTCCCACTTTGACGAGAACGGTTATCCGGTCGGCAAGGCGGTTCGTCTGCCGCTGATCCAGATCGCCGCGACCAGCATCGACCAGACGGCAAACACCCGAGACATGATCCGCGGGATGCTCTCCAACTCCCCCGCCGAGGTCGAGTACGACCTGGAAATCGGCAAGGAGAGGGTGCAGTTTCGCAGCGGGCGCCCTGGCCGCATTGAGCCCGTCACCAGCTCCAGCCGGGGTCTGGAGGGCGCAAGGCCGACGTTCTGCCTTGGCGACGAGACGCACCACTGGGTTCCCTCCAACGGCGGAGTCTCCGTGTTCGAGGTGCTCGACCGCAACGTGCGAAAGACCGCTGGCGCGGGCTCGCGCTTCGTCGAATCCACCAACGCGCACAATCCGAACGAGGACTCGGTAGCGCAGCGCACCTACGAGGCGTACCTGAAGCGGCCCAACGGGCGGCTGCTGTACGACTGCGTGGAGGCTGACTCCGACGAGATCGACCTCAAGGACCTCGGGGCCGTTGAGCTGGGTCTACGGCAGGCGTACGGCGACTCGCGGTGGGTGGACATCCCAGGGCTCCTGGAAGCGATCCAGGACCCGCGTACGACTCAGGCACAGGCGTACAGGTTCTATCTCAACAAGATCCAAGAATCATCCGACGCCTGGATGGCCAAGCCCGTCTATGACGGCCTGCTGTCCAACGTCGACCCGATCAAGCCCGGCGATCAGATCAGCATCGGCTTCGATGGGAGCCTCTACAGCGACTCCACGGCGATCGTGGGCTGCCGCTTGCGGGATGGCAAGTTGTTCCTGATCCACCTGGATGAGCAGCCGGACCCGAAGTTCTCCAAGAGCGCGGCCGACTGGCAGGTGGACACCCTGCTCGTGGATCGCAAGATGCGCGAGGCGTTCGCCACCTACCGCGTGATGTGGATCTTCGCCGACCCCAGCTACTGGCAGAACGTGGTCGGGACCTGGGCCTTGGACTTCAAGGAGAAGGACCCCGAGGGACGAGACATCGTCTTCGAGTTCTCCCCGCAGCGCGCTACTCAGATGACGAAGGCCATCGAGCGCATGCACACCGCAGCGCATCTGGCCGAGGACATCTGCCACGACGGCAACCCCGACCTGGCCCGCCATGTGGCCAACGCGGTGACCTACGAGGTCCCCCAAGGGACCTTGATCCGCAAGGAATCCAAGCGGTCCAAGAAGCGGATCGACGCCGCCATCGCGGCGGTCTTGGCCTATGAGGCCCGCGCTGAAGCCATTGCTGACGGCCGCATGAAGGTCCGGCGTAGAGCCCGGCTCCGCACTTACTAGCACAGCACCACGAAGGCCCCCGCGTGTGTGTCGGGCACCTTTTCGTGCCTGATCCACATGGAGGTTTGGCCTGTTGGCTGTTTTCGCAAAGCCACAGACACCGGTCGAATGGATACGTCACCTTGAAGGACAGCTTGCTGTCCAGCAGGCACGGGTCTCCAAGCCGACGCACTACTACGACTCCGATGTCCTGGGGTCCAGCCTGACCTACGCCCAGGAGAAGTTCCGCGAGATCTTCGGGGACACGTTCGTGGGTTGGAGGGACAACTTCGTCCCTCTGATCGTGGACAGCATCAGTGAGCGCTTGAGCGTTCAGGGCTTCCGCTTCGGAGGCCCTGAGGAGCAGGCGGACAAGGATGCGCAGCTGATCTGGCAGCGCAACTGCTTGGACGCCGACAGCAGCTCGGCGCACATCAACGCGCTGGTCCAAGGCTCGTCGTACATCACGGTGTGGGCCAACCAGGACCGCGAGCCGCAGATCACCCCGGAGTCCGCGGACGAGGTCGTCGTCCAGTACCGGGCGGGCAGTCGCCGCGAACTGGAAGTGGCCTACAAGCAGTACTCCGACGACTGGGGTACCGAGTTCTGCACCCTGTGGACGCCCAACTTTGCCTACACCTCCACTAAGGGACTCCGTGGTTGGAACGATCCAGTTACCAAGAAGAACCCGCTGAAGGTCGTCCCGGTCGTTCCACTGAACAACCGCTCCCGGCTCAAGTTGCTGCCGTACAGCGAGATCAGCGGTGTGATCCCGATCGCGGACGCCATCAACAAGGTGTCCATGGACGCGCTCACGGCCTCGGAGTTCGCCGCTTACCCCCAGAGGGTATTGAGCGGGATCGAGCCTTACGAGAACGAAGACGATGAACGCCGGGCGATGATGAAGGCGTACATCGACCGCATCATCACCCTGGACAGCCCGGACGCGCGCTGGGGGCAGTTCGACCCCGCCGACCTGAGTAACTACGTCCGGCTGATCGACATGCTGGTTCAGCACATGGCCAGTCAGAGCCGTGTGCCCTTCCACTACTTCTTGCTGAACGGCGGGGTCGCTCCCAGTGGCGAGAGCATCACAGCTGCCGAAGCCGGGTTGGTGGCCAAGGCGCGCGAGCGGATGTTGCACTTCGGCGAAAGCTGGGAGCGCGTGATGCGGCTGGCGTTCAAGGTCAAGAACGACCCCCGCGCGAAGGCGTTCGACTGCGAGACCATCTGGGCCGATCCCGAGCACCGCAACAAGGCGGCCCTGGCCGACTCGTTGGTCAAGCTCAAGGAGATCGGGGTCCCCGATGAGGTGCTTCAGGAGAAGTACGGCTTCACCCCCACCGAGATCAAGCGCAACCTCACGCTGATCAAGGCACAGCGTGAACGAGAAGCCGAGCAGGCCATCAAGCAGCAGACGGCTCTTGCTCAGGTCGCCGCCCCGGCTGGAGCCAGCACACCTGGCCAGCCGCAGAAGACTTCGCCCCCATCGAAGGACGCGAGCGTCGAGCGCCAGAAGGCCCGGCAGAAGGCTGCCTGACCCGGCGTGTGTCCGGCCCTGCCCGCACGGGCGGGGCCTTTCTTATGCCATCCGCACGGATACGGAGACACCACATTGAGCACCCCGCAGAGCACCGAGACCCCGCCATCTGTCGATGAGCTACTGAACCGCATCGCTCAGCTGGAGGATTCCGAGGCGAAGCTGAGAACCGAATCCCGCAAGTGGGAGGAGCGGTCGAAGACCAACTACGCCAAGCTCATGGAATACGAACGCGCTCAGACGGGCGCCCCTGAGACGGCCAAGGCCGACCAGGACCAGGCGATTGCCGAGGCCGTGGACAACGCGCGCCGAGCGCTGCTGGGTGAGTTCGGGCCGAAGCTGGCCACCGCGGCCTTCGAGACCGCCGCCGCCAAGGCCGGTCTGGATACCGCTGATCTGCTGGACGTTCTGGATGTCTCCAAGTTCCTCGCAGAGGACGGTTCGCCCGACTCCGAGGCCATCTCACAGAAGGTTTCGGCTCTCGCCTCCAAGTGGTCGCAGCCCGAGTACGCCCAAGATCTCGGCATCGGCCCGCAGGGTTCTGGCACTGCCGGCCAGCTCACCCGCGAGGCGCTTTCCCGCATGTCGCCCCGCGAGATCAACCAGGCCCATGAAGACGGCCGCCTGGATGCGCTGATGAGCGGCGAGATCTAACACCCCCTGCATCAACCAGGCCCTCGGCACCACGCCGGGGGCCTTTTGCATGCCCCATAACTAAGGACCCCCACCTTGCACAACAGCACGTTCGCGAATGGCACCTACAAGGACACCGGCGCGCGGCTGACCACCGGCACCAGCAACGTCTTCATCCCCGAGGTGTGGACCGCGAAGCTTTTGACCAACACCGAAGACCAGCTCGTGCTGGGAAGCCTGCTCGGCACGAACACCTACGAGGGCGAGTTCCGGCGCGAGGGGGATGTGCTTCGCATCCCGCACTTCCGTGACACCGTCCAGGACAAGGGCTTGGTGAGGGCGTACGGCTCCATCGGCTCGGCGGACCGCGCCGAGCTGGAGTACATCAAGATGCAGGTCGCGAAGGGCGCCTCCTGGCACTTCGAGGTCGACAACCTTCACCAGCTCCAGACCAAGCAGGGCATCAACCTCATGCAGGAGCTGGTCCGCCAGCGCGCCCGCAACGCGGCGGAGACCCTGGACGCGCTGGTCGCCGAAGCCATCGTCCTGGCCTCCCAGGAGACGGCAGTGGACTCCGGCCTGGGCAAGGACGCCAACTCCGACTCCAAGGCCGAGCCGCTGCACGGTCTGGTCGAGTCCGTCGCCCTGGGCACCGGTACGCAGGCCCGCTACAACCAGATCGTCGACATGCTCTCGCTGCTGGAAGACGCCAACGCCGAGGGCGACAACTTCCTCATCATCGGCACGACCGTCAAGGCCGAGCTGCTGAAGCTCAAGGAGTTCATGGACGCCGCGCATTGGGGCGGCACTCCGATCATGGTGAAGGGCTTCATCGGCAGCATCGTCGGCGTGCCGGTCATCGTCTCCAACACGGTCGGCCCGCGCGTGACCCGTAAGGGCAAGCAGGCCCTGGTAGGCGCCTCCCACAACGCGGCTCGCGGCGTGGACATGATCCTGGGCTCTCGGGGTGCAGTGGCCGCCGTCGTGCCGCACGCCGACATGGACACCTATAAGCCGGAGGCCAAGTTCACCGACGCCGTCAAAGCGCGTGTCCACTTTGACGCCAAGGTGATCGCCCCCCACTCGCTCGTCGTTGCCCCGACCGAGCCCTGATCCCTCGTACGCCTGTGAGCCCCCGGCCTGACGCCGGGGGCTTGCCCCGTGCTGCTCGAAAGGGGGCCGCATGCTGATGACGGTCGCCGACATCGAAGCTCGCACCGCACAGGTCTTCGAGGACGAACGGCTCACCCAGGTTCAGTCAGCCATCGCCGACATCACCGCTTTGGTGGAGACGTTCCTGCGGCGCAGCTACGCAACCACCCAGGCCCCGGCCGCCGTGAAAGCGATTGCCTGCCTGGAGGTCATCAGGGCACTCAACACCGACCCCGGGGTCGCGTCCGACCGCGTCGGTGACCTGGCCACGGGCTACGCCTACGGCGGCGCCGTGGTCACCCTCTCCCCAGCGGCGAAGGAATCTCTTCGCCCGTGGCGCAGTCGCAACAGCGTGGGCTCGATCCAGATCATCAGCCACCTCGCACCGGAGTGCCCGGCATGATCCTGGACAAGGCCAACGAAGACATTAAGGTCTTTCACACCGAGTGGGTTCCTGATGGCTACGGCGGCGGAAAGAGCCCGGTGGCCACCGCGGACTTCACCGAGTTCAAGGCGTTCGTGTTGCCGACCGGCTTCGCTGGTGCTGGGTGGGCGGCAAACCAGAGGTTCGCCTCGCAGGGGTGGGCCGATACCGCCCGCATCACCCTGGTCATCAAGTGGCGGCCCGAGTTGGCCGAGCTGGACCAGTGGTCTCGCGTCGAGGCTCAGGGCCTGCTGTGGACGGTCGTCCAACAGCCGCGCCGGTGGAGCAACCGCCGAGTCAGCTACATCACGGTCCTGTGTGAGCTGCTGGGAGACCCGCCGTGAGCTACTGGGTCAACCCCGACATCGAAGAGATAGTCGCCGGTCTACCGGGCGTTCGGGCCGAGGTCATCGAGACCGCCCACCGGGGCGCGAGGCTGCTGCGCCGCAACATCAACTCGTCGACGGGTGCGATGGCGGCCAGTGTCGAGTCCGAGGCCCTGGGGGCCAAGGACGCCTGGTTCGGTCTGAACGACGAAGGCGCGATGGGCTACAACTACGGCCACCACAACACCTGGTCCGACGAACCGGTCCCCGGCAGCCACGTCATCGCCAAGACGATCGGGGGGCTGTGATGATCCCCGATCCGGAAAAGGTCATCATCGCCGCCCTCGCGCACTACATGCCGGACCTGGTCACCGATGGCGTCCCCCGCATCCACAGCCAGCCTCCCAAGGAGTGGGCGCAACAGCCCTTCCTCGTGGTGCGCGCCACAGGCGGCGGAGCGAGTAGGCACCCGCACCTGTTCGCGGTCTGCTACTTCGAGGTGGAAGCGTTCGACGCCACGCGCGGAGGCGCCTCTCAACTCGCGCGCCGAGCCGGGGCCTGCCTGTCCAAAGCCAGCCGCCAGAGCTACCGCTACGAGACCCCCGACGAGGCCGGATACCTGTTCGGCCACCGCGAGGTCAACGCGCCTTCGCGCGTCTACGACGGCCTCTCTTCCAAGCATGGCGATAGCGCCATGTTTCAGGGGACCTATCAGATCTCCGTCCGGGCGCTGCGCTAACGCTAACCCCCTTCCTTCTTTCTACCTGCCTGCACATAGGAGATTGGTAATGCCCCCGACGTACCTGACCAAGGACCCGGTCCTCGTTCCGGCGACGGGCCACGTGTTCGTCGCGAGCCCCGGCACCCCGAAGCCCGTCCTGCCGCTTGACATCCTCAACCTGCGCACCCTGCGTGAGAGCGTTGGTGTCGCCTGGGCCAGCATCGGCAACACGAGTCTTGAGAACGGCATCGCTCACGACTCCGAGGGCGACGAGCCGGAGGTACTGGGGACCTGGCAGAAGCCGGCACTTCGTACGACCAGCCCGGCGAAGATTTACACGCTGACCTTGGCGTTGGCCGACTTCAACGTGGAGACCTACAAGCTCTACTACGGCGGCGGCGGCGTTGCTGCGGATGGCTCGTTCATCATCCCGTCCGTCCCTAGCGCCACCACCAAGGCCATGCTCATCGTCGCTGTCGATGGTGACCGTCACGTGGTCGAGTATTACGAGCGCGTGAGCCTCATCGGTGCTGAGGGTGTGACGTATGACCCGGCCGCGCTGAGTGAGATGCCGGTCAAGGCGACCATCCTGGGCGGCACCTCCGGCCTGGGTGAGATCTCCCCGGTCATGTGGGGCGCCGCAGTCGAGATCACTCCCCCGACCCTGACCTCCGTCAACCCGGCCACCGCTGCGCCCGGCGCCACGATCCAGCTCATCGGCACGAACCTGGACGCCCCGCTCACCGTGTGGTTCGGCGTCTACGAAGGCACCGGGGCGGTCACCACCCCGACCGGTACCCAGGTCACCGTCACCGTCCCGACACCGATCGAGTCCGGCGACCTGCCGGTGGATCTGCGGGTCGAGACGAACTTCGGCGAGACCGCGTCGAAGCCGTTCACCATCGACCAGTCCTGATCATCCTGCCTTTCTCATGCCTTTATATATGAGTCTGGTAACTAAGACCCCCGTTGAGAGCGCTCGGGAATGGCGCTCTCGGCGGGATTTTCCATTCCCACGTTCCCGCTGCTGTGAAGGAATCCCCATGGCTGTTTTGAAGTACGAAGACCTGGTCAACGACGTCAAGCGCGCGCTGGCCGAAAAGGGCCTTGAGTTCCACGCCAAGGACGGCGAGACCGTCACCCTTCGCCCGGTCCTGCTCCTCGGCAAGGAGGAGCTCAAGGTCGTCACCACCCTGCTTGGCGTGGTCGGCGATGAGGGCGCGGACACCTTTGTTCGCATCGAGGCGATGGACGCGATGCTCCTGGCTTCTGCCGACAAGAAGCAGTCCCTGAAGGACTCCCTGGACGACCTTCCGCCGCAGATCCGCACCCGCGTTTTCGACGCCTGGATGAAGGCTGGTAACGGAGACGCTCTGGGGGAAGCCTCAGCCTGATCGAGCTCATCGACCAGTACGGGGATGAGCTGGCCGCCGACTTTCAGCGGATCTACCACACTGATATCCGCGACATTCCGCGCGGCCGACTCTCTCCCAAGCTGGCGCTGGCGTGGATCAGGCAGCTCCCCATCGACTCGGCCTACGTCACAGCGGTCCGCGGTGGCCATCAGTACGCGGGGTGGGACCGGCAGACGTTCGTGCTGGCTGACCTCTACGACGCCGTCAACGCCTTGATCTATCTCTTCCAGCTGTCGAACTCCGACAAGCCGAAGAAGGTCGAGCCCTTCCCCGCCTACCCCCGCCCCGGCGCTCCGGCTGCGGCTCAGGCCCCCAAGAAGCCCACCCCATTGCTTGCCCGCCTGCGGGGTGAGGACGCCCCTGCGCCTGTGATCGGGCCTGGCCAGCGGAAGGTCCCCCTTCCTCCGTCTCCCCCTTAGGGGGCGGACCGGAGGAATCCATGGCGGGAAGTCCCGCTCGCAAAGAAGTCGGCCGGGTCGGCGTCAAGGTCGTCCCGGACACCAGTGACTTCAGCAACAAAATCAAGGCCGAGCTTGCCAAGTGGTCGTCCAAGACCATCGACATCGAGGTCAACGCCGACCTCGACAAGTTCGACGCCGACCTCAAGCGGGCCCTGCGCGACCGTGAGGTCCGGGTCAAGGTCACGCTCAACGCGGGGCAGGCCGATGCGTCGCTGAAGACGTTCCTGCGCGACCGCAGCGTGGACGTCAAGCTCCAGCTCGACACCGCCAACGCCAGTGCCCGCGTCGCGGAGGTCACCAAGACCGGCAGCAAGCGGGTCGACGTCAACGCCGATGTCGCGGCGGCGAAGGCGAAGATCAAGGAGGTCACCAGGCCGGAGACCAAGAAGGTCCGGGTCGAGGTTGACCGTTCGAGCCTGACGTCGCTGTCGGGCTCGCTGCGTGGGGTCGGTGGCCTCGCCCTCGGCGTCCTGGCCGGAGTCTCCGCAGCGGTCGGCCAGACCATGCAGTCCTTCGGCACGCTCGGTGAGAGCGCCCAGGGTGCCTTCTCCGGCATGACGCGGGCCGGGGGCCTGGCCAGTAACGCACTCGGCTCGGTCGGCTCCGCCGTCGCGGGCGTCGTGGCGAGCCTGGCCCAGATGGCGGGCACGGTCGTCATCGTCACCGCCGTAGTCGCCGCACTCGGCTCGATGGTCACCGCCGCTGTGTCGGCGGCCCTGGCGGTCGGCTCGGTCGTCATCGGGGTGGCCGCGCTGGCAGCCGTGCCGCTCGTCTTCGCCGCGATCGGCACGGCGATCGTCGCCACCAACGACGACCTGCGGGCCGATTTCAAGAGCCTCGGAGACACCCTCAAGCAGACCCTCGGCACCGTCGCCACGCCGATGGTCGAGGGCCTGCGCAGCTCGATGTCGCTGCTGAACGACGCGCTTCAGAAGGGGACACCCCTTTTTTTCGATCTTGTCGAAGCGTTTCGACACTCGGCAGCCGCCCTCCCCGTACTCACCCAGGGGCTGCTGTCCTTCGCCACCAACGCGCTCGGCGGGCTCAACAGTGGGCTGGCCAACCTCAGCGCCTCGGGTTTTTTCGTCGGGATCTCCGATGGCCTGTCTGTTTTGGGCTCCGCGTTTGGAACGTTCCAATTCCACTTGTCGGTATGGGCTTCCGCCCTCTCCGCAGGTTTCCAGGCGATCACGGCCGCAGCCCTCCGGCTAGCCCCCTCGGTCGCCACCCTCATGGGGTCTTTTGCGTCTTTTTCCCCTGGCGTCATCGACAGCCTCGCATCAGGTTTTCAGCGGCTTTTCGATGCCTTCTCCCGCAACAGCGCCGTCTACGGCCGGGCAGCTCAGGCGTTCGCCGACTCCCTGGCGGCAATGGCACCCGCCCTGGAACAGGTAGCCGCCGCCTTCGCCCGGATGGCGCCCGAGGTGCTGGCCACCCTCGCCGTCGCGGTCAGTGCGCTGGCCTCCCAGCTCTCTGACTCAGCGGCCATCGACGGCATCACCAACCTCACCACGGCGTTGATCAATTTCGCCTCGTCGGCGGCCTCGGCCGCCTTGTCCATGGCCGACTACATGGGCGACGCGGCGGAGAGTACGGCAGAATTCGGCGACCTGATCTCGGGAACGCTCAAGGCCACGGCCACCGTCAGCACCGAGCACCTGCGGGGCCTGGTCACCCAGGCTGACTCCACCAAGGAAGCGGCCACCAACCTCCAGCGCCAGCTCGGACTCACCCTGTCAGCCATCGTGGGCGAGAGCGTCGGCCGGATGCGCGAGTTGAACAGCTCGTGGCAGTCGAGCATCGACGGCCTGGTGGAGACCGGCAAGACCGGCTCCGCCGAGCTCAACGCAGGTTTCCGAGAGCAGTTCACCGGCTTGATCAACACGGTCACCGCCACGGGCGGCAAGGCCGATGCAGCCTGGCAAGCCTCCATGCAAAAGCTCATCGCCACGACCGCCGCCAGCGGCGATCCGCTGGCCATGAGCATGAGCGCGAACATGCAGTCGGTGCTCACGGCGATCCAGACCAAGAGCCCCGAGGCCATCGCCCAGGTCACGAACATGCTCAAGGGGATGGAGAACCAGACCCAGGCCAGCCAGATCGCCCAGCTCATGGGCATCAAGCTGGACGAGACCAACGCTAAGATCGCCGCTGGTGTTACGGCCGCTCAGTCGAACTTCGCCAAGCTTCCCCAGGTCATGCAGGAGATCATCAACTCCGCGAAGACCCCGGAGGAGATCGGGGCCAAGCTCACCGCGATGAACTCCATCATCGGGGCGAAGGCCACCGAAGGTGCGGCGGCCTTCCGGAAACTGCCCGAGGGCATGAGTCAGGCGGTGCTGTCGGAGAGCGTCTCGACCGGCATCACCTCGGTCATGAGCAAGATCACGACTGCGGTCACCACTGGGGTTGCCACCTCTAAGACCGCTTTCGCCGAGCTGCCCAAGAGCATGTCATCAGTGGTCGTCTCGGACGGCTCCATCGTCTCCGGCGTCCAGGGACAGATGACCAAGGTCACCACGGCGATCCGGACCGGGGCAACCCAGGCGACCACGGCCTTCAGGAAGCTCCCGACCGACATGGCCTCGGCGGCGCGGGCCGACAAGACCCCGGACGCGGTCAAGGCCAACATGTCCAAGGTCACCAGCAACATCAAGTCCGGAGTCACCACGTCGGTGGCTCAGTTCAAGTCGCTCGCGTCACAGGCTGCATCGGCCGGCAAGCTCTCCGGGTTCGTCTCGGCCGTCCAGGGCGCGATGAACTCGGCCAAGACGGCGGTCTCCTCCGCCGTCTCCACGATGATCGCCTCGCTCAACAGCCTGAACCGCACCTTCAAGGGCCCGACCGTCTCAGCTCCCACGGTGCAGGGCGGCGGGGCGGCCCCGGCCAGCCTGGTCGCTCCGCAGTCCATGAAGATGGCGCCGATGGTGATGATGTCGCTGATGGCCGTCGAGGACGTCACCCCGATGGCGGCAAGCATGTCCGCTGTGTCCGCCGTCACCGAACTGGCGCAGGGCGTCACCACCTACGCCCGCCAGCTCAAGGCCAGGAACGAGGCGCCCGAGGGACGCCAGCCGACCGTGCAGAAGATCTATAACTTCACCATCAACGCCGCCCCGAACATCCCCACCGAAGAGCAGCTCCGCAAGCAGCTCTCCTACGCCGACACCCTCTACGAGTAACCCCCGCTCCCCCGCACTGGGGCCCCGGCCACACCCTCCCGGCCGGGGCCTCTCTTTTCGCTGCCTTCAGGAGGCTCCGTGCTGTTCAAGCCCACTGTCGTGCAGTTGCTGGGAGTCGATGGCCAGCTCTACACCCTGACCGAGGAGACCTCCACCGGCGCGGCCATCATGCTGCGGCGCGGAGCCAAGGGGCTGGACGCCCCCAGGTGGGACGTCAAGGCGGACGAGTATCCCGCCATCGACGGAGGGTTCGTTCGTTCCGCCCGAGCGGGCATCCGGGAGATCTTCCTACCTCTGACCATTGCCGGAACCACGCGCCCGGAGATGGTGGCGCTCAGGCGCCGCTTCGTCAACAGCCTCAACCCCGCCCGAGGTCTGGTCACCCTCCAGACGACCGAGTACCAGATCCCCGACGACCTCGGTGACGCGGCGACCTTGGACGACATGATCGCCGAGCCGCCTCGCGCGATCTCGTGCTTCTACGCCGGAGGGATGGAGGGGGGCGAGGGAAGCGAGGACGGGGTCCACTGGGCCCGCTACGGCCTCATCCTGCGCTGCACCAGCCCCTACTTCTTCGGCCTGTCTCGCATCCGTGCCAGCTTCCAGGTCTATGACCAGTTGCGGGCCTTCATGGGCGATGCCCCCGCCGCTGACCCGTTCGTGTCGGTGGACGGCGCCACCCCCGGCGCGGGCCTTCAGCTGTCCACCAACCCGATCTGGGCGGATGAGATCAGCCTGTTCAACCCCGGTGGCATCGGCACCCAGCCGCGCTGGGAAATCCGCGGGCCCTTCAACTCTCGTCTGCGGCTGCTGCTGCTGGACGACGAAGGAGCGACTCTCAAGGAGCTGCGCTTCTCCGATGCGTTCCCCGTGCTCACCTCTGAGGTGCTCGTTATCGAGACCGTCAAGGGATCGCAGAGCATCCGCGTCTACCCCGAGGTCAGCCCGAGCGGGAACTACTCCCCCACCGCAGGCAAGTCCGTCTACTGGGCCTTCGACACCGCCTCGTCGCTGTGGGCGATCCCACCCGGCACCAACCGGGTGGCTCTGTCCATCGACAAGCCCACCGGCATGACCCCCGCCCAGGAGACCGCCTGGCGAGCGGCCAACAGCCCCCGCGCCTATGTCTCCTACCTGCCTGCCTACCTGGGAATCTGATGCGTAACTTCCGAATCGCCATCCGGGAGTCCTTGTTTCCCCGCAGTGTTGCGGAGGGCGGCGAGGGCCTGCCCCCGCTGTCCACCGTCGGCGAGATCGACGCCTACACCGACTTCGCCGCCATCCTGCGCCACAACGCAGTCGGCACCTGGACCCTCACCACCCCGGCCGGACACCCCCAAGCCAAGATGCTCACCCCTGGCCGGGGCATCATCGTCCGCCAGGAAGACGACAGTGAGCCTCTCTTCAGCGGCCCCATCCGCCAGATCGAGGAGCGCTGGGATGAGGAGAACTCCGGAGAGGGCTCCATCGTGGTGTCCGGAGTGGATGACAACTACTTGATGGCCGAGCGCCTCGCCTGGACCAACCCGGCCGCTGACATCCACCTGGCCTCAGCCGTTCAGTACTGGCAGGCCAACCCGTCTTGGCCCCATGTTGCCGAGCTGCTGCGCCAGCTGTTCCTGGCCAACACCCAGGGCCTGGCGGTGCGCAGGCTGGACCGGCTGTTCATCCCGACTGCCGACTCGACCACGAACTTCCTCCGCGACGACTCCGCGCGAGCGGCCCGGCTGCGCTTCGACCAGGCCGACCAGCTCACCTCGATGCTGAGCGCCGTCTACGGCTTCCGGATCAGGTTCGTCTGGCACCCCAACCCCTCCGAGGTCGCCAGCAACGGCGACCCGAACGCATCAGGCCCCGGCATCCTGCTCAAGCTGGAGCCGATCGCCAACCTCACCGGTGAGGTGCGCTTCGGCGCGGAGCTGGGCAACCTTCGCGGCCTGCACTACACGCTGCGCGCCCCCGAGGCCACCCGCCTGGTGGTGGCCACCCAGAACAGGACCTGGCGCGAGCTGGAGCGCACACCCACCTACACCACCGCAGGAGCCGTAGACGGCTACACCGAGAACTGGGTGGACAGGTCCGGCCCCGAGCGCTGGTACGGCTACTTCACCAACGACCAGTACGACCCCGACTGGTGGGGCGATGCGGCCGAAACGCCGGCTGATCGTCAGCACACGCTGGCGTGGGCGGCCCAGGGCTTCTCCGCCACCGAAACCGAGTGGGGCGTTACCGCTGAGCGGCTGCGCGACCGCCGTGACATCGGCTGGCAGTGGCTCCAAGACCCCGGCAAGCAGGCCGGTTGGGCGATGGACCCGCCCGTCTGGTCGGCCCAGTATCGCGCCATTCAAGACGAGGTCGAGGCTTTCAACCTCGATCAGGGTCCGCAGGCGTCTATCCGTATCGACCCGATCGAGACCAACAGCGTGATGTTCGGCCGGGCCTACGGCCTGGGCGATGTCGTCCGCGTCGAGCTCAAGTCCGGCACCCGAGACGAGATGGTGCGCGAGGTGCGGCTGACCTCCAACGTCGAGGACGGCCCGAGGGTGGTCCCGACCATCGGCACCTACGGCTCCGGTGAGACCCCTTACCTGTACGCATCCATCCGGGCTCTGTGGGCCCGCGTCACCGGTGTGGAATCTCGCGAGCAGCTCCACGAGCTGGACGAGGTCGCGGGCGTGGACTTCACCATCAGGAAGGCGGCGTAACCCGTGGCGTTCAACAACGTAGCGATCGACCAGGACCCCGGCACCTTCTGCCTGGTGTACACCTCGGGCGGCGCCCAGGTGCCGCTACCTAACCGGGTCCACCAGGTGAACTTCACCTGCACCGTGACGCACAACGTGGTCCTCCAGCTCGATGGCGCCACCATCACCTCCTCCTATCTCTACAGCGGTGGCGCGACGGTGCGCGCCATCCGCCTGCCCGTCCCGAACGACGGACGCCACCACCAGGTCAAGGTGGTGGACCGGGGAGTCAACGGCACCCCGGCCGCGCAGTCCAGCTCGATTGAAGTTTGGTCCGACTGCGCCGGGGTGGTCTCGCACGTCGTGCAGGCGGTCACGCAGAACCCGGCCACCAACGAGCAGTACGTGGACGTGACGGTCTCCAACACCGGCGTGATCCAGCAGGCGTACACCAACCGGCTGCTGCTCGACGGCGTGACGGTGGGCACGGAGATCGTGCTCAACCCCGGCCAGTCCGCCACCCGCCGCATCACCATCCCAGCCGACAGCCGACAGCACGTCATCAAGGGCGAGGTGAAGATCGGCTCGTCCTTCGCCAACGACCCGTGCCTGTGGTACGTGATCGCGGCGAACGCGCCCATCCCACCGCCGCCCGACCCCTCGGCGGGCGCCAGCGAGTTCAAGCCCGGTGAGACCGTCATCATCCAGTCGGCCACCTCCAGCTCCCCGCTGGCAGTCGATGGCAGCGAGTGGGTGCTGATGGAGATCAGCCCTCGCAACGCAGGCACCTGGAAGCCGGTGGGCTACGGAGGCGGGCTCATCGCCCCGCAGGAAGACGGAACCTGGTCGACCGCCATCCCCACCACGGCCGCCACCTACCCGGTGGGCTCGCAGTGGGATGTGCGCGCCCGGCGCTTTCGCAACTACCGCGAGTCCACGCCGACGCTGCACTACTTCAACATGGTGGCCGGTACCGTGCCCGACCCGCCCAACGACGGCAGCGGCAACCCGCTGCCGACCCTGACCGCTCCCACCATCACCGGCCCAACCGGACGTGACCAGGCTGGCGGAACCTGGCTGAAGATCTACGGCACCGGCACCCCCGGCGCGCGGCTGGAGTTCTCCACCGAGCGGGTCACCGCCTGGGGCCAGACCAACTACGTCCCCGAGCCGACCACGGTCGGCGCGAACGGCCGGTGGGAGACCCGCGTCTTCGGCAAGAAGCAGGTCGATCCGCACGATTACAAGGTCCTGGGATACCGGGCTCGTATCCGGCAGAACAAGCAGTTCTCCCCCTGGTCCAACCGCCTGGACGTCACCTGGCGCCATGCGTGGCGCTGACCACTACGTGAAGGATGTGTAAGAGGTATGGCGGATCTGGAGACCCCGGACCCCAACGAGCACGGATGGCCCTTCGCCACGGGTGCCGGCCGGGTCGTCACGGCCGAGAACTGGGAGACCATGGCCAGCACCTGGCAGCTCAACGGGGTGCGCGGGATGCCCGGCCCCGAGGTGCCTCTGGCAGGCAACCGCGGACTGTACGCCGTCCGATTGAGCAACACCCAGGTTGAGATCCAGCCGGGCGTAGCCCACATCGGTGGGCACTTCTATGAGCTGCGCTACCCCCGCGTCTTCGACCTGGATATCACCGGTACAGGCTTCGACGGCACCAACGTTCGGCGCGACCTGCTGACCCTGCGCCTGGACCGGGCGGAGAGCGTCTTTCGCTTCGTTCAGGTGAAGGGCGGCATCGGCGCCGGGACCATGACGCTCCCGGCCGGGGGCGATGAGCTTCCCCTGGTCCAGATCGACATCACCGGGGGGGTTGGTCTAACCGGCGACCCCGCCGACCGCCGCTGGTTCCTGTCCCGCCAGGTCCGGCCCATCAAGGGCCCCTACGGGTTCCTGCACCCCACGCCCGCCAACGGCGAGCTGGGCGTGGACTACCACAACAACTACCTGGTGGTGGGGGCCAACGGCCTGTGGGTGCCCGCCAGCCAGGTCTTCAACAACGACCCCAACCCCGCGACCCTCGACGCCATCGCGAAGGTGGCCGGGCTCATGCCCACCGCGTGGACGGATGTGACCTTCCTCCTCTCCTCGGTGACGCACGCCAACACCACCACAGCCAAGGTGCAGGTCTGCAAGGCAGGCAATGTCGTTCACATCCGGGGCGGCATGGTGGCGACCACCGCTGGCACGGCGCTTAACACAACCGTTGCCAAAACGGACGTCATCAGCATCCCCACTGGGTTCCGGCCCGACCGGGCGGTTTACCTGACCGCCGTCGCCTTCGAGTCCGACACCCCCTCCACCCCCACCCTCGCCGTGAGGATCGCCACCAGCGGAGCCTTGCAGGTCTTCACCCCGGCAACCCTGCGTTCCAACATCCTCCGAGTGGACTTCACCGGCACCTACTGCCTGAGCTGAGAGGAGACGAAGCCATGGACGACAACACGGATCACAACCTCGGTGGCGTGTTCATCAGCACAAGCCAGGTCTACAACACCCTGCTCGAAGTCAAGTACGACGTGCGAGGCATGGCCTCCAAGCTCGACAGCTCCCAAGAGAAGGTCACCGACCACGAGTCCCGTATTCGGGGCCTGGAGAAGTGGAAGTACGCCATCTCCGTCTCGGTGGTCGGCTCCCTGAGCGCGCTCGCCATCACGGTCATCAAGGTCATCAACCCCTGATCACGAAGTAAGACATCCCCCTCGGGGCCCTGCCGGAAACGGCGGGGCCCTTTGTCGTTTGGAGGACCATTGACCACCGCTGCGAAGGTCATCGCAGAGGCTAGGGCGGACCTAGGCATGCGTGAAAGCCCCGCAGGGTCCAACCTCGTGCCCATCACACGCGAGTTCGGGAAGATTCCCGGCTACCCCGGCGGCGGCTACGGCTACCCCTGGTGCGCCGCCGCGACGTCGGTGTGGTGCAAGGCGGCCGGGCTCAAGCCGAACACCGATTACCCCCACACCGCTGGCGTCCTGTCTCAGTACTCCTGGGCCAAGGCCAACAAGAGGTGGTTCACCACCCCGGCCGTGGGTGACCTCGTCGTCTACACCTCGGGCGGCGCGGCTGGCATCTACCACGTCGAGCTGGTGGAGAAGGTGACCGGCTCGACCATCACCACCATCGGCGGCAACACCTCGGGCAGCGCCGACAACGGCGTCCAGGGCAACGGCGACGGCTGCTACCGCAAGACCCTCAGCCGTTCCAACGCCCGCATCTACGGCTACGTGCGGCCCCGCTACGCGGCGGCCCCTGCCACCCCCAAGCCGCCTTCGGCTCCCGTTCCCACCACGCCCAAGCCCACCCCGAACTGGACGGAGACCCTCGTGGAAAACCTGCCGACCCTGACCAAGGGGTGCGAGAAGACCCCGGCGCTCAAGCGCCACATCAAGACCGCCTTCAAGTTGCTGGATGCCCGCGGATTCCCGGTCGGCGATCTGGTCGATGACCAGACGTTCGGCGAGCCCATGGACAAGCAGGTCCGCGCGCTTCAGAAGTTCCGTGGCCTGACCGTGGACGGCGTCATCGGCCGTGACACGTGGGTGGCTCTGCACTGATGGACCCCAACGACCTCCAGGCCCGCCTTCAGGCGCTCGCCGCCCAGCGAGCGAATTCGCCGACTTCCGCCCCAGCGCCGGTTCCAGCCCCCGTTCCGCAGCCCCGCTACCAGCCCCCAACCGAGATCCCGCAGGAGCCCGAGCCCGAGTGGCCCACGTGGGTTCCCCAGCAGCTGCTGAGTGAGGAAGTCGAGCCGCCCGTGGTCGACGCTGACCCCTTCTTCGAGCAGTACTTCACTCCGCAGGCCGACCCGCAGACCGCGATGTATGAGCCCTTCGACCAGCTCGACGACCTTCGTGACGACCAAGAGGAAGCAGGACAGGTGCAGATCACCCCCTCCGCCAACGCGGCCTACCGCGCCAAGCGAACCGCCCTTCAGGGCCTGATCGTCTCGGTGCTGGTCGCCGTGGGCGGGGTTCTCACCTCGCTCCAGCTCGACGCCGGGGTCGACTGGAAGCTCGTTGCCGTCTCGGTCGGCCAGGCCGTCCTGACCGCCCTCGTGTCGTACCTGCACAACGACAACAGCGCCGCAGCTTCCGCCTCCGAGTGACCCCGTAGCAAGAAGAAAGAAGGCCCTCGCCCCACTCGGGCGGGGGCTTTGTCATGCCCGAAAGAGAGGGACCAGGTGGCGGGGACGTACCGCTTCAACATTGACCAGGGCACGACCGTTCGGCGTCCCCTCCGCTGGCTCCGAGACGGCGTGCCTGTGGACCTCACGGGCGCAACCGCCCGCATGGAGATCAGGGCCAAGGCCGGAGGCGCCCTCATCCATCGGCTCGACACCACCAACGGAGGCATCACCCTCGGCGGAACGTCCGGCACGATCCTGCTCTCCATCGCCCCCGAGGTCTCCTCGACCTGGACCATCCTCAAAGCCGTCTACGACCTCGAAGTGGTCGAAGCCAGCGGCGCGATAACCCGCCTGATCCAAGGCCCCGTCTCAGTCTCCCCGGAGGTGACTACCGGTGAGTGATGTCGTAGAGGTCTACAGCGGCGGCCAACTGGCCGAGGTAATCGAGGTCGGATACCTGACCTTCGGCGGGGGTGCCGACACTCCCGGACCTCCCGGCCCGGCCGGTCCGGCTGGCGCTCCGGGGGAGCCCGGCCCCCAGGGCGAGGACGGTCCGCAGGGACCTGCCGGAGACACCGGGCCTCCCGGCCTTAAGGGCGACCAGGGCATTCAGGGCGTTCCAGGTCCGGAAGGTGTCCAAGGGCCTCCCGGCCTGCAAGGTCCGAAGGGTGACGCGGGAGCTACCGGCTCTACCGGCGTCCAAGGGCCCAAGGGCGACACCGGCACGGCGGGCGCGGCAGGCGCTGGGGTGCTGACGTACTCGGCGACCGGCGAGGTCTCGGCGGGTGTCGGCCAGTTCCGGTTGTACAACGACACCTTGGCCGCGTGGACGATCCGCAGCGTGCGAGCCACGGTCGGCGTCGCGCCCACCGGTGGTCCGCTCATCGTGGACGTTCACCTCAACGAGGTGACGATCTTTAGCACCCAGACCAACCGGCCGACCGTCGCCGCAGGCGCGACCACCTCGGGCAAGATCACCTCGATGAACGTCACCGCCGTCCCGATCGGCGGCTACATCACGGTCGACGTGGACGTGGTCGGCACAACACTCAAGGGGTCCAACCTCGTCGTGCAGGTGGTGGTCGCATGACCCACGTGCTGTGGGAGCCGACGGTGCCACCAGTCGTCACCGACACGGGCTCTGCGGGAGTCGTCATGGGGCTGAAGTTCCGCTCGACGCTCCCCGGCTTCGTCACCGGCATCCGCACGTACGTCGGCGCTGTGCGGGCCGGGGTTCGCACAGCCAACCTATGGACGAGGACCGGCAGCATCCTGGCTTCGGCCACGCTCAGCACCGAACAGCCGGTCGGCTGGATGTGGGCCAACTTCGCTGCACCGGTCCCGATCGAAGCCAACACCACCTACGTGGCCACCCACCACTCCACCACCGGCATCTTCTCGGTGACCCTGGATTACTTCGCCACCACCGCACACACCAACGGCCCGCTGACCGCGCTGGCCACCGGCACGGACGGCGGCAACGGGGTCTACAGCTACAACGCGGCTCACATCTTCCCGACGTTGACCTCCCGCGCCGCGTGCTACTGGATCACCCCCGTCTTCGAGACGAGCGCGGACGGAACCGTCAACGGCTGGGGACCTGTCCCCCCCAACTAAGGAGAAACGTGGCGTTCGAACAGGCCACCCCACACCACGGCCAGTCCGCGTACACCATCCACATCACCGATCCCTCGCTCCCCCGCGAGGAGTGGCAGACCGGCCCGGCTGGCTACGCCCTCCAGGTCGTCCCCCTGGGGTCCTCCATGGACTACCAGTGGCCCGACGCCGTTCAGCACTTCCTGACGACCCTGGTTGCAGCCCACCCCGAGTGGACGGTGACCGGCTACCGGTCCTTCCCCAGCACGCAGGTGATCACCCCGTAACGCAAGCGCCCCCCGGCTTCGGCCGAGGGGCGTTTTTTTGCGTTGTGCCCCTGCTTGTTCCCTCTTCTACAGCCGAGTCGTGACGCTCTCGCTTGTCCTGACCGCTGCCAGAAGTTCCGCCAGCAGCAAGGGTGGGATCGTGCCGACGCCAAGCCCTGAACAGCGCACGGTGGCCGACAGCGTCTCCTTCTGACTGCTGTTCAGGTGCGGTTTGCACCCGTCGTGGAAGAGCACTTCGCGGGCGGCGTACCCGTCGCCGCCTGCCACCGCCTCGTTTACCAGGCGCGCGGCGGCATGGGCTGCGAGCTGCTCGATGTTGCCCGCCAGGTCCAGGACGGTCACCCCCAGGCGGGTACGCCAGGCTAGAAGGTCCGGTGTCGGCTCCAAGGCGAGGTAGTGCTCGACCATGGCGGCAACGGCAGTGGTGGTCGACCAGCCGCCCGCTCGAAGGCATGCGACGCTCAAGCAGGCGGCGACGGCCTGTTCCCACGGCTCGGGTACCGTGCTGCCTTCGATCATCGCCAGTGCGGTGGTGACGTCCCCTCCCAGGCAGCGGGCCAGGATCGCGACCTGTCGCCCGTCCAGCAGCCGCTGGCCGACGCCATGGTGCTGCTCGACGTGGGCCAGCGCCTGCTCCCAGCGGCCCGCACCGGCCAGGGCCCGGGTGCCGTCGCCCAGCAGGATCGACCACAGCCACTGGCATACCGTCTGGTGGTCGTCGTCGGTGGCGGTGAGCGTCCGGAAGGATATGGTCCGGCCGTCGATGACCACCTGCGAGCGAGAGCATGCCGCCCGGTAGAGCGCATCGAGTAGCTGGTATGCGCCCTCGCCGTCACCGCTTCGGATTTTGAGCCGGGCCAGGTTGACGACCGGTTCCAGGGCGCGCCGCGCAGCCTGCGCGCCCATGGATTGGGCGCACAGGTGGGCGGTGAGCTGTTGGTGACACAGGGACCGGGCCAGACCGGGCAGGCCGCAGTCGCTAGCGATCAGCGCGGCCTTGTTGGCCGCAGTGGCGGCCAAGGCCAGGCGGTCATCGGCCGTAGCCGGGTTGGCGGCGGCCCGCGCGAGCGCGGTCACCTCCTCCACCCGCCGCTCCAGCGGCGGGCACGCCGGGCGGGGCCGGGCGACTAGGGGGAAGCGGAGTAACGGCCCGGTCAGGTCCATGTTCGCTACTCCCAGATGACGGTGATCGGGCGGTGCGGGCGCTCCAGTACGAACCGGTCAGCGGCCGGGTCAGCGACGGGTGCGTTGGGCATCTCGAACCGGACGGCGCGGCTGCGGTACTGCTCATTCCAGATCTGGACCAGCTCGGCCACCCGCTCCGTGAGGTCCTGGCTGGGTCCGTGGCCGATGACGCCGACCTCGTACAGCTTCCCGCCGTCCTCGGCCGGCCGGGCGGGTCGGGTGGTGAGGTAGGCGAGGCCCGCGCCCTGGACGGTAGCCATGGAGCCCCACGGGAACATAGGGACGACCTGGCCGCGCTCGGTGGCCGCAGGCTCGACGTTCATCCGCATCAGGGGGTTGGGCAGGTGGATGCACAGCCACAGCTCCATCCACTCGTACGGCACCTCCGGCGGGAAGGTCACACCGGTCCATCTCTCGTGGCGTTCGCTGTCCAGCACCCCGGCGAGCGCCTGGCCGTCGACCGCCTGATCTTTGTGAACCTGGAGAGTCACGTCTTCCTCTGGGGTGAGAGCGACGATGCGTCGCGCATCGTCGCCGATCCCGCGCAGCGGCATGAAGACTGCCAGTGTGCTGTGCGTGCTGTGCCAGCCGTACTCGCCGCGTTCAAAGACGATGCTGCGCGAGGCGGTGCCGCGCAGGCGCAGCGGCACGACCAGGCGCCCACCGGGGGCGAGCTGTTCCAGCCAGGCGGCGGGCACCTCGTAGGCGCCTACGGTCGCGATCGCCCGGTCGTAGGGAGCACCTTCGGCATGGCCGAGGGCGCCGTCACCGAGAATGACCTCAACGTTGCCCACGCCTGCGGCCTCCAGGTGCTCCCGGGCTCCCTCGACGAGGTCACGATCGACGTCGATCGTGACGACGTGGCCGTTCTCGCCGACAATGGCGGCCATGATCGCGGCGTTATAACCGGTGCCCGCTCCTATTTCCAGGATTCGCTCCCCGGGCTGGAGGGCGAGCTGCTCCAGCATCACCGCGACCATTCCCGGCTGGGAGGCGGCGCTGATCGAGGCGCCTGAGGCGTCCGTCTTGGTGTAGATGGGGTTGTTGGTGTACGCCTGCTCCAAGGGGACGTCGGGGATGAACAGGTGCCGTGGGGTCTGGCGGAAGGCGGCCTCAATGGCAGGGGTGCGGATCACGTTTCGGGAGCCCAGCCGGTCGACCATCTCGGTTCGGAGCTGGTCGGCAGACAGAGAGTGGTCACTGATAGTAGTCACTCGGTTGACCTTAGTGGTTGTGAGGGTGGCGGCGGCAGGCAGTGATCTTGTCACTGCCTCCGCCCTGAACACGGTCTCCACCGCCAACGCGGCCAGCATGGACTGATCCCCCAGGGGCAGCCCGGCACGGTTGGCGTGGAAGATGAAGTGGTGGGCGACGACGGCACGAAGGCCCCGCTGTAGCCGCCCGCACCGGGCCAGGTCGGCCAGGTCCTGTCCGGTCTTTTCGAAGGCGCTGATCCATCCGTCGTGGCCGACCAGTGGGCCGCCGGTCGCCGGGTTAGCCAGGGATTGGGTGTCGACAGTCATGAGCCGCCTCATCGCCCGAGCCAGCTCGGAGCTTCGCCCGGGGGCGAGGGCATCGGGCTCAGCGGGACGCAGCGCGGCGACCTTGGCCCAGGCGTCGCCCTGCTCGAACCAATCCAGACCTGCGGCGCGCAGCATCGCGCTGAACAGCACGACCGTGCTCTCCCGCCGTCCCAGGGAGCGGGCGCCGGGGCCGGTGGCACGGTTGAGCAGGTGAAGGCTGTCGTGGTGGAACAGCCGGTGGGCGACATCCATACCTTCAGGCCCGCCGAACGCCAGGGCCTCGGGCTCGTAGATCCCGGGCGTCCAGCCGACGATCCGGCCGTCAGCGGCCAGCTCGTCCAGAAGGTCGGCGACAATGGAGGAAAGATCATCAGGCAGGTACCGTAGCCTCCAGGGCTGCTTGCGTACGAACCACCAGCCGTGCAGAAGACCAGCGTTTTGGGCCGCGATCAGTGCCGGGCGCAAGTCATCGGCGGCGACCTGCTCGGCGGTCGCCCGGTCGGGGAAGGCGATGTTGTATTGGCGCCAGGTCATCGGCATCCTCCGAATCCTCCGATGAGCAGGCAGGCGTCCCACGCCGAGGCGGGCGGTGTGGCGGCGCTGGCTGACAGGTGGGCCAGGGCGATGCCGGCCGCCCCGTCCAGCAGGCCCGGCCCGGAGCCGCCCGGCGAGAGCAGGGCCTTAGCCGCAGTGTCGGGATGGGCGGGATGGGCGACGAGCAGGCCCGGCAAAAACGCGCGCAGCCGGGCGGCGGTGTCCGGATCGGCGTCGGCGGCGGCCCTCACGGTGATGTGGGCGAGCCCGGCGTATCCGTGGCAGAGTCCGGCGTCGGCGGGCACACGCAGGTGGGGGGCTGCCAAGGCGCGCACCAAGGCGTCTTCGGCCATGTGTCGGCGGTCGGCGTCGCCAGTGGCCAGGGCCGCGAGCTGCTGGACGCGGGCCAAGCCAGCGGCGCCGTAGCACCAGCCGGGACGCTGCGGGCCGAAGGTGTCCCGGTGTCCGGCGCGTAGCTGGGGGCGGTTGACCCAGTACGGCCAGAGCGGGCCGGTGTCGGTGTCGGTGCGCCACCGGTCAAACCAGTCGGTGATCCGATCGATCGCTTCGCGGTGCCCGGGAACGGTGATCCCACAGCGCAGAGCTAGCGCCAGGACGGCCAGAGGGCCGCCGATCCCGTGGGCCACGCCGCAGTTTCCATGGCCTCCGGCGAACCGGCCGCTGTCGCGCCCCGAAGGCCCCGAGGATGTCCACCAGCCGGGCAGCGCCTCCCCGTTGATCTCTATAGGATCGGTCAGACGCACCAGGTACTCCAGGACAGCGCGCACCGCCGCCCCGCCCGGGTCACGGCGCAGCAGGTAGGAGCCGACGCCAGCCAACCCGCGGATCACGTCGAACTCGGCCAGGGCGGGAAGGCGGCCCGCGTCGATGCGGGCGTGGGCGATGCCGACCCGGCGGCGGACGTCCGCACTGATCGTCTGATCCAGGTTCTCCAGAGCCCGCCCGTAGGAGCCGGGCAGGGCGGTGGCCGCACACGCCAGGACGTGAGCCAGAGCCGGAGCGCCGTGGAACAGGTGGCTGCCAGGCCCGGCGGTGAGCGGGGCGCGGGTGGCATAGGCGAGCCAGTCATGGGCGCGCCGCCACGGTGCGAGCCCAGCCCCGGCGCGTTCGGCGTGCAGCAGGGCGACGCCCAACGCTCCGTGGGCCAGGGACTGGTGCCACCACGGCTCAGCGCTCAGCGGCCCGGGAACGGCCTCGGGGTGCGCGAGCCGGTCGGCGACCGCTTCGGCCAGCGCGGCGGCGGGGTGTCCGCCGGTCATGACCGGCTGCCGCTCGTACGGGCCGTCCAGGCCAGGGCTGCGGCTCGGGCGAGATGGACGCCCACAGCCTCGTCGTCGAAGTCGATACCGCAGGCGCGGACGAAGTTGAGGTGCATGAGGGAGCCAAGCACGTCGTCCACGTCGACGCCGTGGGTGTCGGGGCCAGGCAGGTGGGTGCGGTAGCAGGCCAGCGCCGCCTGCCTCGGCTTCCACGCCTCGACGATGGCGGCACCGCCCGGGACCGCGCGCAGCGCCGCCCAGTCGTCGCGGGGGTCGGCCAGGCGGACGGCCTCGGTGAATACCGGGCGCGAAACCGGTTTCGCCGCAGCGGCGGGGACGTGCTCGATCAGCCACCGCATACCCGAGGCGACGCTGCCGGTGAACGCCTCGGCGATCGCGACGGTGTGAGCGGCCACCAGCGCCTGCCGGTGGGGCCGCCTCGGCAGGCGGAGCTGGGTGAGCAGGGTCCGAGAGTCGGCGCCGAACACCGCCTCGGCCGCGCGCATCGCCGCCCCGGCCCCCCAGCGGCCGGTCTCGGGGTAGGAGGTGGAGTAGGTCACCTCGCGCAGCAGCCCGGCCCGGTGTACCTCCTCGGCCCAGGTGCTCACCGTGCGGGCGGTCGGGCCGAACGCGGCCGGGTCAGGCAGGGCGATGCGCAGCCGCAGGTGGTGGTCGGGGTCGCGGTAGCGGATGTACCACCAGCCGGTCGGCTGACCGAGCCGCTCCAGCAGGTCGGGCAGGTACTCGGTCAGCACCACGTCCTGACGGTGGATGTCTCCGTACAGGCTGGCCAGCAGGATGCGTGAGGCGGCTGGTGCCTGCCCCCAGCCCAGGCGAGTGATCCGCGCCGGGGTGGGTTTCGGCAGGCGCGGCCAGGGCGGCGGTTGCGTGGCGCTTAGCGGCACGATGACCTCGTGGGGGCGCTCGCCGCACCATCCGGCGGCTTCCGGAGCGGGTGCTTCGGCCAGAACGGCGTGCGGCGCGGTGTTCAGATGGGTGCGCAGCAGCACCCGGTGCCCGGCCAATCCCAGATCCAGGGGCAGCCTCCGGTCCCCTTCGGAGAGGTGAACGAAGCGCGGCAGGCGGCGCCGGATCTGCCAGGAGATCAGCGCGTCCTCCCACACCGCCCAGGGTTCGGTCTGAGCGGGCAGTTCGGCCGCCTCCAGCCGCCACCGGGCCGGTGCCACGATGATGCGGCCGTAGCGCAGCCGGGGCAGAAACGGCAGGCGCTCGGCGGCGCCCCAGTGGAACGTCATTACCTGCGCGTACTGGGCGCGGCTGAGTTCGGTCAGGAAGCGGGCAAGCGGCGGTGTGTGGGCCACCAGGTTCAGCGCGTGCGTTCCCGCTGCTTCCAGCCGGTGCCCGAGCGCGGGCGCGGCTAGGTACATCCGGCGGCCGTCACACCCCACCGCCAGATCCTCAGGGGTCAGGACTAGGTCATCGGCGCTGCGGTGTTCGGCCATGCTGATCACAATCGGCAGGGTCTGCGGGGCCCGGGTTACGTGCGCGGTGCTCGGAAGCAGCGGCGGGAAGGACAGTTGCGCCGCCACGGTCTCGCGGTCGCCGCCCGGCAGGGTCGCCAGCTCGGCGGCCAACTCCGCTTGATCCTGCGGCTGAAGGAGGCTGAGGAAGCGGCCGGTCACCACCCCGGCGGCCCGGGAGACGGTCACGACCTCCACCCGGAAGTCGCCACGCCGCAACGTCTGCTGGTCGGCGGCGTGCACGCGCACCCCCAGCTCCAGATGCGACGGTGGCCGCAGCGGCTCGGCGCCTAGTTCCAAGGCGGCGATCAGGGACTCGTCCAAAATCACCTCGTCGCGGCCATCGAGCGCGGCGCCCTGGGCCAGTGCCAGGAGCGCCTCATCCCGGCTTGACAGTGGCGAAGGCCGCTCGGGTGTCACCGTTCCCGGGTATCCGTCGGGCCAGCCAGTGCCGCTGTCGCTGACGACGTCCAGCACCGGAACGAGTGATCCAAGACCAAACCGCTCGTAGAACCTCTGGTGGTAGGACCTCCACGCGGGGGTGGCGTAGGGGTAGGGGCTCAAGCGTGTCAGGAGCAGCGCGGCGCGCTCAACCTCGCGGGCGACCTCCTCGGGCAAGACGACCTTGGCGTCCAGCCGCAGATCCACCGCCAGGGGGTGCCGCCTGCTCTGGGCGATCCGGCGCATCCGCGCGGTCACCTCCTCGCGTACCGCGCCGCCCTGGCTCGCGGGCACCTGGTTGTGCTGCTCCAGGAGCGCGTGGATCTCCTTCAGGTCGGCGGCCAGGTCGGCGATCGCCGCCACCGTCGTGGCGCCGACCATCGTCAACTGCTTCACCAGGTGCCCAAGGGCATCGGGCTCGGTGCTGGGGGCGTGCAGGCTGGTGATCAACGCGCCACGGGTGATCAGCTCGGCGAGCATCGCCGTCATCTTCGCCGGCGTGGCCACCGGGAACTCCACCCGAACCTTCGCCTTCAGGTCCTCCACCCGGATCGGCGCGCGTGCCGCGTCGATCACGGCACGCACCGCGACGGTGTGACGGATCGAGGTCTCTACCGCCCCGCCCCCTTGCGGCCGGTAGGGCACGATCAGGCGGTTCCCACGGACCGTCAGCGTGGTGTTGGCCACCACCGGCAGCCGCTCCAGCAGGTCAGGGCACCCTTCGAGGGTGGTGATGACCTCGGCCAACCAGGCGGCGTCGGGGCGAGCAAAGGCGTGGTGCTGGGTGCCCCAACTCAGGTGCGGTTTACTTCCGAAGGCCGCCGGGGCCACCCCGGCGAGCCAGCCGAACGGCGTGGCACGCCCTGTCATGCGCAACATGTAGCGGGCCACAGCCAGCACCGCTCGCCGAGTCTCACGAACGGCCGGGGCGTCGGCCGCGCACAGGGCGTGCACCTGCTGGGCGAGCGCCGGGCTGGCGTGGCCCAGGGCCTCGGCGATGCCGTCGATCATCCAGATCTGCCGGAGCCAGTCCACCCAAGAGGGGACGCGCTCGGGCACGGAGTCGGTCAGATCGGGCCATGGCGGCAGGTCCGGCCATGAGTGTGCGACAGCGCGGATCAGTGCCGGTCCTGCGGACCGAAACCCGGGAAGGGCATCGCCAGGCACCTCTACCTCCATGTCGTGATTGATTGACAGCCGACGCCGCCGCCGGGAAAACCCGTACGGCGGCGGCGACCGGTACGTGGGCGTACGCCTGATCAGGCGGCGCCGGTGGTGCAGGCGCCGCAAGTGCTGCTGCATCCGTCGTCGGTCAGGTTGATCAGACCGCAGGGGTCGGCGATCTCCAGCGTGCGGACGTCAAGGTCGAACAGGTCCTCGATCGTCGCAGCCGTCTCCAGCCCCAGTTCCTCCGTTGTGATGGTCATCGGACTCCCTTCAGGTGACTGCCGAATCCGGCCCAGGGCCGGTCTTGCCCCGAGGGCGCCCGCAGGAAAGGCGCCCCCGGGAGTCGGTGTGCGGCCAGGCGTTTCCTGCCGCACGGGTTCACTGGATCGTCGCGAGCACCGCAGTGGACGACGCTGCGGCGTTGTTGAGCAGGTAGGCGGCCCTGTTCTGGAGCTTGACGACGTGCTCGGCGACGTCCGGGGCGTCAACGTGGGCCGAGCATGGGGTCATCACGACGACAACCTTTCAGCGTCGCCGGGCAGGGCATCAGCGTTCGCTAGATCGGCCCACACGACGCGATGACCGCACAGCGTGAGGTGTGTGCCGCAGCGAACCGACAGCACCGACACCAGGCCGAGGCCACGCCCCGATAGCTCCATGGAGCCCTCCTGAAGAGGGGTAAAGCGTGGCTCTGGTTTCGACGTTCCAGGATCGATCACCGTCAGGCGAATGAAGCCGTCCCCGAAGCCGAGCTGCACCTTGATCCAGTTGCGTTGCGGGCCCGCTGGCACGTGCTGGATGACGTTGGTCACCAGCTCCGATACGACCAGCAGAGCGTTGGATCGGATCGACGAGTGATCATCTGCTAGCCATAGATTGATCGCTAGCCGTGCCTGCCGTGGCGCCTTGTCGCCGCGCCGCAGCGTGGTGCCCTCCCATATGGCTACCTTGGGAGTCTGCGTGAGTATGGTTTCTGCTGGCACGAAATCACCGACTTATCCGAGTTGCTGCCCGTTTTCTCCGAGACAGACCTGCTGTCGTTTTCGCTGCGTCGGCTCCCAGCATGGACACTCGCACAGTCCATCGGTACGTTAATCACGCGAAACCTGCACGACAAAGAAATACAGCCGTCTTGTATTGCTTGTCTTTTCGTCGTCGCTGTACAGTCGCCAGCAACAGTTTCTCCTGCTCACAACCATGGAGACGCCATGGCGACTAACCCAGGTGACCAGATGTCACCCCGGGCCCGCTTCGCCTCAGATCTTGCCGAACACCGCAAAGCTGCCAGGATGACGCAGGCCGCGCTCGCAGCACGCATACGCTGCCACGAATCGCTTATCAGCCACATCGAGACAGGCCGCCGACCCCCCACATCTGACTTCGCCCAAGAAGCAGACAAAGCTTTCGATCTTGACGGACATTTTGTCGCTCTCTTCAAGCGAATATCCCAATCACCTACACTTGGCTGGTTTGCTCGATGGGTTGAGGAAATCGAACCACGAGCCGTTATCCTGCAATCCTGGGACCCGCTGCTCATTCCGGGACTGTTACAAAACGCCGATTACGCCCGTACGATCTTCGCCACGACCGCCTCCGCCAACCACGTGGAAGAGCGCGTACAGGCCCGCACCCGCCGCATCGCGATCTTCGACAGCCCGTACCCGCCGACCTTCCTCGGGCTCATCGACGAGGGGGTGCTACACCGCCCCATCGGAGGACCTGCCGTCCTAGCGGGTCAACTTCACTACCTGCTAGAACTGTCGCAGCATCCACGGATCACTGTCCAGGTGGTGCCTACCGCTGCGGGTTCCATATCTGGCATGATGAGCGCGTTCGCGTTGGCGCGACTGCGCGACGGCTCCGAGGTCGTCTCGGCCGACTCGGTACTGTCTGGACAAGTCACCGGCGACCACGAAGCGGTCGCGCGCCTCAAGCAGAGGTATGACAGCATTAGAGCGGATGCGCAGTCGAAAAACATAACACAACAGATAATAGAGGATGCGATAAGGCAATGGACCAGTTGAACCTCAATGGAGCGGAATGGCGCAAGTCCAGCGTCAGTGGCGACAATGGACAGTGCGTGGAAGTCGCCACCAACCTCTCCGGCATCGTCGCCGTCCGTGACAGCAAGAACCCAACCGGCCCGGCGCTCGTCTTCACTCCGAAGGAGTGGGGCGCGTTCCTCGGCGGCGTCAGGGCCGGCGAATTTGGGTGATGGCCGCTGGGCCTGTAGTTAAAGCATCAGAGAACCCCGGTTGCTGTCGTTACCGGGGTTCTCGCTTGCGGCCTCCTGACTGTCTACTCGTAGGCCAGGTGCTCGAAGCACTCGACCGCTGTACGGCGATTTGGGAAGTATCGGGTCCGGTGGGGGTCGAAGCTGTCGGCGAAGTGGGAGCGCTGGACAAACCATCGCCCAGCTCCCCCGGCCACAGTGAACGTCACCGTTCCAGCTCCCGAGATGTCCCGATCCGCAGTCTCAAAGTGGCGGACCCTGGCTCCCTTACGGTCAGCAGGGATGTCTGGCTTCCACGCCGACCCATCGGGCATGTAGCTCATGAGAACAGGTGCGGGTACTTAGTCGTGTCCACCACACCGCTGTCCACGTAGCGGTTGTAGGTGGTGATCAGGGCGTCGATCAGCATCGACAGCTCCTGGGGGCTGACCTTGACCGTGGCCTGGGCATCCAGGCCGGGCGCGCGAGTTCTGGTGACGAACTCTGTGGTGCCGTCCGCGTGGTCGTAGACGGTCATCGTGTGCAGCAGCTCGATGCCGGTCGAGTGGTCCCGGATCGTGTGCATCAGGCCCCCCGCTCCGCTTTTCCAGGGAAGGTGAGAAGGGCTTCAACGTCGTGGGCGGCGCGCAGCAGTCGCGTCACCTCGCGCCCTGTCTTGACGGCCTCAGCCCAGTTGCTCACTGCCTCGGCCTTGTGCTTGGCCGCACGCTCGAAGCCGTCACCGTGCTTGATCGTGTCTCCGCACCAGACGTAGACGTGTGAGCCTAGATTCCAGACCAGCGCGTTGACTGCGGAACAGGCCGCTGCGATGTCGTCGATGTCGGTCATGCTCCAGACGTAGTTCGCGGGATCTCCACCCAGCCGCTTGATCTGTTGGGCGAAGGCGCGAACCATGCCTCCGCTCCCTGCGGTGGGCTCATCGAACGTCATGCCCTTCTCGGGCAGCTCCGTCATCAGCATTGCGGCCATGGCATCGCAGACATCGGGCGGCGTGTGGTGCTCGCCCAAGCCCTTGCGGGCTCCATGTGAGCGCAGCTCGGTGACGACGTAGCTCAAGATGTCGGTCTCCAGTCCCTGGTAGGACTTGACCCGCTTGCGCATGGCCGTCTCCGCCACGGCCTTGGCCGCTGCTGCGGTGCGGTCGTTGGGGTCGTCGAGCCAGCTCGTGATGGGGCGAGCCATAGTCGCGAGGTGGGGGTGTTCCAACCACCAGCTGGCCCAGACCTTCCGCAGGAGGTCCGTGAACTCTTCGGTGCTCATCGTGGGAAGCTTCATCAGGGCTTGTGGGTCGGTGACGAGCACGGAGGCCACCACACCCACGGGGATCGCGATCCCGCCTGGTTGGTGGTGGCTGAACCATGTCTCGCTCACTGCCTCGGCGATCGAACGTTCTGGTCGCATCGGTTCCCTCTCAGGGGGTTAGGGCATGAAAAAGGCCCCGGCCATATGGCTCAGGGCTCGTCGTGGTTTCTGGTGGGGGTTTAGGTCATCTTGAACAGGGCCTGGTCCTCCGGCTCGAAGACCACCGCGGATTCCTCCGCCGCCTCCTCCTTCCAGGTGAGTAGGGTTGCCGGGCGGCCACCCTCGGACCGCAGCTTGGAGATGACCACGAACTCACAGCCGTCAGCGATGGCCCGGATCTCGGCGGCCCTGACCTTCTGGAACTTGCGGGCGACCTCCGTGCTGGTCACACCCTCCGGCCCGGCCTCCCGGACGTAAGCAAGGATGCGCGCCGGGATGTCGTCGCCGGACGCCGACGTCTCAGGCAGCGTGTACGTGACCGTCTCGACCATGTAGGTGACGATCGCCAGCGCCGCATCGAAGTCCGCAACCGTGATCTCTGTGCGCTTGTCGGCCAAGGCGTAGAGCCCGGCCAGACGGATCATGTAGGCCATGGCCCGCTCGGTGTACTGCCCGAGGGCTTCATTGCCGTTCGTCATCGCGTCGCAGATCTCGCGATGCTTGGTCTCGAAGACCTTGGCCACGTCCTTCGGAACGCTCAGGTCTGTGACCTCCTGGGCGAAGTTGACCATGCTCCGGAACCGACTCCCCAGACGCTCGATGACCTTACCTGGGCTCGCCGAGGCGAACACCGGGAGCTTCTTCGACTGGATCACCCAGACGGGGAAAAACCTGTTGTACGTGCCGCCCGTCGCGTCACGGCTACCCGAGATCGCACCCCAGTTCACCGGCTGCACATGCCCGACGATCGCAACGTGCGGCTTGTAGATCTGGAGGTCTACCTGGCTGGTGCGGTGGCCGATGGTCGAGCCGTCCCACGCCTTGCGGAGGTATCCACCGATCTTGGTGTCTCGCCGGGCGTTGGCGATGAACTCGTCCATCTCTTCTGAGACGAACAACATGGGGGCCGACACGCCTCGGATCGCGCGCTCCGCCAGCTCGTTGGCGAAACCCAGCCCCGTGGCCGGGAGGTTGTACGAGACGTTGTTCGCAGTGAAGACGCCGAGACCGGACTCAACGACCCTCATCGCGATTCCGGTAGCCGTACCCTTCCGGCCCACACCCGTAGGCCCAACCAGCACCGGCCAGAAACTCAAGGGCATTGCACCCTTACCGGTGCCAACGCCAGGCTGGTTGCCCACCGCAGCGCTGAATGCCGCTATCAGGGTGACCAACACACCCACCTTGGAACCCTCGGTGTATTTGTCGATCTCCTCAACCATTCTGCCCATGGGGCCATGGAACATGTCGTCCCCGGCTACAGGCATTTCGGTGTTAGCGGTGCTCATCTCCATTCTCCTTTACCAAGTAATTCGAGTCATTAGAAGCTCGGTAAGGGGCACCCATTCGGGTACCCCAGGCCCAACCGCTACACGCTCCGGTGGTCGTTCCAGTGGTATCCGCAGTCCTTATCCGGCAGGCCCTCGAAGATTTCTTCGACCTGCAATTCAGACCGATCGCACTCGTTGTTGTCCGCGTGAATGTTCTTCGCCCGCCATATCGCATCCGCTTCATTCAAAGCAGATACGGCCCAGGTGTAAGGCTCCTCGCCGTCCTCGCGCTCAGTGCCCGAGATGGTCACGGTGTAGGTCTTGAGCGTTGTCATCAGATGGCCAGTTCTTCCTCGTTGCATTCGGCGACGGTGTAGGCCAGGCCATCAATCCAGAGCTCAATGTTCAGGGCCGTGGAGTCTCCGTGGATTTCCTCGTGGGCGTTCCTCACAGCGTTCCTGATTACGCGCTCCCACTCGTCTCCGGGCAATGTCCGAAGCTGGTCGGCGATGATGTCCGAGGCAATTTCTGCGTTGTCTCCGTCACTCACCTTGGCCTTGCGGTAGGTCTGCTGAACCTGCTGTGCTCTGGCAATGGGATTTCGCATTTCAGTTCTCCCGCTCTTGTAGTTCCGCGATTTGGCAGTTAAGGCAGGTGGTCATGCCTCTTTTGAGAAGCTCGCTACCGGCTTCAAGCCCACACCGGATGCACGGATTGGCCATGAATCCCCTCGCGCATACCGCGCATGTACAGATTTCGTCATACGAGTAGGGGGCGCGAGGCGGAAAATCCGCAGGGTTTATCCCCATCACCTCATAGAGGAGGTGGCAGACAGAGCAGGAATCCCACCCGTTAGCGATTTCCCACGCCATGTTGCCCCACTTGCAGTACTTACAGGTCATGCCAATTCGCCTTTCAGACGGATCGGAAAACGTTGCCGGTGGCGGAAATCCAGTGATCGGATTCCCATGCGACGGCGTCCACCTCGACTCGGAAGCCGGGTGGGCAGTTGGCCAGTTCCGGATAGATGTCTTCGGCGTATTGCCAGGCGTATTCCTCGATCGAATCGAAGCGTCCGCAGTATGCATCCCGCCAGCCACTAACGCATTCATCCAAGCTCTCAACCCCGCCGATGTAGGAGAGGTATTCGGCGAATGCGTCACGCTCGTCTTCGTGGATCTCAAGAAGCGCTGAATGGGCTTCCCAGATCGAGCCGAGGTCCTGGTACTCGGAGAATGTGATTCCGAAATCGCACTCGGAGTCGCTGAGGAGGATTTCCTCAGCACCCCTGGTGACCTGCTTGACCTTGTCCCTGAACTCGTCAAGATCTGCGCACTGGTCAAGGTCAACCCAGTCGCCGACCAGCTGGCCGCTGGTGTATGCGGCGAGGTTCCAGAAGTGAACGGTGATGGTGGATTCGTTAACGCGCATACCTAGCTGCCCTTCGTGAACCTAATCGGATTGCTCGGTAAGGGGCACCCGTTAGGGCGCCCCAGGCCCAACCTTCCGCTGGCTATCCGAATAGCTTGATGAACAGCTCCATGTGTTCATCGCAATACCATTCGTCGTCTTCTTCTTTCGTGGCGTCTTTCGGACATCGATCGATAGGGAATCCAACACTGAGATTCCATTCACACTGCATTCCTGTCTCCCCTGTCTGTCTGGTCGAGCATCTCGACCAACTTGCACCTGTGGTTGAATGCGCGGTCGACTATGCATTCCAGCCAGTCGCCGTCGTCTATTCCGTAGACCATGACTCCGCAGGTAGCGCAGTCGAATACTCCGCCGAATGTGTCGCTGTATACGACGTCCTTGATCCGGTTGAGCACGATTTTCAGTGCTTCGCTGTCGCTCATTCCTCTTCCTCGATCCCTTCGATGCGCACGAACCGAGTCCAGGAGCACTCGGGATGTGTCATGGCATCCGCAGCATGTCCGGTGCAGAATTCGGCCTCGCGAGTTCCACCGGTAGATAACTTGACGGATAGGTGCCAGCGCACTTTGTAGTTGCAGAAGCCCCATTCGCAGCGCTTATAATCCACGCTCATGCGCCTTTGCCCTGCTCGGTCCAGACCACCCAGGTCACGGCCTGGACGACTTGCGGCAGCTCTCCCAGGCGCTGTGCGGCCTCACGGTAAACGTGTGCCATAAGGGCATAGCGGCCTCTCGCACCCAATCCACGTGACCCCTGCCCATACCTTTCACCCACGGCAATGTCGTGGGCATGGCGGTCAATGCAAATGGCATCTGGATCGGTGGGGTCAAGAATGCACCGGTAGAAGTGACCCGTCTTGATATCCATCGGAAGAACCTGCTCAGGCAGTTCACCAGACATAATCCTTTCGGCCTTGCGCAATGCGTCACCGAAGTGACCGGATGCCTTGCCAGAATCGAATGCACGATTGGCCAGCTTGATGTTCTCGCCCCATCGCTTGTTAGCGGAAAGCGCGGCGATAACGCCTGCTCCCCTGGCCACGTGTCCGTCAGACATCATTTCCGCGAGCTGGTGAGCGGTCGGATACCAGTTTTGACCGCGCGCTCTCTGGTCGCATGTGGCCGAATCCCAGACCCGGATGATGTTGTTCACATAACGCTCGCGGGTCTCCGCGTTGGCCTTAATCGGAATAGTCACAGCACACCTCATGAGGGTTGTTGGTGTATACGGGAAGTGCCCCTAGTCGCATTCGAAGCGCTACTCATGCCATGGCATGCAAGGGGCTTTTGCTAAGCTCAGTCGTTGATTCCGTGCGAATGCAGAACGTAAGTAATCGCCTCTCGGTCTCTCGCGTCTGCCTCAGAGGCGAGTTTCGAGAACAGCCGAGTCACACACCTGCACTGCTCCGCATATCCCATTACGTATTTCTCACCGGTCACAGGGCTTGTGCGTATATGCACAACACACCCGCAACCGAGCTGACGGATCTCCGAACTTCTGCACATCTCTACCAACTCCTAATGCTGCCAAACTTATGTATACGGGCACGGAAAGGCCATTAAGCCGCATCGAATCCCAGGTAGTAGTTGTCCTGAGCTGCGTACCACTGCTCAATCTGAGCGAATGCCGCCCACACGTCGTGGGCCGTACCAATGAATCGAACACGCTCACCGTGGACGATGTATGCCTCATGGGTTTCCCAGACCGTAGAATCGGCCCGCTCTTCCCGACGTATTGTCACGCCCTTTGTCTCACTATTACCGTCCTTCATGGCCAATCCATCGCGGTGAGGATAGGCGCCATAGGAGAAGTCGAGCATTTTTCCTCCAGTTGTGATCTGAGAACCACATGGATGATGTGATCCTTAGACCACCGCCGAAGCGGTGTTACCTGGTGACCGGCCAACAATCGGCGGAGACTTTTCCGGAATCAATATGATCCGGTTTCGGCGTCAATCGCCGATCACCTCAAAATTCGCCTGTTCATAACGTCCGACAGGCAGCCCGTAGATGGCTGATTCGCAAGATCAGCCCCGCTATTGATTTTTCAAGATTCGAGTCCCGACCGCCGTCTCGCTTCTGCGGAGTTCTGCGGTGGTGGCGGGGATCTCCCGCCTGCCGCCTACTTGGCGGCCCTGCTCCCTGCTCCCTTCCGTCGTGCTCAGTGGTGATGTGGAGAACATTGATGCATAAGTTGGGCAGTGTCAACACTCTTCACTCTTACTGCCCAACTAATACATGGTGCTGCCCAACTAATAAATAGGCTCTGAGCTGGGGAAACACACTCGGCGGACTCCCCCTAAAGAATCTTGAGATTGCCCATCAAAGGGCAGCTAGAAGACTCTCAAGGCCCCCTGAATGTGGCCCAGGTCACCCCGAAAGAGCCTTCTCGGGCTCGCCCTCGGACACTTCCCCTCACAAGGCCGTCCCCACAAGACGGCCCCCTCCTACTCCCCCGCTGCTCCCTTCCTCCCCGTGTTCCCCCTTGCCGTGCGGCACGGACAGCACCATGCACAGAGAGCACCATCAGCACGGACGCGCTTGCCCACACACAGGGCAGGGGGTTGGCACACAGGGCCAAGCAAGCGCGCTCACAGTGAGGCAGGCAGAGGGCAGGCAAGCGAGTGAAGCGAGCAAGGGAGATGAGGGATCAAAGGTGAGGTATGAGGCACTGCGTAGAAAGAAGTAAAGAAGCCTGTGATCTTCACTCTTACTTCTCTCTCACCGTGCCGGGGCACGGATGGATCAAGAGAGGAGAGTGATCAAGGGGTGGGGGGATACCTAAGATCATCCTTCTCACGAGCCCGGAGGGTCTGCCTCCTCCGAGCAAGTACAAGTCTGGGATCGTTCTGTACGCCACTCTCGGGGCCTAAAACGGCAGATTGGCAAGGGGCTCAAAAAGACAAAATCCCCGCTCAGAGGGCCCTTCTGGGGCCGTGAACGGGGTGTTTGTGGGGCCGCGGTGAGGCGACGGCCAGCAACCCGGAAACTGCCGGTGAGAACCGCGGAATCTGGGTCAGTTTTCGGGGCCGTAGGGGTTGTTGTCCGCAACCCAGAACTTGACGTCGATGCCCGCACCAACCCGGTCGACCGCGACGAGGGGAGCGCCGCGCGTGTGCGCAAGGCACGGGATCAGGTAGAAGCTTGGCCAGGGGAAGCCGAGCTGGACTCCGACGATGTAGAGCCAACCGGTGGGGAATCTCAGGCGCCTGACCGTGCATTGGTTGCTCTGGTGCAGGACCTCGGGCGTAACGTCGGGCGTGGAGGTGTAGTCGGCCTCGGGCAGTGAGGCGGCGACCTCTTCAAGGGCGAAGTCGTAGATGTGTGATTCCGTCTTGGGTGCCCACACACTGAGGTAGTTGAAATTTCCTTCAATAAAGGTCCGAAGGATTCGTCCCTTGAAGAAAGGGATCGCGAAATGGGAATCCTCGGGGTCGAGGGCGACCCCGGCAGGGATCATGTATTCGTAGATGTAGCCATCTACGTATTCCTGTCGCAGGACATGCACTCCTGTGGGGGTGTGCGTGAGAACTTCGAGATCACCTGTGGGGTGAAGTGCATCTGCTGGGCCGTGACGAGTGGCGGCCTGTGATGCCAGCGAGGGAGGAGTGCCTGACATGTTGAAATTTTTACCATTGCACCCACCAGTTTCCGGTCTCGTACCGGTCACAGTGAGTAAAGGAAAAGTCAAACTTTGGTAGATCCAGGGTTTTCCAGTACGTTTGGCTTTCCGGCCTTCTTCCACGCCTGTTCGACCTGGTAGCCCACCTTCCCGGTTTGGCTGACCTCCATGTTCCGGCCCCTCGCCCAGGCCCGCGCGAGGGCGGCGTCGGAGGGGGTCTCCTTCGGGGTCCTTCTGCGCCTTGTCTTGGGGGCCGGAACTGGCTCCGTGACGAGACTGGAGTTGCTCTCGACGGTGTCCCACGCCTTGGTGAAAGTCAGCTGATGGTCGTCACAGAGGTCGTTCTGCTTGCGCTCGCCCTTGAGGTTGGTCCACTCGTTGTGATGCGTGGCCGCAGCATCGGTTTCGTGCCAGTCGCACACGATGATGACCTTGGTAGCCATGCATCCCCTCCGGTGGGCCTGATGAAGAAGAAAGAAGTCGGGCCGGGGCCCGAGTTTGGTTGAGGGAGGATCTTACCAACCTCACCCCCGCCGCAGCGGGGGCGATCGGTTGCGCTGATGGCTGTGGAGTTGGTCACAAGGGCTGGAGATCTCCATGGGTCGGGAAACCGCGTTCCGAGAGGGTTTTTCGAAGTCCACTCGAAGTTGTCGGAGATCTTCATTGATGGTCTCTTTACATTTTTCGAGCATTCTCGACGTCCGATAGTTTGTGAATGAAATACCCTCCAATGACCCGAAGTTGCCCCCATCGCACCATCCGACGTCTAGGAGGAATGCGGTATGTGCGAGATCACTCCTAATCCGGTAGGTGACGAGGCCCGGAGAGAGTTGCGGGCCTACGCCAAGCTGCTGAGCGATATACGCAGTACGGAGAGCGTCCTGTCCGCGCTGCGGGGGCGGTCGATGGCGGCCAGGGCGTACCGGGAGATGGCACACAAGGTCAACCTGTCCTTGTACTTCCTGTTCCAGATCTACGACTGGCTCCTGACCCACCAGCCCGAGCTGGTGAAGGACATCTTGGAGCCGTTCCGCTGCCCTCACTGCAAGGCCAACCTCGACCCCCCGATGGGGGCGGAAACCTGAAAAAGGCCCCCGGCCCGGAGGCCGGGGGCGTCTCTCAGAGGTGCTACTCCCCCTGTGGGGTGGCGATGCGGACCCTCACAGGAAGACGACCAGGCCCATGAGGACGACGCCGATGATGATGCAGGCGATGGAGATGAACAGGAAGATGGCGTCTTCGATCTTCACAGGAGGCTCTCCAGCTCGCGCAGGCGGACGGAGACCACGGCCATCGCCGTGTAGTCGTTGGCCTTGGTGAGCCGGTCGAGGAGCTTCCTGGCCTTGACTATGCGGTTCTCGATCCGCGGCTTCAGACCGTTGTCGATCGCCTTCTTGTGGGCCAGCTCGGCGCGCAGGACCTCATTCTCCTTACGGAGCTGGGTAACCGTCTCGTCGAGCTGGAGCAACCTGTAGACGGCATCGAGCAGGTCGGTGTCCTTCAGCAGCGAGCCGTAGTTGTTCGGGCGGTACTGCGGGTATTCAGCCATGGGTTTCTCCAGTTCGGTGACGGTGAGCTTGGTGAGTTCGATTTCGGCGTGCAGGTTGCTCTGGCCTGGCCAGTGGCTTTCGAGCGAAACGTCTTGGAGCGGGAGGAAGGACAGCTCTCGCACGTCGAGCAGGAGGGCTCCGTTGAACGTCTTGGCCACGTGGAGTTCCATCAGAAGGGGATCTCCGAGCGGTCGACGCCTTCCCACATCACGTCGGTGAGGACGTCGCTGAGCTGACGGTGCAGTTCGGTGGCGGCCTCGGCGAGCTGGTCGGCGGAGGTGGCCCAGGGGTCCGAGGAGAGCCCGGTGGTCTCCTCGAACAGAACGCTGTTGAAGTGGGTTGAAGCGATGAGATCGACGTGCAAGTGGTTCTCCTAGTAGTCAGCGCCGTAGTCGGGAAGTGAGCCCCAACTCCGCTTTCCGATTGCCACGTCGGTGGTGAAGTCGATGCCTCGGATCTGTGTGCGGAGGCATTCGCCGATCGACAGAGCTAGCTCCTTGGCCTGCTTGCGCGGCAGGCTGGCTACGACCTCGTCATGGACGGGCAGGCGTAAGTAAGAAGTAAGTCCGGCCCTGTCGCACTTGATCAGCCCTCGGGCCGTCACGTCGCGGGACGCGGACTGGATGGCGTAGTTGATCGCGCTGTAGGCGCGGTCGGAGTCCACGTGCAGGCGGCGGCCCGTGATCGTGGTGATGTAGCCCGCCTTGCCCGCTTCGCGGGTCATCTGTTTGGCCAGCTTGGCGACGCCGGGGTACGCCTTGTTGAACCCGGCGATGGTCTGTCGGGCTACGGCCTCGGTGACCTTTCCCTGCTCCACGAGGGCCTTCCAGCCCCCTCCGAAACAAACCAAAAAGTTCGCCATCTTGCCTACGCCACGGGTGACGCCTGCGGCGTCGGCGGTGATCTGGTGCAGGTCCTCGTTGTTGGCGAAGGCCCGGTGCATACGCTCGTCGCCGCTGAGCGCGGCGGCCATGCGCAGCTCTTGGCCCTGGTAGTCGATCGACCCGGAGACTTCTTCCTCGTCGGCGAGGAAGCAGCGGCGGATCATCCAGTCCGAGGACGGGAGGGTCTGGGCCGGGATGCCCGTGATGGACATGCGGCCTGTGCGGGCCTGGAGCGTGTTGATGTTGGCGTGGCAGCGGCCGTCCTCATCCGCGTTGTCGAGGAAGCTTTCGGGCCAGGTTCCGGCCCATTTGCCGGCCTTCTTGTACTCCTTGATCGCCTTAGCGAAGTACATGCCGCCTTCGGCCAGGTGCTCCAGGAGGTCATCGTTCACCTGCGGCTTGCCCGTGGAGGTCTGGAGGAACTCCGTGTGCCCCATGTAGACGAGGGCTTCGAAGACCTGGTCGGTCGAGCCGGGGTTGAAGGTCTCGGCGTCGATGAAGCCGAGCTTCTCAACCTCGCGCTCGATCTCCATCAGCCAGTACTCCTCCTCCTGTCGGAGGCGGGTAGCCAGCTCGGTGGTGTAGGCCCGGTCCAGCAGGTAGCCGCGCTTGGAGATGTCGGAGCAGATGCGGGCGATCTCGTGCTCATAGCCAACGAGGTGTTGGGCTGAGGAGGGGATCTTCGGCGAGAGCGTCTTGGCCAGGACCCAGGACAAAACCGGGTCCATCAGCGAGTACAGCTGGTAGATCTCGTCATCGAGCGAGACCGACTCGAAGTACTGCTCCTTGGTGACCTTGAGGTCCTTGCACTGCTGGCCAACGCTGCCCTTGATGTCCTTGGCAGCCACCGGGTCAACGTAGACCTCGGTCAGCTCCTCCAAGCTGTGTCCGGGGCCGCCTTCCTTGCGGGCGCGGGAGTCGACCAGGCGGCTGATGATCCCAGTGTCGATGGTTTTGGGGAACAACTCCCCGAGGGGAACCCCCAGGTGGCGATCCGCCACCTGGAGGTCGAAGGACGCGTTGTGGATGTAGAGCCGTTTGGCGTGGCGAAGCGTCGTCGCGGCGTACCACTGGATTCGGGGGTGCCGCTCAACGGGGAGATACCAGGACTGGTCTCCCGCGCTGAACTGGGCGGTGCGAATCCGGAAGCCGGGCTTGTAGACGGCCAGGCTCGTGGTCTCCGAGTCGTAGCCAAACTCGGTGTTGCGTGACGCCCACTCCGCGAACGGCGCGAGGTCGGCTTCGGTCTCTACGACGTTGCCAGTGATCGTGCGGCCCGCGAGCCGCATCTCGTGGGTCCGCACTGCCAAACTCCTGTATTAGGGCATGCTGAAGTGCAAGAGGAGGATGAATGTGACGACCCAGATCGTCAGGAACACCAGAAGCACGTCTCGTGGGTCAGGCATTAGCGCTGCTTGACGAAGATCGGCTTGCACTGGTCGGGGTCGCCCTTCGGCAGCGAGCAAAAGTGCCCGGCCCAGGAGGTGTTGCCGCTGGTGCCAGTGCGGTAGGTCATCTCGCCGTGTGCGCAACTCTTGCCCTGCTGGCCGGGCGGGGTGGATGTCTGCTGGTGAGCCTGGCCACCACCGCTCGCGGCGGCGGGGCGGGCCACTGCGCCGGAGTCGAGACCCTTGGCGTACTTGGCGACCTTGGCGGTCAGTTCCAGCAGCGCCTTGGCCTCGGTGTTGAGGGTGTTAAGGGCCTCCTCCACGCTGGCGGAGTGGAAGACCGTCCACGGGGCGTCGTATCCCGCGCCGTACTTGATGGTGGTCGTGACACCCTTGGCCTCGGTGCTGTTGTTCGCGGTGATGGTGCGCTCCTTGCTCGGGGTAGGGGTGCTGCTCGGGGGGATGTTGTTCTGCGCCTCGTCGGCGGGAAGCGTGGGGGTGGGTGCTGCGGCGACCCACGGGTCCGCGGCCGGTGCCTCGGAGGCCCAGGGGTCGGCGTCGTAAGCGCTCATATAACTGCCAATCTCATGTATGCGGGGTCGTCAGCGGGTCGGGCCGAAGGTGGAATTGGCCAGGCTCAATTCCCCTGTTTGCGCGTGATGTAGATAGCGTCCTCATTGGGCAGGGCGCGGCGGGCGCCCGGCCCCTCGTGGTGGACGATCGACTTGTTCATATGGCGGTTCATCTCGCGGGTGAGCTGCGCGATGGCCTCGCTGAGGCGGCGCTTGTCGGGCTCTGGCAGGCCGAGGTCCTCGGGGCCATAAGCGGCGAGGATGGTGTCGGCGGCCTTGTCGCTGACCCGCTCCAGCGCCTTGTTGATGTCGGCGAGGTTGGCCCAGATACTCCGGGCCTCCACCGCGACGCCATGGTTGGCGTCCTTGCCGGGAGTCACCCAGGCGTCGGGGTTGTAGTAGAACTCGCGCAGCAGGGCGCGGACCTCGCGGGGCGTGTAGACCACTGTGGCGGTGTTCATCATGTAGGCGTAGTGCTGTCGGCCGCAGTACACGCTGGCCCGCTCAGAAAGAAGAAAAAGCAGCACGTTGTACTCGGAGCGGTTGTAGTCGGCCGCGTGGTCCAGCTTGGCCGAGATGTGCTTCCACTCGGTGAGGGCCTGGGCGATGACCTCGTGAGCGATGTCATCAGCGTCCAGGGCCGGGTACTGGCGTGCGTACTTCCGGCCGACTGCTGCGGCGGCCAGCATGAGCAGCTCTGCCTGCTCGTCGTTCAGCATCCTGCCGCTGCCAATCTTATGTATGAGGGCATGGGTCATGACGCGGCCTTGAACTTGCCGCTGGGGGTGCGTTTGAGAGCGCCGTAGCGCTCGCCTTCGACCACGAAGGAGCCATCGGCGAAGATGTCCACGGGGTACGGGCTGACGTCGTACTTGCCGACGTAGAGGATGCCGAAGCCCTGCTGCCAGTTTGCGACCGCTCCAGCTCCGAGGTACTGGGTTTTGCGGACGTCCATGAGGTTCCCTACCTCGAATCCCCACCTGCGGATGGCCTTGCCGCCAAACCACTGGGAGGTGTGGCGGCGGACGCCCAACCTGTGAGTGTGTCCCATCACGATGTTGATCCCGGCCTTAGCGGCGTGGTTGTAGGCCGTCGTGCCGGCGATCTGAGACATGCCCTTGATCTCGTGGCCGTGGATGGCAACGGTGTCCGGTCCGATCTTGGTGAACGGGGGCATGACGTTGATCCCGAAGCCGTCGAAGTCACACAGTTTCGCGGGGTGGAACATCTCGGTGTACTCGGCCAGCGCGGGGGCCTTCGCCGCCAGGTAGAGCATTCCTCGCTCATCGTGGTTTCCGATAAGGACATCCGTTGGCCCCCCGTATCGGGCTCGCAGGGGCGTCAGGACTTCGCGCTTGAAGCCGTCTGTGTGCTCGACCACCACCTGCCGGTACTCCTCGCGGGTTCCCTGGGACCAGCGGGAAGGGGTGGGCAGGTCGAGGAAGTCTCCGATCTGTATGACCTGATCAGGCTGGTAGTCCCCGATGAAGTTGATGACATTCTTGAGCGCACGCTTGTCGTGGTACGGGTACTGGATGTCGGAGATGACAACGATCCGCTTGGTCAGTCCCACAGGCCCTCCTTGACGATTTGATCGACGTTGTTGCAGTACATCCACGTCCACACGCCGGTGGATTTGTCCCAGACGCGCTCGGCGGTGAGCTTCACGGCGTTGTGGAAGGCGCAGCCGGGCTCGCACCACAGGCCGCTTTGCTGGCGTCTCTTGTGTCGTCGGAGCGCCGCGTAGCGGGCTCGCATCTGGAGGTTCACTCGGCGTCCTCGGCGTCCCCGGCGCTGAGGATCTCTCGTTCCTCGTCGGTCAGGGCGTCGTCGTCCCAGACGTAGCCGAGGTGAAGCCACAGGTCGTAGGAGTTAGGCAGCTCGGGGTCCTTCCAGACCAGGAATCGTGCGCCCTGGGCCTGGTCGCGGCCGGTGGTGAGGCATTGGCGTATCAGCCGGGCGAGCATGGCCTTGATGGTCTCGGCACTGGGGATGATCAGGCCCTCTTCGACGTGGTAGCACCAGCCCTTGGCTTCGAACAGGCCCGCCAGTTCCTCGGGGTCGACTTCCCACTCGCCGGTCAGATTCATTTGCCGCCCCTTCGCTCAGCGTGGAGGAGGACGACGGAGGTCAGCTGGAGGGCCTCGTCGTCGGTGAAACCGCATGTCTTCAGCTCGCGGAAGGCGAGCTTGATGTCCTCGGCCGCCTGCTCGATGTACTCGGGCAGCATCACGGCCCCACAAGGAGGTCGTGAGCGGAGCGGTAGGTGGGGCCGGGCACAGCGGGCGGCGTAGGCGCGAGGGCCTGGGCGGTGGAGCCGGGGAAGGCGAGGTCAAGCGCGGCCTTGAGGCGGGTGAGCTTGTACCTCAGCATCACGTTGTAGGCGATGCCGTCCTCAACCTCTTCGAGGGCGTACTGGACGATCTCCTGGAGGCTTTGGCGCTCGAATTTCTGGTTGGCGCCTTCCTCGTACTGGGCGCGGCCGACAGTCAGGATGCGATCCTGGACGGCGATGACGGCCGACATGATTTCTTGCGCGAGTTCTTCGCTGGTCACGAGCTGCCAATCTTATGTATGAGTGGAAAAAAGGGGGTCAGACGCCGATCTTGGCCCGTATCCCACTTCTGCCATGGGCCGAGAAGTAAGAAGTAACGTCTCCCCCGGTCATCGGGATCGGCCTGACGTTGTCGAGTCCAGAGTTGGCGACCTTGGCTACCAGCTCGCGGCCGGGGTCGTCGTCATCGTGCAGGAAGAAAACAGAGTCGAACTGCACGAGCAACCGTCTCCAGATCGGCTCCCAGGAATTCGCGCCGGGTACGCCCACGCAGGGCAGGCCGCACTGGTTGACGATGATCCGGTCGAACTCGCCTTCGGACATGCAGATGTTCCTGCTGCCCCGTTGGAGCGCCTCAGTGCCGTACAGGCGAGGTATATCGCCAGCGAGCGAGCGGTACTTGGGACCATCGCCGCCACCGAGCCGCCGAAAGCGAAGCGCTACGCACTCGCCGTCCGGCGTGAGGTAGGGGATGGCCAGGTGGCCTCGGACGTGTTCGTGTCCGGGTTCAGGAGAACGGACGACGCCTAGCCGGTGGCTTGCGATGGACTCCTCGCTCAGGAGCCGGTCCGGGCCCATCAGGTAGGCCAAAGCCTCGTCGTCGAGCTGGTCGTGATACACCCTGGAGGTCAGCTCCATAAACCTCCTGGAGGATGCGCTGGGGACTACTGTCGCCTTCATTCAGTTCGACTCTCCGTAGCAGGGTGTAGGCGTTGCCGAACGCAGGGCACGCCTGGCACCGGAACGCCTCGTAGCGGACGCTGGCGGATGCGTGGGAGTCATCGTGGAAACGGGCAGCGCATGCTGCGCCACCGCCCTCCTGCCTCCACGTGGGGGACGCTGGCGCCGAAGTACTCCAGCAGGGGTGTGATCGGGAGTTCCATAGCTGCCAAACTCATGTATAAGAGCGTGCGGAAAGGGCCCTCTGGAGGGCGAGCATGATCTCTGGGTTGCCGGGCCTCTCGTCGACAGGTCGCGGGCGGCGAAGGTCGGTGGGGATCTTGGAGGTGTAGTGCTTCATCGTTTTCTCCTCTGTCGTCCGTTGTTGGCCTCGGGCGCGGCGTAGCGGTACCCGATGACATCAATCGCGGGTGGGCGTTCCAGGTATTCAGCAGCAGCGCGCAGAACCTCCGGCCGGTCGCGGGCGGCGGTCAGCAACCGTCCGTTACACATGCGGCACAGCAGTCCGCGCACGACTCCGTCTCGGTGGTCGTGATCCACGCTCAGGCGTTGCTTACGGGTGCCCTCGCAGATGGCGCACGCGCCGTTTTGGGCGAGAAAGAGTGCGTCGTACTCTCCGATATCCAGGCCGTAGATCTTGCCGACCCTGCGTCGATGGTGGGCTTCGCTACGGGACCTCTTCTGGCAGGTGGTGCAGATGCGCCCCCGAGGGCCTGAGTAAAAGCGCTCCTGGCGGTTCAGCCCGCACCGCTCACATCGCTTCATGGAACTCGCGCTCGAAGATTCCCTCGACCTCGGCCTCGGTCTCCCATACATCGGCCGGCACTCCGCCCCCGGGTCGGTCCTCCATGTCGGTGATGCTCATCCGGTCCAGGTCAGCGTTCAGCTCGACCATCAGGTCTCCGGCGGCGGAAGCCCGGCCGGATCGGTTCTTGAGCACGTACACGCCCAGCGCGCGGCCGAACGCAGTGAAGGTGTCGGTGTATGCCAGCCCAAGCACGAGGGTTTGGAGCTTCGAGATTTTGCCCCTGATGTCCTTGAGCTTGAGCGGCTGGTCTCCGGACTCGGCATCACCCACCACGTGGTGCAGGACGACCACCGCGGCCTCGGTCTGGCGGGCCAGGTCCACCAGGAACGACATCGTCTGTTCTAGGCCGACGAACCCCTCTGCCCCGGACTCATCGAAGACGTTGGCGAGGTTGTCTAGGACGAGTAGCTCTGGCCACCTGCCGTACATGTAGGCGTAGGCGTACACCTCTTCTTCGATTTGAGTGAGGCTGGGGGCTGCGTCGAAGTCGAACCAGATCCTCGTGAACTCGGCCAATGCCTTGTCGTAGCGCTGGCCCCTGTCCGCCTTGTAGGCGGCCTCGATCTCGGCCACCCGATCCCCGGTGAGGATCGCGGCGGCGCGGATGGCCTGGGTGACCTCGTCGCTGTCGGCGCTCATGTAGATGCCCCTGCACCCGGAGCGGATCGCGAGGTTGAGGGTGAAGGCGGACTTGCCGACTCCCGGCGCGGCGGCCACCATCACGACCTGAGAGCGGCGCACGTGGGCGGTGGCCTCGGCCAGCGACTTCCACACGGTGGGGATCGGTGTGCCCGCGTCCTTGGCCTTCCTTTTGGCGTGAGACAGCAGCAGCATCAGGTGGTCGTCGCCCGCAGTGCGCGGTACGCCCAGAGCACCTGCGAGCGGGGCACCCACTCTCGAAGCCTGCCGAAGCCGTAGGCGGCGTAGGGCATGCCGTCCTTGCCAAAGCCGGTGTAGAGGCGCATGCCGTTGTGGACCTCTGGGATGTCCAGTTCCGCTGCGACCTCCGAAGCCGTAGGCGTGCGGCGTCCCTCTGGCCTCGCACCTCGCAGCGCGGCGGGAGCAGCCTGTTCCGGCATGAACGTAGGTGTCGCGGCCTCCAGCTTGTCGAGCCTGGCGTTGAAGTCGGCCAGCGCCTGGGCGATGCCGTTCAGGGCAGGCACGATGGCGGCCACGAGTACGCTCTCCGAAGTGGGGGCGTTCATGTGAACGTCGCGGGTGGACTCCTCCGCTTGGAGGAGGTATGAGCGCACCGCCTGAGCGACCGGCGAGTCCCGCAGCAGCATGCCCAGGTTGAGCACCGCCCTGCGGTCCCACACCGCGACGTTGCGACGCCAGCCGGTATTGAGGTTCGATTCGAACCTCAATCCCTCTCTGAGTGCCTTGAGCTGCGTGCCCTCGAAGACCCGGTAGCCGTTACTCGTGAACTCTTCTCTGTGGCGCTTGACCATGGATGCGATGGCCTCGCGGGGCACTTCGTAATACCCGGCCACCTGTTCGGTGGTCGCGAAGCTCTTCCCTGGCAGGGTTGCCAGGCCCTTCACCTTGTCGAGCACATCAACCCGGTGGGAGAGGGCAGCGCGCTGCTGCTGGTTGTCGATGATCTCTAGCGTGGTCATTGTCGTTCTCCTATTTCAGGGCGGGGCAGTGAGGTTTGACGCCGCAGGTGCGGCAGTTTTCGCCGGGGTCAGGTAGGAACAGGCCCTGCTCCTCGATCTGCACCTGGCGCTTGAACCACGTCTCAATCCACGCCTCGTCGAGGGTGGTCAGGTCGATCGGCATGGTGGGTTTGCCGTCGCGGGTCATGAAGAACTGACCCCACGTCACGTCCAGGCCGAGCACTTGGAGCACGGCTAGGCGGTAGACGATGAGCTGGAACGGTACGGCGGGTACCTTGGTGCCGCTCTTGATGTCTCGGACGAGGACCTCGCCCGTGGTGGTGTCCTGCATCAGGACGTCGATGTAGCCGCGCACGTTCACACCACGGAACTCGACCTCGAAGCCGATCTCGGATGCGATCGAGCCGTCAGGCATGACATACGGGGCCAGGGTGGTGTCTGCAAGGTTGTATTCGATGTAGGTCGCTATCTGCTCCTGGCCACTGTCGTAGCGGTCCACGAGGTCGTTCTGGACCTTCTTCCTGCCGCCTACGAGCCAGCGACTGCGTTCGAAGGCTGTCTGGTCGGCCTTCTCCATCTCCTCGCGCCAGGTGGTGCGGAAGACCTCCTGGGCATCTCCGATCGGCATGGTGCGCCCGGACTGCTCCCAGGCGTCGGCCGCCACGTGGATGGCCGTCCCTTGCATAAGCCATCCGGCCGGGAGGGCCGGTAGGCGCATTACACGCTCCAGCTCGAATGCCGTGCCGCAACGGGCGATACTGGTGAGCCGGGATACCGAGGTGCGCCTTACCAATTGGATGCTGCCCAACTCATATATGTGGGCATGGGTCAGGCCGCGTCTTTCCAGAAATTCACGCAGATGCCGTCCGGATAGTTGAAGGCGTCTCTGATCAGGGCATCCTGAGGCAGAAGTCGGAGACCGGCGATGATGTCGGCGATGGTGTGGGGAACGTCGATGTCTACGACGATTTCGTAGTACACACCTTGATCGCCTCTGGCAAGTCCCACCACCAGGCCGGTGCGCCGCCACACGGTTTCGGGGGCTTGGAGGTCGTTGAGGTTGTCGGGTCCGAGCATTTAGAGCTGCCAATCTTATGCATGTAGGGGTGAAAAAAGCGGCCCCAGCGATGTGGGGCCGCTGATCCCCTGGAGGGGGCTTGGCTATTGTTCGAGAGCCTGTTCCGCGTCGGCAAGGACTTGCCTGACGTGCCAGTTGTCTGGGTCGGCATCCTTCTCGAAGAATCCTTTTTCCTTGCTGTAGTCGATGTCCTTGTTCGCTTCGATTAAGCGGTTCGCCCAGCGAAGGGCCGTGTGCTTTTTCGTAAGGGGTATCTCTTGCCCCTGCGCGATTCGGCTCAGACGGCGCAATGAGTTCGCCGGGCCACTCTGGCTGTGCTCTCTAGCGAGCTTCCAAGGAATGGCCTTGTCATGCCTCAGATATCTCTGCTTCGTCAGTCCGAGCCGTTCGACGGCCTGCTGCACACCACCGACGGTCATGTGAAAGTATTCCGCAATCTCGGCATAGGGCTTGTTCGCCTCTACCATCTGCCGAAGCTTCAGCGGATCAATTTTAGTTTCCGGCATTTCGTTCCCTTATGTGATGCTCATGGTCAGGTCATCGAACTGCTCCTTATGCTGAGCTTTATGGCTGTATGCGGTGGTAGTAGAAGAGGACACATACGTCTTCAGCACGCATGACTAACATTTGGAAGGATATCCCTTTTATTAAGTGTGGGCATTGCATTCATTTGTGATGTAACCGCTCGATAGCTGGCCAAACGCACGGACAACAGGTCGCACGCTTGAAAGCTATCGAATCCACGTGTCAGGTTCCAACCCAGAGCCAGTACTGCCTGCATATGTAGGCCCACGGTTTTCGGTTTAGATTCACAGAACCTTTGCGGTCATGCGATGACTGGGGCGCGGCCGGTGATGGCCGTCTTTCTTTCCTTCGGTTCCCCTCACGAGATTTCAGCGGTTCGCCTTACGAGCTTAGCTACTGATCCCGGACCGTTCTTCTGGCGACGGTGCCCACGTTAATGCTGTCAATTTCCGTGCGCGTTCCCACTCTACTTTCCAGCCTTTCGGGCCGGTCGGTGATGGTGCGCTATTTGAAAGCTACCAAACTTATATAAGTCTGGCAACTGCCGCCACTTCGAGATCTTCACTGCCAGATCTTGTGGACTTGTTTCTGTGCTGCATCTCGCAGCGACAGGCGATCTCATTGAGTTGTCGGCTTGAGCTAGAGGGCTTGGCGCTCAAGCCAGGACTCCACGTTGCGCTCCCTGAACCTGAGGTTCCTGCCGACCCGGTAAGCCGGAAGGCCCCAGGTCTTCCACTGGTCGTAGACCGTGCTCTTGGGCACGCCCAAGTAGTCGGCCACGTCCTCAACCGACATCAGCCGGTTACTGCCGCCACTGCTCAACCGCTCTTCTTCTCCCTCCCGCCTGCGTGCACACGCGTGAGCGCATGCCCGCATGTGTACATGGTGAGCCGTCATCCGCTGCCGAACCGCGAAAGATCAAACCTCTCGACCTGGCCGAATCCCTAGGCAGGCAGGAGTAAGACTGCACTAAATATCGGGAGATCGCAACATCTGTTTCGAAACTCCCTATATTTCTGTTACGGTGACCCCATGAGCAACCAGCCACCACCCCCACGGATCGCCATCAAGGGCCACCACCACGCCATCCGCGTCGGCTCCTGGTCCGTCCTGTGCACATGGGATGGCAGAAGTAAGAAGGTCGGCCCCGCGCAGATGGTCATCATTCCCCACCCCGAGGGCGACCCCGAAGAGATCGCCAAGGGCATCACCCCTGGCGTCCTGCGAGCCATCCCACTCGGCGAAATCATCAAGTCCGAGCGAATGACCACGCAGACCGCCGCCGCCACACTCGCTAAGAAGGAGGCCAGGGAAAGCGGCGCGAGCGCCGCCTCACAGATCAAGCGCATGGTCACCGACCAGCCACGCCCCGGCAGAGCCGGACGACCCCCGATCTTCTACGCCACAGTCGCCTTCGCTTACACCAGCGCCCTGATCGCCAAGGAAGACAGCCCCGTGGCCTGGCTCACCCAGCAGATCGGCGCAGACCGCAAGACCGTGGAGAACTGGCTCCGCCTCGCCCGCGAAGAACACGGCATGCTCACCACAGCCACGCATGGCGTCGCCGAAGGCATCCTCACCCCCAAGGCCGAACGGGCGCTCATGGACGCCGCCAAAGCGGCCCAAAACCGCCCCTAAATCCCTCTACCAGCACAAACAAGAAAGACACGTACGTGGCAAACCTGATCAAGAAATGCGAGTGCGCCGACACCAAGGCCGCCCGCAAGCTCGACCTCCGCAAGCCCGAAGACCGCAAGGCCGCCGAACGGGTGTGGGGCAGATGCGAACACTCCTGGACCGTCCGCTACCGACTCGGAGGCCGGGACACCCCCCAGAAAGAGCAGTCCTTCCCCCACGACATGAGGCGCGACGCCGAGAAGCTGGTCCTGGACATCAAGGGCGACAAGGTCAGCCACCTGCGCCGCGTGGCGGACCCCAAGGCCGGGGCCATACTGTTCACCGACTACGCCGAGACATGGCTCACTGGTCGTGTCGGCCTGGCCGACAGCAGTGCCCGACTCTATAGATCAAGGCTGACTCATCAGCTCAACCCGGATCTTGGCCACCTGAAGCTCAATGCCATCACACGCCAGCACATCAAAAAACTGATCTCGGCCCTGCGCAAGGCGGGTTACTCCCCCAACACGGTCCACGGCGCGTTCATGGTCGTCAACGCGATCCTCAACGAGGCCGTGAAAGACAAGGCACTGGGTGAGTCCCCCTGTGTTGATATCGAACTGCCCTCCATCGGGCAGAGCAGAGACTTCGTGGTGCCGTCCTGGGATCAGATCAGGAGGCTTGCGGAAGCGATGCCCGACGATTGGGCACTGACGATCTGGCTGATGGCCGGGTGCGGGCTACGGATCGGGGAGGCCCGCGCCGTTGATGAGAACTGCATCATGTTCGGAGGCCGCAGGCTCAGAATCACCCAGCAAGTCACCCAGAGGCACAGTCTCGCCCCTCTCAAGCACCGGGAAGAGGGCGACTACCGAGACATGCCGTTGCCACCATTCGTCAAGGTAGCCATCACAGCCCACATCGCCGCCCACGGCGTCAGCGGTGACGGCCTCCTGTTTCGGGGGCGCAAGAGCCCATACATCAACTCCAGCACCTACCAGAGGGCGTTCAAGGTCGCTGTCGAGGCGGCGGGGCTGCCCGAAGGCTTCACCCCTCACGGGCTACGTCATGCCTTCGTCTCCCTGCAACTTGCCCAGGGTGTACCCATCACCGACCTGTCCCGCTGGTTGGGACATGCCGACATCAAAATCACCTACCGCATCTACGGCCACATGGTCGAAGAGGCGTGGGATCGAGCCACGGAAGCGATGGAAGCCAGCTACCGCGCCAGCATCAGCCCCCACGTGGAAAGCGCGGCGGCGTGCTGACGTTGTGCTGACCTTTGGATCACCAAAGCCCCTATATAACTGGGGTTTTTGCTCCCCTGCCATACATGTCGTTCATCGTGCCTCCCATGAGAGCCGGCCGAGTGCCGGCGGCATGAAAGACACGATGGCCCGGCCCACCCCCCGCACGGATTACCGAATCACGTTCTGTGGATAACCCCGGCCTCACCACCCCGGAGCGGCCCGCACCGGTTCCACTCCGCCGTAGAGAGCCATAGAGACAAGAGACAGGTGACAAGAAGGCAAGGACAAGAGGGCGAAGAGGGATCGGGCCGACGTTCCCGGACACCCCAAGACGAACGCTGACGAAGAACCGGCAGTCCTTAGCTCCGCAGGCCCCGCATGGCGGTGTAGAACTCGTTATAACGGGTCAGCTCCCGCTCCACCGGCTCGATCACCATGCTCTCGGCGACCCCGGCGACCCTGCGACGCATCTCGCGCTCCAGCGCGTCACGCTCGTTGCCCGCGCCGAGCACGACGAAGTTGCGGCTCGCCGTCGCGGTGAGCAACCCGAGCCCCAGGACAGAGAAGATCATCAATCCGACCCACGGCAGCGAGGCCGCGTCACCGAACACCTCCAGCCCCTCCGGCGGATTCCCCGAGCCGAACACGCCGTAGGTGAGAGCCGTACCGACCCAGGCCAGGCCCGCGACGAAGAGCAGGACCAGAAGGTACTGCCAGACCAGAAGCAACCGCCACCAGCCCGGAACCCTGTCCAGGCGCGGCGCGACCTCCGACAACTCCTCGGAGAGCACCTCGGGCAGCTGCGAGGAGCGGGAACGCGCGGCGTCCCTGATCCCGTTCTGCCACGCCTCGTGCATGCCCGAGGTCAGGCCGTCGGCGAGCGCCTGGACGGCGGTGTCCACCTCGGCGGGCTGCGCGCTGACCGAGCCGCCGGTCAGGCCGTGGATCTCGTCCCGCAGGTTTCCCAGGCGCAGGCTGTTCAGCGGGTCGGGGCGGAGCTTGGCGGCCCAGCGGGTGTAGGGCCAGCCGACCCACTCACCGGACCTCGCGGCGTACACGTTCTCCAGCGCCTCACCGACCGCGGGGACGCCGACCGCGTCGCAGAGGGCGTCGGTGAGACCGATCCTACGGGCGTCGTCGATGGAGGAGGGCGGGACGGAGGCGTTGTCGGCGGGCATGACCTTCGCGAGGCGGAGCGTCAGCCGGCCGAGGTCGGCCTCCAGCCGCTGGGTCGCGGCCCTGCGCTGGGAAACGGTCTCGGCGAGGACGGCCTTGAGGTCGTCGACGCCCCTGCCCGTGATCGCCGAGGTGGTGACGATCACGGGGTGCTCGACCCCTTCGCGGCGGAGCAGGTCGTCCAGGTCCGCGACGCACTCGGCCAGCTCCTCCTGGTCGAGCCGGTCCGCCTGGTTGAGCACGAAGATCGTCACCGCCTCGTGCCCGGCCAGGTCGGTCACGTAGCGCCGGTGCGTGGAGGCGTCGGCGTACTTCTGCGGGTCGAGCACCCACACGACGAGGTCGGCGACCTGGATCAGCCGGTCGGCCTCGGTGTCGGTCAGTGCCCGGATGGAGTCGTGGTCGGGCAGGTCGAGCAGGATCAGCCCGTGCAACTGGCCCTCGCCCCGGTCCAGGGCACTGGCCCGCGCGAAGCGGTGCCGCCACTGGATCTGCAGCCAGTCGAGCAGCGGGCCCGCGCCGTCCAGGCCCCAGACGCAGGCGTGCGTACGGGCCGTGGTCGGGCGGCGTACCCCCGTCGGCGACAGTTCCAGGCCGGAGATCGAGTTGAAGAGCGTCGACTTGCCGCTGCCCGTACCCCCCGCGAGCGCGACCACGGTGTGGTCGGAGGAGAGCTTGAGCCGGTCACCGGCGCGCAGCAGCAGTTGCCCCGACTCGGTGAGGAGCTTGGGCTCGACCCTGCCCGGCCCCAGTTCCACGATCCGGGCCAGCGCGGCGAGCCGGCTGCCGAGACCCTGGCCTGACTGGGTGGTGCCAACGCTCATCGGGCGACCTCAAGGTTGTACGTTGCCTGGTAAAGGCGGGTGGCGGCGGATTCGTCAGGTACGCCCGCACCGTCGAGAGCCTGGGCGTAACGCGCCATCTCGTCGTCGAAGAGCAGGCCGATCCGGGCTCGGAGATCGCTCCGGGCCTTCACGCCGATGTTGCGCAGCGACTCCGCGCCGAGCAGCGCGTGCACCAGCCGTTGCGGTAATGCCCCGGTGCCGTTCTGCGCGTCCGAGGAGCCGTAACCGAGCAGCCCGATGGTGAGGATCAGCGAGAGGGACTCGACGTCGAACGAGATCACCCTGGCCACCGACCGCTTGGTCACCCCCTCGGTGCGGATCAGCTCGATGATGTGCTCCTGCCAGGCCGCGATGGTCCGGCCGGTCCTGCGCGGGAACTCGTCGGACGCGCGGCCGAGACCGGGCGCCTCGGCCAGGGCCTCCTGCGCGCCGGGGCGGTTCAGCCAGCGCGAGGCGGCCTCCTCCGCGGCCCGCTGCGCCGCCGAGACGACCACCGACTCCAGCCCGGCCCGCAGCGCGGACTTCAGGGCGCTGAGCCGCTCGGGCGCCTGCTGGCCCGCCTTGCCGCCGAAGCGGCTCGGCCTGCGCAGGTGGAGGGTACGCATGAGGTCGCCGGACCCGGCGAAGTCCTGCCAGCGGGCGAGCACCTCACCCCGGAGCAGCGAACCGTCGCCGGTGCTCTTGTCGATGTCAGCCAGTGCCCGCGCGTAGGCGCCGTCCACGTCACCGCGGAGGTCCCTCCGGAAGGCGACCTGGATCTCCAGGTGCTTGGCCAGGGCGGGGACACGGGTGCGGAAGCTGTTCAGCACCCCGTCCAGGGTCGCCTGTACGGCCTGCGCGCGGCGCCGGTCGTCGACCGACAGCTCCGTCAGCCAGAGACGAAGCTCGCTCACCTCGTTGTCGGGGAGCATCCCGTCGGTGACCCTGCTCTCGTTGACGACGAACCGGTCAACCTCGCCGAGACCGTACTCGGTGAGCATCCTGACGAAGTGCTTGGTGATCACCTCTCGGGACCTGGGCGGGACCCGGGAGAGCACGATGGCCAGCCGGGCCCCGCGCTCCTTGGCCAGGCGGAGCAGCCGCCAGGCCGGGGCGTCGGCGTACCGGGCGGCGGTGGTGACGAAGATCCACAGATCGGCCGCGTCGAGCATGCGGTGGGCGATCTCGTGGTGCTCCTCGACGACCGAGTCGATGTCGGGGGTGTCGAGCAGGGCCACGCCGGAGGGGAGGCGCTCGGTGGAGACGAGCACGAGGCCCCCGGAGGCGGCCTCGGGGTCGGGCTCGCTGAGCCGCCGGAGGCTGCCGAGCAGATCTCCCTTGGCGAACCACTCGTGGTCGTCGGGGTGGCAGGCCAGGACGGGCGTACCGGTCGTCGGACGGCGCACGCCGGTCGCGCTGACCTTGGCGTTGGCCAGGGTGTTGAGAAGCGTGGACTTGCCCGCGCCGGTGGAGCCCGCGACCACGACGAGCGCGGGCGCGGTGCTGGTGTGGACGCGAGGGATCACGTAGTCGTCGAGCTGGGCCAGGATCTCGCTCTGGACCCGCCTGGCCTCCTCCGCGCCGGGAAGGTCCAGGCCGAAGCTGAGGTCGGTGACACCGGTGCGTACGGCGGTGAGCGCGCTGCTCAGCGCCTCGGAGACGGCCTCGGGAAGCGGGGTCTCCCGCGTCCGGCCGCCCGGCGCCCCCGCACCGGCCTCGTCTCGGGTCTCCTCGTCCTCGTCTCGGGCGGACTCGTCTCGGGCGGACTCGTCTTGGATGGACTCGGCCTCCGCGTCGCCGTCGGCGGTTCCGACTCCGGTTCCGATTTCGGTCCCGTCCCGGACGTCGTCAACGGCCTCGTCGTCGCCTTCGTTCCTGTCCTCGTTCTTGTCCTCGTCGTCGTCCTCGCCCCGCGTCTCGTCGGCGGTCGCGGAGACCTCGGCGTCACCCACGGTTTCACCGACGACGCCTGTGGCAGCGGTACCGGCATCGCGCCGGATCTCGCCGCCGCTCTCGGCCTCGACACCGGTCCCGGCGGGTTCGGCGTCGCGCCGGGATCCTTCGCCGGTCTCAACGGCCCGCGGAGCCCTGTCATCGGACCCGGCGTCATCGGTCTCGGTGTCGCCGACCTTGGCGGGCTCGTCCTCGACCTCGTCGTGGGGCGAGAGATCGTCACGGCCGTCGCTCCCGGCAGTGGCCCGCGAAGTGTCGTCGGACCGCGAGGTGCCCGCGGTCTCGTCGTCCGTCAGGGACCGCCCGACCTCGACGTGGTCCTCGACGACCTGGTCGGCGGAGGGCGCCCCGCCGTCTCCGGAGCCGTCGCGCGGCCCCTCGGGGGTCGTGTCGAGGATGACGACGACCCTGTCCCGTTCCTCATCGATCCTGCTCGCGCGAAGGGGCGGAACGCCTCCGGCGGGGGACCTCTCGTCCTCGCCGTCGGGTGCGCCGCTCCCGGGCCGGGAGGGAGGAGCCTCGGCGGCCGTACGAGAGGCGCCGACGCCTTCTCGGTCAGCGGGTTCCGGAGCTTCCCGGGGAAGGAGACCCGGCGCCTCACTCCCGGTGCCACCGGGCGGGGGCGTGGCAGGGCCACCGGTACGGGGACTCGGGGGGACCGGAGCGCCCGGACGGAAAATCGCGCCCGGAGCGGAGTCGGGGACGTCCACACTCCGGGGAGCGGCGGAAGCGCCGGGAGCCCCGGAGGAGGGCGTGGCGGGACCGCGAGGAGCGCTCGGCGGGACGGGAGCACCCGGACGGAAGAGCGCGCCCGGAGCGGTGTCCCCGCGAGAGGCGCCCGGTGAGGCGGGGGTGCCCCCACGAGAGGCGCCCGGTGAGCCCGGGACACCTCGGGGGGCGGGAGCACCGGAACCGGGGGCGGCACCGGGCGAGCCGGGAATGCCCCCACGGGGAGCGGCCGGATGGCCGGGAGCGGTACCGGGGCCACCCGCGCGAGAGCCGGGAGCTCCTCCCCTGGAGGCGGCGGGAGCACCGGGGGAAGGCGTGGCGGGGCCGGGAGCGCGAGGAACGCCAGGTGGGACGGGGACACCCGGACGGGAAGCGCCCGGGGAGGCGGGAGCCCCCTGACCGGGAGCCGCGACAGGGCCTGCGACGGGGCCGCCCCCGCGAGAAGCGGGAGCCTCCTGACCCGGCATCGCACCGGCGCCGCCCCCGCGAAAACCGGGAGCCCCCTGGCCGGGGGCCGTACCGAGGCCGCCCCCGCGAGAGCCGGGAGTGCCCTGACCCGGGGCCGCACCGGGCGGCGCGGCGGGGCCGCCCCGTGAGGGGCTCGCCGGACGACCGCCCTGGGTGCCCGGGGAGGCGGGCCTGGCGGCCGCGTCGCGGGAGGTGGTGATGGCGGCGATCTTGGCCTGGGCGGCGGCAGCGGCGGCGTGGAAGGCCGCCATCGCCTCCTCGGAGGCTGGCGGGGCCGCCGGATCGCTCGCCTCGGCCGGGGTCGCGGAGCCTGTCCGGCTCGGCCCCGCGGGGCCCGCCGTCCTGCCCGAGGGCGTGGCCGGACCGATCCCGCCGCCCTGCGTCCGGCCCCGGGGCACGGCGGAGCCGGTGGCCGCTCCGGGAACGGCCGTCCCGGGAGGCTGAGTCACCGGAGGCTGGGGCCCGGGGGGCCGGGTGCGGGCGCGGATGGAGGCCGCGTCGTCGTCGGCGCGGATGGCGCCGAAGGTCACCGTCTGCTCGCCGGGGGATTCCTTGTCATCTGAGTCATCTGACGAGGTGTCGTCAGGTGGCTCCTGGGGGGTGCCGGCGAGGCGAGGGTCACGGCCACCACCCGAATGGGGGGGCCTGTTGGAAGCCGATTTCACGGTACTCGCTCCGCTCGAACCATCTCGACCTCCTGGCCGACCTTCACGACATCGCCGACGATCACGATCGCAGGTGGCCGAATCCCGGCCGCGCTCACGCGCTCCGCCACAGTGGATAGCGTGGCGTAAAGAGCGCGTTGGGTGGGAAGAGTACCGTCCTGTACCACCATTACGGGAGTTTCCGGCGAACGTCCGTCATGGATCAGCGTTTCGGCGATCGTTCCGATCCGTTCGACCGCCATCATAAGCACCAGGGTGCCGCCGGATCTGGCCACGTTGGGCCAGTCGACGGTGGATCTCTCATCGCCCGGCGGGACGTGTACGGAGATCACGTGAAATTCCTGGCTCACGCCGCGATGCGTCACGGGCACGTTGGCGGCGGCGGGCACCGCGACCGGGCTGGTGATGCCGGGGACCACGATGACCGGGATGCCCTCGCGGGCGCAGGCGAGCATCTCCTCGCCGCCTCGGCCGAAGACGAACGGGTCGCCTCCCTTGAGCCGGACCACGAACTTGCCCTGCCTGGCGTGCTCGATCAGCAGCTCGTTGATCCTCTCCTGGGCCATGTAGCGGCCGTAGGGGATCTTCGCGGCGTCGATCAGCTCGACGTCCGGGGAGAGCTCGTCGAGCAGGGCCTGCGGGGCGAGGCGGTCGGCGACGACCACGTCGGCCTGGGCCAGCAGCTGCCGCCCGCGGACCGTGATCAGGCCGGGGTCGCCGGGTCCGCCGCCGACCAGGGCGACGCCCACCGGCTTGGTACGGTTGCGCCTGGCGTCGACCGTGCCGTCCCTGAGGGCTCCGACGACGGCGTCCCTGATCCCGGCGGCGCGGCGGGGATCGCCTCCGGCGGTGATCGCCACGCTGATCTCGTCCACCTTGCCGCTGGCCGGGGTCCAGGCCGCCGAGGCGTCCTTGTCGTCGGCGCGTACGCACCAGATCCGCTTGGCCTCGGCCTCCGCGGCCACCGCGGCGTTCACCGTACGGTCGTTCGTGCAGGCCTGCACCAGCCAGGCCCCGTCGACGTCGCCGACCTGGTAACGCCTGGCCTCCCAGGTCACGCGGCCTGTGGCGATGAGGTCGTCGAGGGCGTGCGTGACGCTCGTCGAGACGATGGTGACCAGGGCTCCCGCGTCGAGCAGCGCCGGCACCCGCCGCTGGGCGACGCGTCCTCCCCCCACGACGAGCACTCGCCGCCCGGAGAGGCGCAAGCCAAGCAGGTAGGGCGACATGACGACAGATCTCCCGTTCACGAGGAATTGTGAGGCATGGCGTGCTAAGAGGTAAACCTACCGGCTAACGGCCCCCTCTTCGCTGCTCCCGTGTTAACAGCTGTCAAGGAAGGGCTGACCGCTGTCAACCTGCCGGCTTAAGACTTCCGTAGATCAGGCTTCCTTGTCCGTCACACCGGCGGAATCGAAGGTCGCGACCTCGTGCATCACCCTGACGGCGGCGCAGACGAGGGGGTGGGCGAGCAGACCGCCGGTGCCCTCGCCGAGCCGGAGTTCCAGCTCGACCAGGGGCCGCAGCCCGAGGTGATCCAGGGCGACGGCGTGGCCGGGCTCGGCCGAACGGTGTCCCGCCACGCAGTGGTCGGCGACGTCGGGGGCCAGCGCCGCCGCCGCCAGGGCCGCCGCCCCGGCGATGACACCGTCCAGGATGACCGGTACGCGAAGAGCCGCCCCGGCGAGGACGAACCCGGCGATCGCCGCGTGCTCCAGGCCGCCGACCGCTGCCAGCGTCTCCAGGGCGGACATCCCCGACAGGGCGGACGTCCCCGAGGTGCCGCCCCGCTCGCGCTCCAGGCCGTTCGCCCGGAGGGCCTCGCGGACCACCTCTATCTTGCGCGCCAGGGTCTCGTCGTCGACACCGGTGCCCCTGCCGGTCACCGCGGCCGCGTCGTGCCCGGTGAACGCGCAGATCAGCGCGGCCGAGGCGGTGGTGTTGGCGATGCCCATGTCCCCGGTGATCAGGCAGCGGGCGCCTCCCTCGACGAGGTCGCGGGCCGTCGCCATCCCGGCCTCCAGGGCCGCGATCACCTGCTCGGGGGTCATCGCCGGTCCCCGGGACAGGTCGGCCGTGCCGTACGCGACCTTGCTGATCGTCAGGCCGGGCGCGGGGTCGAGGTCGGCGGCCACGCCGACGTCGACGACCGTCACCGAGGCGCCGACCTGGGCGGCGAAGGCGTTGGCCACGGCGCCGCCCGCGAGGAAGTTGCCGACCATCTGCGGGGTGACCTCCTGCGGCCACGGGGTCACGCCCCTGGCGTGGACACCGTGGTCGGCGGCGAAGATCGCCAGAGCCGCGGGGACCGGGAGTGGCGGCGGGCTGACCGCCGCGGCTCCCGCCAGCCGTACCGCCACGTCCTCCAGGACGCCCAGCGCGCCGCGGGGCTTGGTCAGGCGGTCCTGGTGGGCTCGGGCCTCCGCGACGGCCGCCGGGTCCGCGGGACGAATCGCCGCGATGGTCTCCTCAAGCATGGTCATGTGATCAGTCTCCCCTGGATATGACTTTTCGGGAAAAGAGCAGAGAAGCCGTACCGGGCCGCCGGGGAGCGCGGCGAGGCGCCGTCGAGGCACCAGGGGCTTGGAGAAAGATCACCAGGCGATGCCGCTGAGCGCCTCCTCGTAGCGCTCGATGACCACGTCGGCCAGGCCCTCGCAGTCGCCGATGACGTCGGCGCAGCGGACGTCCAGGCTCGGGTGACCGGCGGCGTAGGCCATCGCCTGCGCCCAGACGCGGTCGAGCAGGCCACCGGCGAACAACAGGTAGGGGACGACGATCACACGCTTGGCACCGAGGCGGCGGCAGCGCTCGATGCCGCCGGGGACGCCGGGCGGGGTGAGGGAGACGAAGGCCGTCTCCACGGTCATGTACTCGTGGGCGTGGGTCTCCCAGAAGAGGCGGGAGACCCGGTGCACGTCGGCGTTCGTCTCGGGACTCGTGGAGCCGTCGCCGACCAGGACCACGGCGGTCTCGCCGATCTCGATGTGCTCGGGCTCGTCGTCGAACGCCCCGGCGGCGGCCGGGACCAGCCGGAGGCTGGCGACCTCGGCGGCCGCGTCGGCCAGGCGCTCGGCGAGCAGCGCGAGGACGCGGGGGTCGGAGCCGAGGGGGCGGCCGTAGTCGCAGGTCAGCATGGGGTGCCTCTCCTGCTCGCGGGCCATCGCGGAGGGGATGTCCGCGCCGAGCCACACGTCGCCGGTGAGGCTCATCGGCTGGGCCACCATCCGGTGGTGCCCGCGCGCGACCAGCGAGGCGACGGAGTCGCTGAGGCGCGGTCTGGCCCTGGCGATGTAGCCACCGGAGACGTCCGCCGCCGTCTGATCCAGACGGCAACGGAGCCGATGGACGAACCTACCGAATTCAGCAGATCCATTGTCGTCGTGCGAGCCCTGCCCGATGAGCAGCAGCGGCGGTTTCATGGAAACAGGACTCCAATGACCTTGACCTGGGGTTACGCAGTGGCGATTCGCGACAATATCCGATAACGCCACTCCATGGACAGGTAACGGATCGGTAAATTACGTCTTTTCTCACGCGGGTATCGACGGGCCACGAGGATCGGGTCGGTGACGGCGGGCGATGCCCCCTCACCGGCCGGGCCGTCTGGATCACACGCCCTGGCACGGTAGCCGGACTCGCGGGAGACGTCCAGCACGGCCGCGCCCGTGTTTCACGTCCCGCCTGCCCCGCGCCGCGCGCTCACCTCTCCCGACCAGGCACGCCTTCCAGCGCGTCGCCCGCGACGCGAAAGTTCCGCATGGATCACGACAGATCAGTTCTGAGCATCCCGAACACCACGATGTCGCGCGGGCCGTCCTCCCCCAGCTCGGCGGCGCGCAGTACGCCCTCCCTGACGAAACCGGCCTTCTCCGCGACCCGGAGGGAGGCCGTGTTGCCCAGGTCGGCGCGGAGCTCGATCCTGCGCATCGCGGTGGTCTCGAACACCCAGCGCGCCACCCCGAGCACGGCCTCGGTGGCGTAGCCCCGGCCCCGGTGCAGCGGGTGCACCCCGTACCCGACCTCGGTGGTCCCGGCGCCCCAGAGGGTCCTGAAGAGGCTGATCGCACCCACGACCAGCCCGTCGGCCTCCACGGCCAGGTGCACGCCCTGACCGGAGCGGCGCAGCTCGTGCGCGCCGTGGGAGAGCCACTGGGAGACGCCCGACGGATGTCCGGGCGCGCCGGGCGGCAGGAACCTGTCGCGCGCCTTGATCACCGAGCGGACGCGGGCGGCGTCGCCGGGGTGGAAGGGCCGGATCACGAGCCGTCCGGTCAGGATCGGCGGATCGGGTGCGAACGCGGTCACGCGCCCTCCTAGCCGGGGAATGTGCCGGGGAGTGTGTGGCCCCAACCTCATCCCAGCGGCCCCGCCCGCGCAAGCCCGCACCTCCGCCGCATCCCAAGCGGTCCCGAGCGGCCCCGAGCGGCCCCGAGCGGGCACGGCTGGGAACCGCATCCGGTGCCGGTGGGGCGGGAGCACACCGCCGGGCTCAGCGGACGATGACGACCTCCAGCGTGCGCGGGCCGTGCACGCCCTCCACCCGGTTCAGCTCGATGTCGCTGGTCGCGGAGGGGCCGCTGATCCAGGTCAGCGGCCTGGAGGGGTCGAGCCTGCCGAGGGCCTCCGGGACTCCGGCCACGATCTGCCCGGACCGCACGACACACAGGTGGTAGTCCGGGACCAGGGTGAGCGCTCGCCGTCCCTGCCCCGGACCGGCGTCCAGCACGATGGTGCCGGTCTCGGCGATCGCGACCGCGCATCCGGTGACGACCCCGTCCACCCCGTCCAGCTCCACCGCGCTCAGCGGGGGGTCGTCGGTGACCGGGGTGTCCGGTGCCCACTCCGGCGGCAGGCCGTCCGGGACGACCAGCCGGGTGGCGCCCCGCCGGGCCAGCGCCGCCGCGATCGTCGCGGCCGCCTCGGCCTCGTCCACCACGTGCACGACGGCCCGGTAGTCGGCCACGCGCTCGGCGAGCAGCTCCACCACGCCCTCCGTACCCGTCGGGTCCGCCGGGTACGGTGACGTGCGGTAGGCGCGGGTGATCTCGACGTCGGGGGCTCCGGCCACGGCGGAGCGGATCCTCGACAGGATCCGCTCCCGGCCGCTCACGCCGGACGGGCGCCCGGGTCCGGGCCCGGGGGTGGATGCTCCGGCGGTCATCGGACGCCTCCGTCGGTACGGTTCCACCAGTCACGGAAGGACTCGGGGGGAATGTCGGGAATGTCACGGGTGTCGGTCCAGCCCGACAGCGGCCCCGGCAGGCGCCCGGGGACGAACCTGCGCAGGCGCCCGCCGAACCGCTGGGCGCGCGCCAGCCGCGCGGGGCGGTTGAACACCCACCCGGCGGCGCGCATCCCCATCCGCTCGACGCGGGCGTGGCGGACCTTGCCACGCAGGTGGACCAGGACCTCGGGGATGTCGATCGCGACCGGGCAGGCGTCGAAGCAGGCACCGCAGAGGGTCGAGGCGTACGGCAGCGACGCGTCCAGCTCCGTGGCCGTCCCGCGCAGCTGCGGGGTGAGGATGGCGCCGATCGGCCCCGGATAGACCGAGCCGTAGGCGTGTCCCCCGGCGCGCTCGTAGACCGGGCAGACGTTGAGGCAGGCGGAGCAGCGGATGCAGCGCAGCGCCTGGCGGCCCACCTTGTCGGCGAGCACGTTCGTGCGGCCGTTGTCGAGCAGCACCAGGTGGAACTCCTGGCCCTCGACCGCGCCCGTCCAGGTGGACGTGTAGGGGTTCATCCGCTCACCGGTGGAGCTCCTGGGCAGCAGCTGGAGGAAGACCTCCAGGTCCCGCCAGCTCGGCAGCAGCTTCTCGATGCCGACCACGCTGATCAGCGTCTCGGGCAGGGTGAGGCACATCCGCCCGTTGCCCTCGGACTCCAGCACCACCAGCGTGCCGGTCTCAGCGATCATGAAGTTGGCGCCGGAGATCGCGACCCTGGTCGACAGGAAGCGCTCGCGCAGGTGGAGCCTGGCGGCCTCGGCGAGGGCGCGGGGCTCGTCGGACAGGTCCTCGGGCGCCGCGCGGCCCCAGTCGGCCATCTTGTCCTGGAAGATCTCGCGGATCTCCGAGCGGTTGCGGTGGATCGCCGGGACCAGGATGTGCGAGGGCCAGTCGTCACCGAGCTGGACGATCAGCTCGGCCAGGTCGGTCTCGTACGCGGTGATGCCCTCCTCCAGGAGGGCCTCGTTGAGGCCGATCTCCTGGGTGGCCATCGACTTGACCTTGACCACGCTGGTCTCGCCGGTGGCCTTGACCAGGTCGGCGACGATCCTGTTGGCCTCTTCGGCGTCGGCCGCCCAGTGGACGTGGCCGCCCGCCGCGGTGACGGCCTCCTCCATGCGGAGGAGGTAGCGCTCCAGGTTGCGCAGGGTGTGGTCCTTGATCTCCTTGCCCGCCCTGCGGAGCTCGGCCCAGTCGGGCAGCTCGCCGACCACGGAGGCCCGCTTGCCGCGGATCGTGTGGGTGGCCTTGCGGAGGTTGTATCTGAGCTGCGAGTCCTGCACGGCGGCCGCGGCGTTCGCAGGGAAGGCGGGCATGCCCAGGAACGTGCCGCTCACCGGTGGGCCGTCCTCTCATGAGTCCTCTCGCCGACGATCCGCCCGCCGACGGCCTGCTCGCCGACGGCCCGCCCGCCGACAGTCCTCTCGTCAACAGCCGGGACGCTCATCGGGTGGCCTCCGTGGCGGCGAGGATCTCGGCGAGGTGCATGATCCGCACACCGGTGCGCTGGCGCCTCAGGGTGCCGCCGATGTGCATCAGGCAGGAGTTGTCGGCGGCGCACAGCACCTCGGCGCCGGTGGTCGCGACGTTGTGCACCTTGTCGGCGCACATGGCCGCGGAGATCGCCGGGTTCTTCACCGCGAAGGTGCCGCCGAAGCCGCAGCACTCGTCGGCCCCGGGGAGCGGGACCAGCTCCAGCCCCCTGACCTGCTCCAGCAGGCGGGTGGGCCGGTCGCCCACCCGCAGGATGCGCATCGAGTGGCAGGTCGGGTGGTAGGTCACCCGGTGCGGGAAGTAGGCGCCCACGTCGGTGACGCCGAGGACGTCGACGAGGAACTCGGAGAGGTCGTAGACCCTGGGCACCAGCTCGGCCACCTCGGCGGCGAAGGAGCCGGACGTGCCCTCCTCGGCGGCCCCGGGGACGAGACCTCCCGGGCTCCCCGATCCGGTCATGGCGGGGGTGCGGGCGAGCCGAGGGTACTGCTCGCGGACCATCGCGGCGCACGATCCCGACGGCGCGACGACCGCGTCGTACCCGGCGAAGACGTCCACGAAGTGCCGCGCGAGCCGCCTGCCCTCCTCGGGATAGCCCGTGTTGACGTGCATCTGGCCGCAGCAGGTCTGCGCCCGCGGGAACTCGACGTCACATCCGAGGCGGCGCAGCAGCGTGACGACCGCCTGCCCGGTGCCGGGAAACAGTGTGTCGTTCACGCAGGTGATGAAGAGGGCGACGCGCACGGCACTCCTTCCTTTCAATGGTCCGACCATAGTATGGTCTGACCACATTTCCCCACAAGAGGAGGTCCTCTTGAGCGGTTGGCAACCGGTCCGGCGCACCCGGGCGTTCGAGGACGTGATCGCTCAGATCGAACGGCGCATCGCGGACGACGGACTCAGGGTCGGCGACCGCCTGCCCGGCGAGCGGCAACTCGCCGAGCAGTTGCGGGTGAGCCGGTCGTCGGTACGCGAGGCGATGCGGGTGCTGGAGACGCTGGGAGTGGTGTCATCGCAGGTAGGACGGGGTCCGGACGCGGGGGCCTTCCTCATCTCCAGGCCCGCGGAGGCCCTGAGCGACCTGCTCAGGCTCCACCTCGGGCTGTCGAACCTGTCGCTGGAGGAGGTCGTCGACGCCCGGCTGATGATCGAGAAGTGGTCGGTCTCGCACGCCGCCGTCCACGGGGCCGACCTGTCCGCGCTCACCTCCGCACTGGAGCGCATGGACGCCACGGCGACGGCCGAGGAGTTCGTCGAGTACGACACGGCCTTCCACGTGGCCATCGCCGAGGCGTCGGGCAACAGGCTGACCACCGCCATGATGCTCTCCCTGCGCGACTCGCTCCGCCGCTACGCGGTCGAGGCGGTCGAGCGCCTGGGCGACACGTCCGGGCTCATGGCCGACCACCGCCGGATCCACCGGGCCATCGCCGCCGGGGACGCGGCGGAGGCGTCGGCCGCCGTCGAGGACCACCTGCGGCGGGCCTATCCCGGCATCTCACGTTCCCCACGGGCTGAGGACCACGAGGGGCTTGAAGGGCAGCAGGGGCGGTCTGACCGAATCGGCTGAGCGGCAGGCGGCGCCCGAGCAGGAGACCAGGGCGTCGAGTTGCCGGTTGAACTCGGCGATCACGGGGAGCGGGGTCTCAGCGGCGAGGTTGTGGAGCTGGTAGGGATCCCTGGTGAGGTCGTAGAGCTGGTACTCGCCGGTGGAGTAACGGACGAAGGTGCTCTGGGCGGTCCGCATCCCCTGGTAGGCCGGGACCGGGGTCTGGCGGGCCGAGCTCGGACTGGTCGGGCGGTAGAACTCCAGCAGCACGTTCTGGCGCCACGAGAGCGGCTTCTCCCCCCGCAGGAGCGGCAGCAGGGAGCGCCCCTCGGCGAAGTCGGGGAGCGTGGCCCCGGCGAGCTGGGCGAACGTCGGGGCCAGGTCCACGCTCGCGGCCACGTCGCCGATGGCGCGGCCCGCCTGCACACCCGGCCCCCTGACCAGCAGCGGCACCCTGACCGACTCGTCGAAGGGCGTGGTCTTGCCATGGGCGAGCCGGTGCTGCCCCAGGTGGAACCCGTTATCGGAGGAGAAAAAGATATACGTTTCATCCAGCTTGCCGGAGGCCCTGAGGGACTCGACGAGGGCACCCACCATGTCGTCCACGCCGAGCATCGCCCGGAGCCGGTCCCGGTAGTGCCGGTCGATTCTGCGGATCTTCGAGGCGTCGAGCGGCGGGAGCGACCTGAGCCAGAGGGGCTCGGCGCTGACGTCCGCCTGGTTGAAGGACGGGGTGCGCGGGGCCACCACCCCGGCGAAGGCGGCCTCGTGCCGGGGGGCGTAGTTGGCCGGGTTGTGCGGGGCGACCGGGGCGAGGTAGAGGAAGAACGGATCCTGGCTGGGCTGGGAGACGAACGCCCTGGCCTTCGCGCTGAGCACGTCGGTCAGATAGTCCTGCGGCGCGAAGCCGTAGTCGCGCAACATGCCGTTCTCGTTGAGCGTGTAGCCGTACTCCTCGTACAGCCTGCGCACCGGCACGTCCCACTCGTCCCAGCCCGGAGGCACGTGGGTGGCGGAGGTGGCGCCGCCGGGATAGTGGTTGAGGTATTTGCCCATCAGTCCGGTGCGGTATCCGGCCGACTTCATCCAGGTGGCGATGTTGGAGCGTTCCAGACCGGACGTGTAGTACTTGGTGAAGCCTCCCTCGGGAGCGGTGTTGGTCAGCACGCCGTGGCTGTGCACGTACTGGCATCGCATGATCGACGCGCGCGAGGGGCAGCACCAGGAGTTCGGGACGAAGAACCGGTCGAAGCCGGTGCCGCCCTGGGCGAGCAGGCTCCAGATGTTGGGAAATTTCTGCAGATCACCCGCGTCCAGGTCGTCGACGAGGACCAGCACGATGTTGGGCCGTCCCGCCGCGTGCGCCACCGCCGGGATCGTTCCCATGGCGGCGAGGGCGAGGAGCGACATCAGGGAGAGGAGTTTGCGAGCGGCGTTGAGCACAAGTGCACGCTTCCCGGGAGACCGAATTTCGACACCTCACACTCGACCGACCAATATAGAACGTGTTCTAATTACGGGGTCCGTCCGGCGTCACGTCGCGAGGAGACCACCGTGAGCACCGACCTGAAGCTCGGCCTGAACCTCGGCTACTGGCAGCGGACCGCCGACGACGCCACCGAACTCGTCCAGACCGCGGAACGGCTGGGGTACGAGTCCGTCTGGACCGCGGAAGCCTACGGTAGCGACGCCTTCACCCCCCTGGCCTGGTACGGCGCGCGGACGTCCCGCATCAAACTGGGCACCTCCGTGGCGCAGATCTCGGCCAGGACCCCGGCGGCGACGGCGATGACCGCGATGACCCTGGATCATCTCACCGGCGGGCGGCTGCTGCTCGGCATCGGCGCGTCGGGGCCCCAGGTTGTCGAGGGCTGGTACGGAACGCCGTTCCCCAGGCCGCTCGCCCGCACCCGCGAGTACGTCGAGATCATGCGCAAGGTGTGGCGCCGCGAGGAGCCGGTGACCAGCGACGGCGAGCACTACCCCCTCCCCTACCCCGGAGGCGCGAACCTCGGCAAGCCGCTGAAGCTGATCACCCGCCCGCTCCGCGCCGAGATCCCCCTCTACCTCGGCGCGGAGGGCCCGAAGAACGTCGCGCTCGCCGCCGAGATCGCCGACGGCTGGCTGCCGCTCTTCGTGTTCCCCGAGAAGATCGAGCGGATGTACGGCCCCTCCCTCTCCGGCGCCGGTCCCGGCTTCGACATCGCCGCCATGGTCATAACCGTGATCACCGACGACGTCAGGGCGGCGCTGGACGGGGTGAAGATGATGCTCACCCTCTACATCGGCGGCATGGGGGCCAAGAGCCACAACTTCCACGCCGACATCATCGGCAGGATGGGCTACGCCGAGGCCGCCGAGGAGATCCAGGCCCTCTACCTGGCCGGACGCAGGGACGAGGCGTTCAACGCGATCCCCGACGAGCTCGCCGACGGCATCTCCCTGGTCGGCCCGGCCGATCGCGTCCGCGAGCGCCTGGAGCTCTGGCGGAAGAGCCCGGTGAGCAACCTCCTGGTCATGGGCCCCCGCGACGAGACCTCCCTGAGGACCCTCAGGGACCTGGTCCTGGGCTGACCCGCCCCCGGTTCTCAGTCCGGCCGTGGGGCCGGGTCGGCGGTGACGGAACGCAGGAGCGGGGCGCTCGCCGCCCCCGCGCCGATCACCCCGGCGAACCCGAGCACGACGCAGACCAGCAGGATGACCGCGCCCGTGACGTTCATCGCGACGGCGGCGAACGGCAGGGCGCAGAAGACGCCGACCGCGATGGTGCCGCCTCCCATGACCGCCAGCGGGATGAGGGTCTCCGCCCTGCGGGCCGCGTCCAGGACCTCCAGTGGCGTACCGGCCAGGCGGAGCAGCGCGTAGGTCTGCCTGCGGTCGAGGACCGAGGAGGCCGCGGTGATCCCGGCACTGGCGATCGCCACCAGGAACGAGACCGCGAGCACGATGATCGTGCCGGTGCCGACGTCGTCGAGGATCTGGGCGGTGAGCCGATCGTCGTCGGCGCCCGAGGTCGCCCCGTGTCCGGGCACCAGCCCCTCCAGGGCGGTACGCGCCCGGTCGACGGCCGCCGCGTCCACCGGCCCCTCGGACCCGGAGCCCGCGGAACCGGGGGCGGCGCGGCCCACGGTGATGGCGATCACCTTGTCGCCCCTTCCCGCACGGCCGCTCCTCCCCACGGGTTCGACCACCGCCCGGACGCCCGCCGCGGACAGGCGCTCGCGGGCCTCGGCGGTGATCTCGGCCGCCCGCGCGGAGGGCACGGCCAGGCGCAGTTCCGCCCGCGTGCCGTCGAACACGACGTCGCCCGGGGCGAGGAAACCGATGAACCCGGCCACGAACCCCGTCATGGCCACGCCGCTCACCGTCCGCCAGGCGGACCTGGGGTCGTCGATCAACCGGCGCCCGGCCAGCAGGCGGGCCGGGCCCCTGGCCGCCCGGACGGTGATCCGGCCGATCATCCCGACCACCCACGGGCCCGCGAGGTTGACGCACAGGAAGGCGCCGCCGATGACCGCGGCGATCACCCCCACCCCGGCACCGGAGCTGAGCGTGGGAACCGCCACCAGGGCGACGAGCAGCGCGACGACCCTGACGAAGCGCATCGCCGGAGGGGTCTCCCGCTTGGCGACACCGAGCGGGCCGACCACCACGCGGCGCAGGCCGACCACGGCCGACGCCCCGACGAGCAGCGGCACGGCCACCAGGACGGCGAGCGTGGGCAGCACCCCCGGCCACACGTCGGAGGGGAACCAGGGGCCTCCCCTGATCTCGATCCGGGCCAGCAGCGGGACGAGCAGTCCGTACAGCGCCGTTCCCAGCACCGCGCCACCGAACGCGGTGATCACCGCCTCGGCGACGGTCATGGCGACCACCTGGCCGGGAGACGCGCCGACCAGCCGGAGCGCGGCCAGGCGCTGGTCCCTGCGGGCCACGGTCAGGCGGGCCGCGGCGCCGCCGAACACCAGCAGCGGGACGACCATGAGCACGCTCGCGATCAGCCCGAGCGCGCTGTAGCCCTGCGCGCCGTCCGTCGTCCTCCCCGCGAAACCGGAGATCCTCGTCGGTACGGCGCCGCCGCGCCAGTCGTCCGACGTGGTGGCTCTCATCACCGGTGAGCCCGGGGCCTGCCCGCGTACCACGACCAGCTCTCCCGGGTACACGAGCGCCTCGTCGCCGATCGTCCCGCCGCGCCTGCCCGGAAAGCGGGCGGCGAGTTGGTCCGCCGGGAGTTCTCCGGCGAGTTCGGCCATCGCCGGGGAGAACCACACCTCTCCGGGGGCGGGGAAGCGGTCCAGGCCGGGCGGCCGGGGTGCCCTCGGCCCGAGCGCGGCGAGATCCACGACCGTGATCCACCGGTCGCGCACGTAGTCCGTGCGGACGGCCTCGATCGCCACGGCCCCGCTCGCGGCCGGGACCGGGTTGCGCCACGCCTCCCGCTCGCCCCTGCTCTGGAAGCCGAGGTTGGCCACGACGGCGAAGAGCAGCAGCGCGGTGGAGACCGCCACCGCCCCCGCGGTCAGCCCCGCCCCCAGCAGACCTCGGCGACCCCCGCCGCGCAGCAGCCGCCAGCTCAGGCCGAGCAGCCCGCTCATCCGCTCATCCCGGGAAACGCCCGGACCGTCTCGGGGCCGCCCCGCTCCCGCACGCCCTCGCGCGGATCCCCCGTGCCGGGGCCGGGCAGAAGGTGGCCGTCGCGGACCTCGACCACGCGGTCGCACCAGCGGGCCACCTGGGGATCGTGGGTGACGACGACCAGCGAGGCCCCGTTGTCCCGGGTGGCGTGGGCCAGCAGGCGCATCGTGTCGTGGCCGGTGTTCTGGTCGAGCGCCCCCGTCGGCTCGTCGGCGAAGACGACCGCGGGGCGGGTGACCAGCGCGCGGGCGATCGCCACCCGCTGCGCCTGGCCGCCGGAGAGCTCCCCTGGGCGGCGCCCCTCCATCCCGCTCAGACCGAGCGGGCCGAACCAGTCGTGGGCCCGCCGCACCGCGTCCGCCCGGGGAACACCGCCGAGCATGAGCGGCAGCGCGACGTTCTCGTCCGAGGGAAGCTCGGGCAGGAGCTGGCCGAACTGGAACACGAAGCCGAAACGCGTGCGGCGCAGGGCGCTGCGCTTCCGCTCCCCCAGCGTGTCGACGCGCTCGCCGAGCAGGTGCACCTCGCCCGCGTCCGGCTTCATGATCCCGGCCAGGCAATGGAGCAGCGTCGATTTCCCCGACCCGCTCGGCCCCATGATCGCCACGGCCTCACCCGCGTGGACCGCCAGCCCGACACCGCCCAGCGCCACGGTCGTTCCGAAGCGCTTGACCAGCCCGGATCCCTCAAGAACAACATTCATGCCGAGGACTCTCCCGCGCGAGGGCGCGGCGGCGGATCGGCCGATCGTCTCCCCGGTCCCGGGCGGAGTCGGCCGAAAGGACGATCCGCCACGTTCGCCGGTACATCGGCCGGATGCCCGATCCGCACCCGCCTCCGGGCTGGCACAATCCATCAGGTGACGATTCGGGTGCTCATCGCCGACGACCAGGAACTCGTACGAACCGGGTTCCAGATGATTCTGGACGCCCAGGAGGACATGGAGGTCCTGGCGACGGCCGCCAACGGGGCCGAGGCCGTCGAGCTGGCGCGACGGCTACGGCCGGACGTGTGCCTGCTCGACATCCGGATGCCCAAGCTGGACGGCCTGGAGGCCACCCGCGTCCTCGCGGGGCCGGGGGTGCCCGACCCGATGAGGGTGGTCATCGTCACCACCTTCGACCTCGACGAGTACGTCTACGGGGCGCTGCGCGCCGGGGCGACCGGCTTCCTGCTCAAGGACAGCGGGCCGACGCTGCTCATCGAGGCGATCCGGGCCGCGGCGGCCGGGGACGCGCTGGTGTCGCCGTCGGTGACCGTACGCCTGCTCGAACACCTGTCCCACCCTCGGGCCGGTGGCGTCCGGCCGCCCAGTGAGCCCCTCACCGAGCGCGAGCTGGACGTCGTGCGCCTGGTGGCCAGGGGGCGGACCAACCAGGAGGTCGCCGCCGAGTTGTTCGTCTCGCTGTCGACCGTGAAGACGCACCTGGGGAGCATCCAGACGAAGCTGGGCGCCAGAAACCGGGTGGAGATCGCCGCGTGGGCGTGGGAGTCCGGCATCGTCGGCTGAGCGGGACATCTAGGCTGATTAGCGGAAGAGCTGACGGGATAGAAAAAGGGCAGGTCCTCGGCGCATGGCGGGGGGAGATATACATGCGCTCTATCCCATCTCTTCAAAGGTCGGCTTCGGCCGTCTATGTCACTCTCACCACACTGGTGATCGCGACCGCCGCCCTGGTGGTGTTCGAACAGGTCCGTGGGCGGCGCCTCGTCCTGGAGATAGCCGGGCTCGACGGCGACCCCCACGCCCCCGGCGCCGACGCGGTCTTCGGCGCGGTCACCGTCTTCGCCATCCTGATCATGTTCTTCGCCGCGACCGCGATCGCCGTCGTCGCCGCGTACCTGAACTGGCTGCTCCGCGCCCGGCAGGGCGCCGACCGGCCCGCGGTGGCGCCGGTGCTGGTGAGCTGGTTCGTGCCGGGGGTCAACCTGGTCGCGCCCGCCGTGCTGGCCGACCGGCTGTGGTGGGCCTCCCGTCCGCCGCTGGACCGCCGTCTCCACTGGGTCGCGCTGCTCACCGCTTGGTGGCTGAGCTGGCTGGTCGCGTTCACCCTGGTGCTGGCACGGCTGTGGCCGGGGACGTCCCAGGGGGGCACGAACCTGACCGGTTTCGGGCCGCCCGAGCTGATCGCCGTCGCGGTCGCCTCCCTGCTGTGCGCGATGACCGTACGGCAGATCACCGGGATCCAGGCCGCGGGTTCCCGGCACCGGCGGCAGATCAAGGTGGAGCGTCACCTCCCGCCGCCCCCGGCGGAGCCGGTCCCGCACCCGCTCGCCGGGAACCCCCCGTCTCCCTCCCCCGAGACGCCTTCGCCGGAGCCCTCCGGGCAGGACCGGTCCCAGGAGGTCCACCCCGCCGGGCAGTGAGCGAAGGCCGCCCCGCCCGGTGCGAGGCACGCCGGAGCGGGGTGTCGGCCGCCCATCGGCCACCCGTCCGCGAGGCGCGGCCTTTCAGCTCGGCCGGAGCCCGTCGGCGGGGCGTCAGTCCCATGCCCTGATCAGCAGCCAGCCTTCGCCCGCGGTGTCGAACCTGAGCTCGTAGGTGCCGATCCGGCCGCCCGAGGCGGCCTCGGCCCGCCAGAACCGGCGCTCGCCGGGATCGCTGTCGGAGATCTTCCACCACTCCCGCGCGACGACCCAGTGGTCGAGGACCCGGCGGACGGTGTGGAGGCGGTCGCGCCAGACGAACTGGATGGGCTGCCCGTCGCGAATCCACACCTCGATGGGGTCGCCGTAAAGTCTGCTCAAGACGCTTCTTCTCCCGCGGCTTTCGGATGAGCACCCGGGGGAAGACGGGTCTGGCGTGTCGAACATACGTTCTCACGGGGCCGGGCGCAAGTCACCCATCTGCCGTACGAGCGGGTTGGCGTCCACCGAGTTGCGGATGCTGAAGGTCACGCTGCCCGCGCGGTAGCGGTCGTCGGACCACTCGACGGGCCGTCCCTCGTGGGTGGTGGTGACCCGGCGCTGGCGCAGCAGCGGGCTGCCCCTGCGCACGGCCAGCAGTTTGGAGTCCTGGACGCCCGCGGCCACCGCGTCGATGAGGTGCTCGCCGTAGGCGAAGACGAGGCCGACGCTCTCGTAGAGGGCCTGGGTGACCGACTCGCAGCCGGGTTCGATGCGCTCGACGGCCGGGGCGATCCATCCGGCGTAGACCGTGCGCTCCAGCATCACCGGCTCGCCCTCCAGGGAGCGCAGCCGCAGCACGGAGAGCACCGGCTCGCCCGGCTGGAGCGCGAGCCGTACGGCCTCGGTGGCCCCGGCGCCCCTGCGGCGCTGCTGCAGCACCTGCCCGCTGACCCGGTAGCCCATCGCCCGCGCCCACTGGGCGAAGCTGTGCAACTCGGCGAAGCTCTGGCTGCGCTCGCGGCCGAGCACGATGCGCCTGGCCCCCTGCCGGGACCCGACCAGGCCCTCGGTGGCGAGTACGGCGACCGCCTGGCGGACCGTGCCGCGCGAGGCCGCGAAGCGGGTGGCCAGTTCGGCCTCGGAGGGCAGCTGGGCGCCCACGGGATACTCGCCTCGCATGATCGCGTCGCGCAGCTCCTCCGCGATGCCCATGTACCTGGCCGTCACCTCCGCGTCCCCTCGGGTGCGCCCGCGAACGCGAGAGCCCCTCCCCGCGCGCCCGTCCACGTCCCCTCCGGACGACCCGCGAACACCCGCGCCCTCGCCTCCGGACACCCCGCGACCACCCGCACCCTCTCCAGGCCCCCCGCGAACACCCGCACCCTCTCCGGACACCCCGCGAACACCCGCACTCTCGCGACCACCCGCACCCTCTCCGGACACCCCGCGAACACCCGCGTCCCATCCGGTGCGCCCGCGACCCTCAGGGCCCTTTCCCACGTATCCGCGAACACCCGGTGACCGCGCAATCTCGCCTCGCCTCTCACGCCGCTCTCTCGCGTCCGGGCCCGGCGCGCGTCGGCGGAATCCCTCGCTGCGCACACCTGGCGTCCGGCTCAGCCCCACCCTAAACAAACGTCAAAGCCACACATAGCCCGGGTCCGCGCATTTCACCGCCGTACTTCACCCGTTCACCAAACAGCAACTGATTCACGACACAGGAGGTCTAGCTTGTTTGTACAAGTTCGTCTAATTTCGTGAAATATTGCGCGACACCCCCTTGGGAGACACAGTGATCGCATCCCGAGTTCGCTTCGCAGGCCTGGCGGCCTTCCTCCTGGTGGGCGCCACGGCGTGCGGAGCCGCCCCCACCACGGCGGCACCGTCGGCGGGCGCCTCCGACGGAGGCTCCTCGGCCGGAGTGGACGCCAGGACCGCCACCTCCGCGGCCGACTTCGGCGGGCTGGACAAGCTCGTCGAGGCCGCCAAGAAGGAGGGCAAGCTCCACGTCATCGCCCTCCCGCCCGACTGGGCCAATTACGGCAAGATCATCGAGACCTTCACGGCGAAGTACGGCATCGAGATCGAGAGCGAGACCCCCGACGCCGCCAGCGCCGACGAGATCAACGCGGTGAAGACCCGCAAGGGCCAGGACCGCGCCCCGGACGTGCTCGACCTCGGCCAGTCCTTCGCGATCAGCGGTGCCGCCGAGGGCCTGTTCGCGCCGTACAAGGTCGAGACCTGGGACAAGATCCCCGAGAACCAGAAGGAGGCGAGTGGCCTCTGGTTCAACGACTACGGCGGCTACGTCTCCATCGGCTGCGACGCCAAGAAGATCGCCAAGTGCCCGGAGACCTACGCCGACCTGCTCAAGCCCGAGTACAAGGGCAAGGTCGCCATGAACGGCAACCCGACCAAGTCGGGCTCGGCCTTCGCGGGCGTGTACGCGGCGGCCCTCGCCAACGGCGGCTCCTTCGACGACATCCAGCCCGGCCTGGACTTCTTCAAGAAGCTGAAGGAGGCCGGGAACTTCAACCCCGTGGAGACCACCCCGGCCACCATCGAGAAGGGCGAGACCCAGATCAGCATCGACTGGGACTACAACAACGCCGCCTACGCCCCCAAGATGGCGGAGAAGGGCCTCGACTGGAAGACCGTCATCCCCAGCGACGGCAAGTACTTCCAGCTCTACGCCCAGGCCATCAACAAGGACGCCCCGCACCCGGCCGCCGCGCGCCTGTGGCAGGAGTTCCTCTACAGCCCAGAGGGCCAGAACCTCTACCTCGGCGGCTTCGCCCGCCCGGTGCTGCTGCCCGCGATGAAGGCCGACGGCACGGTCGACGCCGCCGCGGAGGCCAACCTCCCGCCGGTCGAGGGTGAGCCCACCTTCCCGACGGAGGAGCAGGTCAACAAGGCCAAGGAGGTCCTGGCCGGAGGCTGGGGCGCCGCGGTCTCGGGATGACGGTCCCGGCTGTCACGGCCGCCGCCCCGCGCGGCGGCCGTCCTCGATCCAGGAACTGGCTGGGAGCCCTGCCACTGCTGGTCGTGACCGCGGTGGCCTTCGGGATCCCGGCGCTCACGCTGCTGGCCGGGGCGTTCACCGTCAAGGACCCGGCGACCAAGGTGTCCTCCTTCGGCACCGCGAACATGGCCAGGAGCCTCCAGGGGCCCTACCTGAACGCCCTGCTCAGCAGTGTCCAGCTGTCGGCCGTGGTGGCGGTCGCCGCCGCGGTCGCCGGGACGTTCCTCGCCCAGGCCGTGATCACCTCCCGGTTCACGGCGCTGCGCGAGGCCGTGCTGACCTTCTCCGGCGTGCTGTCCAACTTCGGCGGCGTACCGCTCGCCTTCATCTGGATCGCCACCCTGGGCAACTCGGGGGTGATCACCACCGCGCTGGGCCTCGGCCCGGGGGTGCTGTACAACTTCTGGGGCCTGGCCCTGGTCTACATGTACTTCTCGGTGCCGCTGATGGTGCTCGTCGTGACCCCGGCGCTGGACGGCCTGCGCCCGCAGTGGCGGGAGGCGGCGCAGAACAACGGCGCCACCACCTGGCAGTTCTGGCGCTACGTCGGCATCCCGGTGCTGACCCCGGCCCTGCTCGGCGGCCTCGTCCTGCTGTTCGGCGGCGCGTTCGCCGCCTACGCCACCGCCTACGCCATGGTCGGCAGCACGGTCCCGCTGGTCACCCTGCAGATCGCCGAGGCGCTCACCGGGGACGTCCTCATCGGGTACGAGAACGTCGCGCTCGCGCTGAGCCTCGACATGATCGTCGTCGCGCTGCTGGTGATGGCGGTCTACCTGCCGCTGCAGAAGAGGAGCTCCCGATGGTTGCGGTAGCCACGCTGCCCGACGTCACCCCGGGCCCCGCCGCCACCGCCCGCCCCGGGCGGCGGCGGGCCTGGCGGGGGATCGTGCTGGTCGTCGCGGCGCTCTACTTCGTCGTGCCGATGGCGGTGTCCTTCTGGTTCACCGTCTACTCGGAGGGCCGGGGCTTCTCGCTCGCCGCCTACGGGCGGATCCTGTCGGCGCCCGGTTTCCTGCCCAGCCTGCTGCTCTCCCTCGCGCTCGCCGCCGCGACCATCGTCGCGGTGCTGCTGCTCACCCTCCCGGCGATGCTGGCCGTACGGCTCGGCGCGCCCCGGCTGCGGCCGGTGCTGGAGCTGCTCTCCACGCTCCCGCTGGTCGTACCGCCGATCACCTACGTGGTCGGCATCAGCACGGCGCTGCGCGACGGCGTCGACGCGCTGGCCGCCACCCCGTTCTGGGCGACGCTCATCGCCATCCAGGACGAGAGGTTCCCGTTCGTCCTCGTGCTCGCGTACGTGATGCTGACGCTGCCGTTCGCCTACCGGTCGCTGGACGCCGGGCTGCGCGCGATCGACGTGCGGACGCTGGTGGAGGCGGCCCGCAACCTGGGCGCCTCGTGGCCGTACGTGCTGTTCCGGGTGATCATCCCCAATATCCGCTCCTCCATCGCGAGCGCCTCGTTCCTCACCCTCGCGCTGGTGCTCGGCGAGTACACCGTCGCCGCCCTGCTCGGCTACGAGACGTTCCCCGTCTGGATCGTCACCATCTCCGGGAACGACGGGCAGCTCTCCGTCGCCCTGTCGATCATCAGCCTGCTCCTCATCTGGCTGCTGCTGCTCACCCTCTCGGGTGCGGGAAGGAAACGTCGATGACCGTCGAGTTCCGGGGGCTGCGCCGCGCGTTCGGCCGTACGGTGGCCCTGGACGGCCTGGACCTCACCGTCGAACAGGGCGAGCTGATGGCCCTGCTCGGCCCCTCCGGCTGTGGGAAGACCACGGCGCTGCGCTGCGTCGCCGGTTTCGAGCACCCCGACGCCGGGGCGGTGCTCGTGGACGGCAAGGACATCACCCGGGTCCCCGCCAACCGCCGCGACGCGGGCATGGTCTTCCAGTCCTACAGCCTGTTCCCCAACCTCAACGCCAGAGACAACGTGGCCTTCGGGCTGCGGGTGCGCAAGGTGCCGACCGCCAAACGGCACGCGCGCGCGGACGAGTTGCTGGAGCTGGTCGGCCTGCCGACGCACGCCCAGCGCTACCCGCACGAGCTGTCCGGCGGCCAGCAGCAGCGCGTCGCCCTGGCCAGGGCGCTGGCGCTGGAGCCGCGCGTACTGCTGCTCGACGAGCCGCTGTCCGCGCTGGACGCCAAGGTCCGCGTCTCGCTGCGCGAGGAGATCCGGCGGCTCCAGCTCGAACTGGGCATCACCACCATCTTCGTCACCCACGACCAGGAGGAGGCCCTGTCGGTCGCCGACAAGGTCGCGGTGCTGCGCGCCGGGCGGCTGGAGCAGTGCGGCCCTCCGGCCGAGGTCTACGACCGGCCCGCGACCCCGTTCGTGGCGGAGTTCGTCGGCGCGATGAACCACGTCCCCGGCCGCCTGTCCGGCCAGGAGGTCACCGTCATGGGGGAGCTCATGCCGGTGGACGGCCCCCTGCCGTCCTCGCCCGACGTCGACGTACTGGTACGCCCGGAGGCCGTGCTGGTCACGCCCTCCCCCGACGGGAGGGCCACGATCGTGGCGTCGTCCTTCCGCGGCTCCACCGCGCGGCTGCGGGTGAAGGTGGGCGAGCTGGAGGTCCTCAGCGACGTGCCGGGACACGACGCGGTACGCCTCGCGCCGGGCACGCGGGTGGACGTCGCCCTCGTGCAGCGGCCCGTGCTCGTCGCGGCGCGCACCGCCCCCGCGCCCGTCCTCACGGAGCCCGGGGAGCCCGCAGGGTCCGCAGGGTCCGTGACGCCCGCCGAGTCGGAGGACGTCGCGGGTGTCGGGTGAGCTCGGGGCCGTCCTGTTCGACATGGACGGCACGCTCGTCGACACCGAGGGAATGTGGTGGCAGGCGTGCGTGGCGGTCGCCGCCGAGCTGGGCCTGGAACTGACGGAGGCCGACGCCGGCCACGTCCTCGGCCGCCTGGTCGAGGACGCGGCCGGCTACCTCGTACGACACCTGCCGCCCGGCGCGCCCGGCGTGGCGGAGGTCGGGGCGCGGCTCACCGAGTCCTTCGCCGGGTGGGTCTCCGGCGGGGTGACACCGCTGCCCGGCGCGATCCGGCTGCTGGACGACCTGAAGGCGGAGGGCGTGCCCACGGCACTGGTCAGCGCCTCGCCCCGGCTCATCGTGGACATGGTGCTGCGCGGCGTCGGGGCGGAGCGGTTCGCGCTGGTGCTGGCCGCCGAGGACACCGCGCGCGGCAAGCCGCTGCCGGACCCGTACCTGCGGGCGGCCGCCGGGCTGGGCCTGGACCCCGCCGACTGCGTGGCCGTGGAGGACAGCCCGACCGGGCTCGCGGCGGCCCGCGCGGCGGGGTGCCGGGTGGTGTCGGTCTCCGGCGATCCGGTGGCGGAGGACGTGCTGACCGTGGACAGCCTGGAAAAAGTGGACGTGCCGCTGTTGCGACTGCTGGCGAGCGGCAAGAGATCGCTAGGCTGAAACACTCATGTGACGGCGTATGCGGTTAGGTACAAAGGTGAGCACCCTCAGTCCCGACGAACCCCAGCAGATAGGCCGGTACCGCGTGCTCAGCCAGCTGGGCCGGGGCGGGATGGGCACGGTCTATCTTGGCGAGTCCCCTGACGGGCAGCAGGTCGCCATCAAGGTCATCAATCCGGAGTACAGCCAGCACGAACGGTTCCGGATGCGTTTCCGCAGGGAGGCCGAGGCGGCGCAGCGGGTCCGCAGGTTCTGCACGGCCGCGGTCATCGAGGCGGTGCTCGACGACGACCAGCTCTACGTCGTCACCGAGTACGTCACCGGCCCCAACCTCGAGGAGGCCGTCGACTCCGGCGGGCCGCTCCGCGGCTCCAGCCTCGACGCGCTCGCCGTCGGGGTGGCGACCGCGCTCACCGCCATCCACGGCGCCGGGGTGGTGCACCGCGACCTCAAGCCGTCCAACGTGCTGCTCTCCCCCGTCGGCCCCCGCGTGATCGACTTCGGTATCGCCCGCGCGCTGGACACCCTCGGCGGGATGACCGGGACCGGCGAGATCCTCGGCACCCCCCGCTACATGGCGCCCGAGGTGCTGCGCGGCGAGCCGGTCTCGGTCGCCTGCGACGTGTTCTCGTGGGGCTGCCTGATGGCCTTCGCCTCCAGCGGGCGGGCGCCGTTCGGCGGCGAGGCGCTGCCCGCGGTGCTGTACCAGGTGCTCAACACCGAGCCCTCCCTGGAGGGCATGGAGCCCGCGCTGCGCGAGCTGGTCACCTACGCCCTGGCCAAGGACCCTCGGCACCGGCCCACCTCACAGCAGCTCCTCGACCACCTGGTGGGCCGCTCCGCCGCGCCGGAGCAGGCCGCCCACTCCGTCCAGGTCTCCTGGCAGGGCCCCCCGGAAACGCCGGGCGCCCCCTGGACCGGGACCGGGACCGGCCCCGGTACGCCCTCCGATCCTGGCTGGAGCCACCCGGGACAGGGCGCGGAGCCCGGCCGGGGCCACACGCCCCACACCGCGCCGTCCCCGGGGGGCGGTCACCCGGTCTCCGGCGCCTCGTGGCCGGGTTCCGGCCACGCCGTGCCCGGCCTCGCGCACGACGGTCCCGGCCACACCCTGCCCGGTCCGCCGGGGGGCGACACCAGGCCCTCCTGGCTCGGCCGGGCGGCCGAGCGGCGGAGACTGGCCGCCGGGGTGGCCGTGGCGGCCCTGCTGGTGGTGGCCGGGGGAATCGGGCTGCGTCTCGCGCTCGCTCCCGGCGGCCCGCCGGAGGACCTCACCCTGCTCTACCAGGACGACTTCACCCAGAGCGGCACCGGCTGGAGCGGCGGCACCTACAGCCCGATGACCGGCACGTACGGCTACTCCCCCGAGGGCTACTACGCCGTCGACGTCAGCGGTTACTCCCATGTCCGGCGGGAGCAGGCCCCGATCCCGTTCGTGCCCACCCCCCCGGCCACCCCCGACCCCACGGCCAGCCCCATTCCGATCACACCGACCAGGATCCTGCTCGGCTCCGACATCACGATCCGTTCCGGCACCACCGGCATGGGCGAGTACGGGCTGTTCTGCCGGGGCGAGGACGACAACAGGGCGACGCGGTACGAGTTCCTGCTCGACACCTCGGGCAACGCCCGCATCCGCAAGACCGTCAAGAGCGCCGGGGGCGAGCTCACCGAGCCCGTCAAGGTCGACCTGCCCAGGGGCGAGGCCATCCGGCTCGCGGCGGAGTGCGCCGGCGTCGAGGGGGGCGTGCGGCTCACCATGTGGGTCAACGACGAGCAGACCCAGACGTTCCTCGACACCAACCCGCTGCCCAACGGGCTGGTCGGCGTGATCGCCCGGGTGGGCGAGAACGGCAACGCCGTCCTGCGGACCGCGTTCGACAACTTCACCCTGCACGGCCCCGCCTCCACCAGACAGCCCTGACGGCGAGTGATCCGCACGCCGCCGGGGACGATCGGGGCACCTGACCGACCAAAGGAGTTCAGCACGATGCGCGCCATAGTCGTCTCCGCCACCGGCGGGCCCGAGGCCCTCACCTACACCGACGACCACCCGGACCCCGAGGTGAATCCCGGCGACGTCCTGGTCGACGTCGCCGCCTCCGGGGTGAACTTCATCGACGTCTACCACCGGATGGGCCGCTACCCGCTCTCCCTGCCCTTCGTCCCCGGCGAGGAGGGCGCGGGCACCGTCGCCGCGGTCGGCGAGGACGTCCGCGACGTCGCCGTCGGCGACACCGTGGCGTGGTCGAGCGTGCCGGGCAGCTACGCCTCCAGGACCGCGGTGCCCGCCTCCAAGCTGCTCGCCGTACCCGAGGGGGTGACGGCCGAGGTCGCGGCGGCCGTCACGCTCCAGGGACTGACCGCCCACTACCTGACGCACTCCACGTACGAGGTGAAGGAGGGCGACGACGTCCTGGTGCACGCCGCCGCCGGGGGGATGGGCCTGCTGCTCACCCAGATCGCCAAGCTGCGCGGCGCCCGGGTGATCGGCACGGTCTCCACCGAGGAGAAGGAGATCCTGGCCCGCCAGGCGGGCGCCGACGAGGTGTTCCGCTACCAGGGCTTCGCCGACGCGGTCCGCGAACTGACCGGCTCCGGCGTACACGTCGTCTACGACGGGGTGGGCGCGGCCACCTTCGACGAGAGCATCGCCTCGCTGCGACCGCGCGGCATGATGGCGCTGTACGGCCAGGCCAGCGGCCCGGTCCCGCCGATCGACCCGCAGATCCTCGCCAGGAACGGCTCCCTCTTCCTGACCCGTCCGACCCTCGGCTCCTACATCGCCACCCGCGACGAGCTCGCCTGGCGCGCCTCCGACCTCTACGGCTGGGTGGCCTCCGGGCAGCTGCGGGTGCACATCTCCGAGCGCTACCCGCTCGCCGAGGCCGCCCGCGCCCACGAGGACCTCGAAGCCCGCCGTACGACCGGCAAGGTGCTCCTCATCCCGTAACGGCGCGTCGGACGGGCGGGGCCGGGCCGGTCGGCGTGGCAGGTGATCGGCCCGGTCGGTGTCCGGCCGGTATCTGGTCGGCGCGTCGGGCGGGAGACCCGGTCAGCGCAGCGGGTGGGCGGGCCAATCCATTCAGCGCGACGGGCGAGCGGCCCGGTCAGCGCAGCGGGTGGGCGGGCCAGTCCATTCAGCGCGACGGGCGGGCGGCCCGGTTAACGCAGTGGGTGGGCGGGCCAGTCCAGGAGGCGGGCGCCCAGGACCGCCGTCTCCAGGGTGAAACGCTGGGTGGAGTCGTCCGGCGAGAACCCGGTGAGGCGGCGGATCCGCTCCAGCCGGTAGGTCACCGCCCGGGTGCTGACACCGAGCCTGCGCGCGGCGGCGGTCTGGTTGCCCTGGGAGGCGAAGACGGCCTCCAGCGTGGCGAGCAGCGGCTCGGGGCCGCCCCGCGCCTCCAGCAGCGGGCTGAGCACGCTCGTCACCAGGTCCTCGATGGCCGCGCGGTCCCGCAGCAGCACCGGGAAGACCAGCAGGTCGGCGGCTTTGAGGACGGGGGCGCGCAGTCCCAGCCGGTCGCCGAGCTCGATGGCGTTGGCGCCTTCCCGGTAGGAGGTGACCACCCCGCCGGGGCCCCGGTGCGCCCGGCCGAGCCCGACCCGCCAGCCGGGCGCGAACGCCTGGCGCACGTGGTGGGTGAACTCGCCGTTCGCGACGGTGAGGCCGCCCGGTGCGACGCACACGAGCATCCCGTCGCGGACCGCGACCAGCACGTTGTGCGAGCCGAACCTGGCGACCAGCGCGTCCTCGATCCGCCGGGCCGTCCCCTCGGCCTCCCCCGCGAGCCCGCCGTCCCCCGGAGCCACGACCGCGACGGTTCCGGGAGCTCCGGGAGTACCGGCGGGGCGGGTGGCTCCGGCGGGGCGGGCGACGGCGACCACGTACGTCTCGGCCAGGCGGAGCCCGAAGTGCTCGGCCCGCTCGGCGAGCCTGTCGGCGCGGCCCTGGAGCAGGTCGTCGACGAACTCCCTGCGCGCCGTCTCCTCCTGGCGCAGCGCCGACCGCTGGGCGTCCTCGTACCCCTCCATCAGGGCCGAGACCGTACGGCGCAGGGCCGGGAGCGGGGTGGGGCTCACCGACTCGGCCATGGCCAGGGCGGCCTCCACCAGGGTCCGCACGGACGCGCCTCGTTCGGCGGCCAGCGCACCGGCGGCGCGGCAGTCGTCGAGCTCGGCCCGGCCGGGCAGCCTGCCGGTGGCGGCCGCCTCCCGTAACATCCGGAGATGGCCGCCGAGCAGCTCGTCCATCAGACTCCCACGTCACGCCTGTCGAAGGCCGGTATCGCGATCAGGAGCAGCGCGACGGTCGCCCCGGCCAGCACGAGATAGTCCCACACCGGGAACCCCAGCTGGATCGGCCGTCCGTCGAGGTAGTAGTGGAACGGCGAGATCCAGCGCAGCCAGGACACCCCGTCCACGTTCTTGCCCATGGTCTCGACCACGTACCCGGCCACGGCGACCACCCCGACCACCGCCAGGGCGACCCCCCTGCGCCCCGTCGCGGCACCGACCGTCAGGCAGAGCGTGCCGAAGAAGAGGGCGAGCAGCAGGACGCCGACGTGACCGGCGAGGATCCTGCCGGCCGGGACATTCATGTCGACGGTCGTCGCCAGGCCCAGCACCACGAGGAAGGTGACCGCCGCCACGCCGAGCAGCGCGACGGCCAGGGCGGCGAAGCGCTCCAGGACCAGCCTCCTGCGCTCGATCGGGAGGGTGAGGACCAGCTCCAGCGTGCCCGACTCCTCGGGCCGGGCGATCGCCCGGTTGCCGATCGCCGCGGCGCACATGATGAACAGCAGCGGCCCGAACAGCTGGTAGACCAGCGTTTGCAGGAAGCCGGAGCCGCTGGTGAAGCCGTCCTCCAGGCCGCCCATGAGGTCGCGCATCGCCCCCGGGAACTTGGTCAGCGCCACGTCGCCGTAGAGGTCGGGGTTGCTCTGGATGGTCGGGTAGTAGGCCAGGTAAAGCGTGAAGAACGCGCTGATCCCGACGGCCCAGCCGAGCAGTGCCCGCCGGTCGTCACGCAGGCTCTTCGACACCAGTGAGGGCATCGCGCGTCTCTCCTTCCTCGTGCTGGCTGTAGTAGGTGAGGAAGATCTCCTCCAGGTCGGGCTGGGCGCTGACCATGTGCACCACGGTGAACCTCGCCGCCGCCTTGATCAGCGCGTCCGGGCGGCCGTCGAGGGTGCAGCGCAGCCCGGCCCCCTCCACCCGCAGGTCCCGTACGCCGGGCAGGTCCTCGAACGCCTCGCGGGGCACCGGGGCGTCGAAGTGGAACTCCACCCGGCGCACCGCCTTCTCCCTGAGCGCGGAGACGTCCTCCACCGCGACCAGCCTGCCGCCTCGTACGATACCGACCCGGTCGGAGACGTCCTCGACCTCGGCCAGCACGTGGGAGGACATCAGCACGGTACGGCCCGAGGCGCGGACCTCGCGGACCATCGCGAGGAACTCCTGCTGCACCAGCGGGTCCAGGCCGCTGGTCGGCTCGTCGAGGATGAGGAACTCCGGCTCGTGCATGAAAGCCTGGATGAGCCCGACCTTCTGCCTGTTGCCCTTGGAAAGTTTGCCCATGGGTACCGACAGGTCGGCCTCCAGCCGTTCGGCCAGCCCCTCGATCCGTCCCCTGGGCATGCCGCCGCGCACCGCGCCGAGGAAGGCGAGGAACTCCCCCGCCCGCTCCCTGCCCTCCAGGGCCAGCTCGCCGGGCAGGTACCCGATCCGGCTCCGCACACCCGCCTCGCGGGGATTCCTGCCGAGGACCGTCATCCGGCCCCTGGTGGGGCGGATGACGTCCAGGAGCAGCCTGATCGTCGTCGTCTTTCCCGCGCCGTTCGGGCCGAGATACCCGAACACCTCCCCGGGCCGGATCTCCAGGTCGAGATCCTCAAGTCCCCGGCGCCCGCCGTAGAACTTGGTGAGCCCCTCGGTCTCCACCACCGCTGTCATGGGTCAGATCGTGCCCTCTCGCCGCCGCCGGGGTCATGGCCGGACCCGGACAGCTGGCCGTCCGTTCGTTGCGCGGATCCGGAACCCACCCGGCCGGGCCGGGAATCCGGTGCTCCGGCGCGGGGCTATGGTGAGCCCATGAGCCTGGACACTGCCTTCGTACTGGGTGGCGGGGGCCTTCTCGGCGCCCACGAGGTGGGCATGCTGCGGGCGCTCGACGAGGCGGGCATCAAGCCCGACGTGATCGTCGGCACGTCCGTGGGCGCGCTGAACGGCGTCGTGCTCGCCGCCTCCCCCGGTGACGCGGTCGCGCGCCTGACCACGCTGTGGAGTTCGGACATCGTCCGTACGGCGTTCGCGGGGTCCTGGGTGGCCCGGCTGTCGACCCTCGCCAGGAGCGGCACCCATCTGCACCCCTCCGAGCCGCTGCGCGACCTGCTGGCCCGGACGCTCCAGGTCTCCCGCATCGAGGATCTCCCCGTGCCGTTCCAGTGCGTGGCCGCCTCCGTCGAGCGTGCCGCCGCGCACTGGTTCACCGAGGGGCCCCTGGTCGACGCGGTCCTCGCCTCCTGCGCCGTTCCCGGGCTGCTGCCGCCCGTCCGCGTCGGCGACGGCCACTACCTCGACGGCGGGCTGGTGCACAGCATCCCGGTCGGCCGGGCCGTCGCACTCGGCGCGCGGCGGGTCTACGTGCTGCACGTGGGCAGGATCGAGCGTCCCCTGGTGGTGCCCCGGCGCCCGTGGGAGGTCGGCATGACCGCCTTCGAGATCGCCCGGCGGCACCGCTTCACCGAGGAGATGGCCACCCTGCCGGACGACATCGAGGTCCACGTCATGCCGTCCGGGGGCGAGGCCCGTCCGGGAATGGACCTCTCCCAGCTGCGTTATCGGGATATATCGCATATATCTGAATACATTGATCGCGCGTACCGGGCCTCGGCCGACTACCTGGCCCGGCACTCATCCACCTGACCCACACCAATCAGGCCGCCCCTGGAAGTAGCCGGTCCAGTAGACACATTGGGGTACTTCACAGGAGTACGTCCACATCAGTACCCACCTGAGTCACACCGGCATCCACCCGCGAACCACACCGCGCATCCGCACATCCACACATCCGCACAGGCAGGAGCCACTCGTGCTGCCTCCTCGCATCGTCCGCCGACTGGTCCTGGCCCCGCTCGTCATCGTGCTCACCGTCGTCGCGGTGCTCACGCTCCCGATCTGGCTGCTGGTGGTGACCGCGGCCTCGCTGCGCCTGCCGCCCCCGCAGCGGCGCGGCACCCGGCTGGTCTGGTTCGCGGTGGCGTGGCTGACGCTGGAGTCGATGGCGCTGTGCGCCTGCCTGTGGCTGTGGGTGGCGAACGGCCTGGGCGGCCGGATCAACCGCGACGAGTACCAGGAGCGGCACTACGAGCTGATCCAGTGGCTCCTGTCCAAGATCTACGAGGCCGCGGTGCGGATCTTCCGCCTCAGCGTCGAGATCGACGAGCCGCCGCCGACCTCCGACGAGATCTCCCGCCGCCTCACCCGCCCCGTCATCGTCCTGTCCCGCCACGCGGGCCCCGGCGACTCGTTCCTGCTCGTCCACCACCTTCTCGCCCGGTACGGCAGGCGCCCGAGGATCGTGATGAAGGCAGCCCTGCAGTTCGACCCCTCGCTGGACGTGGTGATCAACCGCCTCCCCAACGCCTTCGTCCCCCGCAAGGTCGCCGAGAGCGGCATCCTCACCGAGATCCGCCGCCTGTCCGCCGACATGGACGCCGACGACGCGCTGGTGATCTTCCCGGAGGGCGGCAACTTCACCCCCAGGCGCCGCTGGCGGGCCATCCTGCGGCTGGAGCAGAAGGGCCTGGCCGAGGAGGCCGCGCGGGCCCGCAAGCTGGAGCACCTGATGGCCCCCCGCCCCAACGGGGCCATCGCCGCCATCGAGGCCTGCCCCGAGGCGGACGTGGTCTTCGTCGCGCACACCGGCCTCGACGACCTGGTCACCCTCGGGGACATCTGGCGCCGCCTCCCGCTCAGCGCCAAGATCAAGGCCAAGTGGTGGCGGATCCAGGCCGCCGACGTGCCGCGTGACCGCGAGGACCAAATCCGCTGGCTCTTCGACCAGTGGGAGGAGATCGACACCTGGATCGCCGAGAACCAACCGGCCCCCGCCCCCGCGACCTGAGTCGAAAACCAACTGCTCCTGACCCTGTGACCCGAGCCGAAAACCAGCCAACCCTGCCCCTGCGGCCCGAGCCGGAAAGCAACCGCCTCTAACCCTGCGACCCGAGCCGGAAACCGGCCGACCCTGGCCCCGCGACCCGAGCCGAGAACCGGCCGCCTCCCGCGCCCATGGCTGACTACAAGCGCTGGATCCTCGCGGTCGGATCGAGCAGGTCGGTGTTCCGGAGTTCCTGTCCGTCGTTGAGCTCGATGATCAGGCCCGGTTTCCCCGCGAGGGGCGCGACATCGACCACACCGGGCAGCTTGGCCAGATTGACCTGCTCCAGTTTCTCCAACGCCCCGAGAGGCGAGAGGTCTCGAACGTCGCAGTCCTCGATGTTGACCCTCCGGAGTCCTCCCAGCCCGGCAAGCGGTGTGAGGTCAGAGAGGTTGACGCACGTGGAGAGCGTCACCTCCTCAAGAGCGAGTGACGCGAGCGGGGTGATGTCATCCAGCCAGGGAGCGCGCCGAAGCCCGATCCGCTCGACGTTCGGGCAGTTGCCCACGAGCCCGTCGAGCCCTTCGAGGGCCGAACAGTTGAGTCGCAGTTCCACCAGGCCGGGAAGCCTCCCGAAGACGGAGGGGTCGGAAAGGCGGCGGCAGCTGAAAAGACGCAGCGTCCTCAGCCCGGTCAGCAGGGTCAGTGGGGTGAAGTCGGTGACCTCGTCGAGGCGGTCGAGATTGAGTTCCTCGACCATGTGGAAACGGTCGACGAACTCGATGTCCGGCGCCGGATCGCTGCGGAACGCGGAGGCTCTCCGCAGCGCGGGCGGCATGGCAGGCCACGGGGAGTCGACCGGCTCCTCCTTGAATCTCACCCACAGTCTTTTCAGGCCCGTGTGACAATCCAGCACGTCAAGCGATCCCGGCCCGGCGAGCATGAAAACGCTAAGGCCTCGCAACGGCCGGACGTCCCGGAGAAATCCGAGATCCTCACCGTCGAAGGCGATCCGCAGGTCCCCCAGATTGCGCAGGTACCGGAGGTGGGGGAAGACCCTGGGATTCTGCACACTCACATAGCCGTTGTGCACCCAGGGAATAAGGGGAGAGTCGGCCATCACTCGCCGGGCGTACTCCTCGGGGTCGAAGTAGTCCCACGCCGTGACCAGTTCGTGCTGCACCTCGAAACGGGAGTCTCCGGCGTATCGGGAGAGTCGCTCCAGCGCCTCGGGACCGTTGATCAGCCAGCACGTCCGTACCGTCGCCGTCGCCCGCGACGAGGAGAGCCCGGTGATGTCGTCGGGGAGGCGCCGGAGCACCTCCTCCCCCGCCGAGGCGAGAACCGCGGCCTCGCCCGCGTTCCGGGGAGGGATCACGGCCGCGAAGCACCCCTCGATGTCCCCGGCGAGACCCCTCGGCAGTTCCGGGATCGTCTCCAGGCAGCCGACCACGAGCAGCCGCAGCCGCCGGGCGTGTCTGCCTCCCTCGGCGACGCGGGCGAGCAGCCCCCTCAGCAGTTCCTCGCGCAGCGGCGCGTTGGCGTGCCCGGCGGCCATCACCACCGTCTCGCGCCACTGGTCGAGGTGGGCCCGCTCGATCAGCGGCTCCACGTCGGCGCCGTCGGCCGCCTGCTTGGCGGCGAGATACTCCTGCACCGTGCGGTGCACGAAGTCGATCCGCCCGGTGACGGGTTCCCTGATGACACCGCTGCGCTGGAGGAGATGGTCCAGCAGGGCCTCGGCGGTGCACTCCACCCGGGGCATGGTCTGGATCTTCTCCTCGACCCGCTTCAGCGCCGTCGCCTTCGACAGCTCGGACCGGCCCCACACCCCGAGCTGCCAGGCCAGGTCCTGCAGGACCCGCACCTTCTGCTCCGGCTCCAGGACGACCTCGGAGACGATCCCCCGCTCGGCGTCCCGGCGCTGGAGCAGGAGTTCGAGCGCCGCCGCGTACAGGCCCATCCGGTTGCGCGGCAGCTGCTTGCCCCGGTCCAGGTTCAGGGCGCACAACATCGCCGCGAGCAGCGGCGTCGAGGCGAGCGTCTGGAGGTACGGGCTGCTCTCGAACCTGGCCAGCAGCGCGCCCTCGTACTCGTCGAGCTTCTCGGCCGCGAACGGCAGGTTCCCCGAACCCCGCATGGCGGTGTGCCACTGCCGTACGAGCTCCCGCAGGTGGACCGGGGTCATCGGCTCCATCGTCACCGACGAGAACCCCTCCTCCTCCAGCCACCGGGCGTCGGCCGCCGCCGGACGGGAGGTCACGACGACCCGGATCTCCGGGTAGGCCGCGAGAAGACCGTCCAGCCATCGTCTGACGGCCGGGCGGTGCCGGGGGCTCAGCTCGTCCACGCCGTCCACCATCAGCAGTGCCCGTCCCGAACCGAGGACCCGGTGCGCCCAGCCCTCGGGCATCAGCCCGGCGACCGGCCGCGCGACGTCGGCGAGGAAGTCCTCGGGGGCGGGAAGGTTCCCCTCGCCGTGGCTGCGAAGCTTGATCACGAACGGGACGGAGCCGTTCCACCCCGCCAGCTCCCCGGTGAGGCCGCCACGGGCCGCCGTCACCGCGAGCCAGCGCAGCAGCGTGCTCTTGCCGGAACCCGCGCCTCCCCTGAGCAGCACGCGCCGGAACCGGCCGAGCGCGCTCTCCACCCGTGACGTGACGGGCTCGTGGCGGACCTCCGCATCGGTCAGTTCGGCGAAACGGGCGCGCGGAAGACCCCCGGCCCGGTCGAGTTCGTCGGGACACGCGTTGAGGCTGATGTAGGCGACGCTCAGCGTGGCCCGGGGGCGGTAGGTCTCCACCCGGACGCCGAACAGCTCGACCTCGTCGAGGGTCGTGCTGATGTGCCCGAGATAGCGGCGCAGGAACTCGTCGTCGTCCCGGGTGCCCGAGGGCGCGTCGAGGGAGCGGGCCGGGAGGCGGGCGAGCACCGAGGAGACCTGCTGGCCGAGGGTGGCGAGGCGGTCGTCGGCGGACGCGGCCCGGCCGAGAAGCTCGCTTCCCACCCGGGGCAGGTACTGCGGGAGCTGCTGGACGATCCGCACCAGGCAGTCGAGGCACTCGTCCAGCAGCATGTCGAAGAGGCGTGCCCCGGCCTCGCCCAGGTGCCGGGCCGGGTCGGGCAGACCGGCCCGGACGGCCTTGGCGAGCTTGATCGGGTCCATGTCCGCGGCCAGGAGCGCCCCGTCGGAGAGGTCGGCGGCCTGGACGGTCGCCACCACCTCGCGCAGGACGGCCGCCCGGTCGTTCTCGGTGAGCCCGCCGTACTCCCGCTCGACGAGCACCGCGAGCCGTCTCTCCACCCCGTCGGCGATCGCCTCCAGCTGCCGTTCGAGGCTGCGCCGCAGGAACCGGTCGGGAAACCCGCTCTGGATGAGGGTGGTGAGATCGGCGCCCCGTTCCGCCCTGGCCGTCCGGGCGGCGAGCCCCTCCCGCACGGCGCGTTCCACCACGGCCTTGCCCGCGGCGGCGGCGATGGCTTCGATTCCGGGCATCCTGCTCCTCGGCACGCTGTGGAGTTTCCCTCCAAGGATTACCGAGGATCACCGAAAAGCCAGTGATACGCCGACAAAACCCATCAACTCCCCGGAGGGCGTTGCGGCTCGCCGGGCCTACCAGTCCTGGGAGAGGCCCGACATGCGGCGGAGGTATTCGTCCTCGTCGATCTCACCGGCCGCGTAGCGGCGCTTGAGGATCTCGCGGGGATTGTCGGCGGACGCGCGGGCCTCGGCCGCCCGTGCCGCGGACGCGCGGACCAGCAGGGTCACGCCGAGAACCACCACCGCGATCACGGCGATGACGAAGAGCAACACCAGGACGCGGGACATCGTCGGCCTCCCATACCCCCCGTCGGATCCGGTGGGGGAACACCGAGTTTACCCGGCGGAGAAGCTTTCCCTTTTCCGGCGGATGAGGTGATTCGTCGGCCTTCGATCCCATAAATCCCCTCGACCGGCTCAACCGGCTCGACCTTCACAGGGAACACCGGTTCGCCGGTTTGTCGGTTCAACCAGCGGAGAAGTCCGGAGCCTCGCGCGAACCCCCGCCGGGCGGCAGCGACGGCAGCCCCCGGGGCACCCCGCCCTCCAGCAGCCGGAGCAGGGCGCCGGTGTCGACGTTCCGCTCGATCAGGTCGCCGAGCGCGTCCAGCCTCTCCTCCCTCAGGGCGGCGAACGACACGTCCGGCGCCGGGGTGAAGTCACGGCCGGAGACGGCGGCCACGTCGGCGAGGAAGGCCCGGCGGAAACCGTCGTTCTCCAGGGCGCCGTGCCAGGTGGTACCCCACACCGAGCCGTCACGGCAGCCGTCCAGGAAGGGCTCGCCGCCGTCGGCCGTCACCACGCCGTGGTGGATCTCGTACGCGGAGACCGGATGACCGTACGCGGCGCCGACCGGGCGGCCCAGCGTCTTGTCCGCGGCGAACTCCACCGACGCGGGCAGCAGCCCCAGCCCCTCGACCATGCCCGCCCCCGACTCGACGTCGTCGCGGATGGTCCTGGCGAGCATCTGGTAACCGCCGCAGATGCCCAGCACCGCCCGCCCAGGCAGGGCCGAGGCCAGGCCGGTGGCACGCAGCCACGCCAGGTCGGAGACCGTGGCCCGGGAGCCGGGCAGCACCACCAGGTCGGCGTCGTCCAGCTCGCCGGGGGAGGTCACGAAACGGACAGTCACCCCCGGCTCCGAGGCGAGCGCGTCCACGTCCGTGAAGTTGGAGATCCGCGGCAGCCGTACCACCGCCACCCGCAGGGTCTGCCTGCCGTACGGAGCCCGCGCCCCGATCGCGGGCCGGTTGTCCAGGGCGAGGGAGTCCTCGACGTCCAGCCAGAGGCCGTCCAGCCAGGGCAGCACCCCGTACACCTCGCGGCCGGTCAGCTCCCTGATCATGTCCAGCCCCGGTTCGAGGATCTCGGGCGCCCCCCGGAACTTGTTGATCACGAATCCGGCGATCAGCGCCTGGTCGGCGGGCTCCAGCAGCGCCACCGTCCCGTACAGCGCGGCGAAGACCCCGCCCCTGTCGATGTCGCCGACCACGATGACCGGCAGGTTCGCGGCACGGGCCAGGCCCATGTTGGCGATGTCGCCCCGGCGCAGGTTGATCTCCGCCGGGCTGCCCGCCCCCTCGCAGACCACCACGTCGTACGTGCCCCGCAGCCGCTCCAGCGCGTCCACCGCGACCTGGCGGAGCCGCTCCTTGACGTCCCAGTACTCCATCGCGTCGACCTCGGCCATCGGCCTGCCCATCACCACGACCTGGCTGCGCCGGTCACTGCCCGGCTTGAGCAGGATCGGGTTCATGTCCGCGCTGGGCTCCAGCCCGCACGCGGCGGCCTGCATCGCCTGTGCCCGGCCGATCTCGGCGCCGTCGGCGGTGACGAAGGAGTTGAGCGACATGTTCTGCGCCTTGTACGGCGCGACCTTCACCCCCTGCCTGGCCAGCCAGCGGCAGATCCCGGCGGTGACGACGCTCTTGCCCGCGTCGGAGGTCGTCCCCGCGACCAGCAGCGCCCCCTTCACGCCCTCGCTCCGGCCTTCGCTCCGGCCCAAGGAGCGGTGAACGTGACATCGGGACGGATCAGAACGACAACCAGTTTTCCGGGGGAATCAACCATCATGCCGACAGCATGCCGTTCCGGCGGCCACACCGCCCACCCGGCCTCCCCTCGGTGGGCCGGACGCGCCCCCGCCGTCCGCTATCTCCGCACTCGCGAGTGTTTGCCATGTGCGCGTTCGTGTCGTCGCCGCAGAGTGCCGGACGAACCGCCCATACGCGCACGGCCCCGGTTCCGAGGACAGGTTCCAACCTCTTGCGTGCAGCCAGACGATCACCGGTCGTACCGCCGTGGTTAGAGACTGCGTACGCCTGAGAGCACCGAGGAGCGGATGTGGAGAGCGGCACACGCTTACCGGCGCCGCAGCACGGCCAGAACCGCCAGGGCCGCGGCCCCTAGACCCACCGCCCGCGCCAGCCGTACGGCACGGCGGATGTCCGCGACCGAGGGCCCGGGGCCGTCGCCCATCTCCGGCCGGTGCTCCACCCGGGTGCCGTACACGTTGACCCCGCCCAGGGTGAGGTCCAGCGCACCCGCGAAGGCGGCCTCGCAGCGGCCCGCGTTGGGGCTGGGGTGGCGGTGGCCGTCCCTGCGCAGCACCGCCGCCGCGCGCCGCGCCGAACCCCCGACCAGGGGGGCGCCGAGCACGGCGAGCAGTCCGGTGATCCGGGCGGGCACGAAGTTGGCGACGTCGTCGAGGCGGGCCGCGGCCCACCCGAAGCGCTCGTAGCGCGCGTTCCGGTGGCCCACCATCGCGTCCAGGGTGTTGACGGCCCGGTACGCGAGCAGGCCGGGCACCCCGGCCACCGCCCCCCAGAACAGCGGCGCGACCACCGCGTCCGAGGTGTTCTCCGCGATCGACTCGACGGTGGCCCTGGCGAGCCCGGACTCCCCGAGCCCGGACGGGTCGCGCCCGCACAGGTGTGGCAGCCGCCCCCGCGCCCCCGTGAGGTCGCCGTTCTCCAGGAATCCGGCCATCGCCGCGCCCTCGCGGCCCAGTGTCGTACCGCCGACGACAGCCCACGTCGCCGCCGCGCTCAGCGCGGCCCGTACCACCGGGTTGCCCGACCGGGTCGCGACGTGGCCGAGCAGCGCCACCGGGACGACGCACAGGGCCACGTGGAGGACGCCCCGAGCCCGGTCGTCGCCGTACACCCGCTTCTCCACCCCGGCGGCGGCGGTGCCGAACAGCGCGACCGGGTGCCCGCGCCGGGGATCGGCGAGCACGGCGTCGATCGCGACCCCGGCGAGCATCCCCACCCCCTCGGCCACCCCGGGCCGCCTTCCCCTCACCGTGCTCCTCACCGTGGCCGCCGGCCGCCTAGACGAGATGCTCATGAAGCTCATCCTGGTGGGTCTCCAGCCACACGCGGGCCCGCCGGATGCGCTCCCCCGCCCCACCGGCCCACATCCGGGCCCACCCGCCGTTCTCTCCCTGCGCCTCGGCCTTGACCCGCATCGCGTGGTACGAGCGGCCGAAGCGGAGCCGGGCGAGATCCAGCAGGCGTCGGCGGTCACGGGGCGCCAGACCGTACGCGTCGCAGAACAGGCGGAGCCGGGGGCCGACGTCGAGACGGCGCTGGCGCGGCTCCAGATCGATGGGATCGGCGATCGGCGCCCAGTGGCGCAGCGTGGTCACCACGTCGAACAGCCGGGTCGTCGGCCGGGCCATGTCGAAGTCGATCAGCGCGGCGGGGAGCCCGTCACGGAAGATCACGTTGTCGAGGTTGACGTCGCAGTGCCCGATCAGCCGCGGTGCCGCCTCGTCGTTGGACCCGGCCTCCCAGACGGCCCCCCTCGGCGGGACGAAACCCTCCGCCGCGTCGTGCAACCCGCGCAGCAGCCGCGCCAGCGCGGCCAGGGACTCCCCGGTGAGCGCGTACGAGGGCAGCGGCCGAGCCGCGGACTCCCCCTCGACATAGCTCAGGATCTCCCTGCCCCGCTCGTCCACCCCCAGCGCCCGGGGGGCACCCTCGAACCCGGAGCGCTCCAGGTGACGCAGGAGCGCGTGCACCGAACCGGTGGAGGCCCTGCTGGGCCGCCGGACGGTGTCCCCGACCCGCACCACCCCGTCGGTGACATCACCGCCCAGAAGGGGAATCTCCTCTTGGACCGTGGCGACGAACATGGCATACGAGCCTAGACCGCCTCGCTCCCCCAGGAGAACGATTCGGGCAGACCACTCCCACCGAAAGGTCCACCCGGAAGCCCTCCGAGCCCCCTCCGAGCGCCCGCCCCGCTCCCTCCGAGCGCCCGGCTCCGCCCTCGCCACACCCGGCGGAAGAACGACCAGGTCAACCGGCCGGAAGAATCCTCCACCATCGCGGATCCGCCACCCCGAAGGCCCACCACCCACCCGGGCCGGAGCGGGTGAGCGTTCACTCTCTCCGGAGGATGGGTGATCCACAGAGTGATCCTCACGACACCAACCCAAAACCGATACGTAGGCACTCCCCGGATCATGCACAATTGAGCGGGAGCACCCTTAGCTCAGCTGGATAGAGCATCGGACTTCTAATCCGACGGTCGCAGGTTCGAATCCTGCAGGGTGCACAAATGATCAAGGCTTGACCTGCACGACCTTACCCTGCGGGGGATCCGGTGGGGCAACCGGACGGACCGGGGAGACCGGAGGGAGACCGTCAGCCTCGGACGCCTCCCGACAGCCGCCGCTCGCGGAGCGTACACGGAATGCCCGAGGCCTCGTTTCCCCAAGTGAGCCCGAGGATTCCGGAGTCCCGAGGAGCGATTCCAGGGCCGGAACGGCGAAGGACCCCGAGGTGATGTGCCCTGGGCTCGGTGGAGTCGAGGCACATCAATCCCGGCGTGGCTCAGACTGAACCGGGGACAGGATCTTGGCCGAGCCCGTCTTAACGGTCGAGCCTGCGTCCATGACGACGATCCACCACACCAGTCCCCCGGCGTGCTCGCCCATGGCGTAGACGGTGCGTCCCTTGAACAAAGCATCGATGCCCTTGACCTGCTCGACCTCCTCGCCCCAGCCGACGAAGCAGCTGTGCGGGAAGACCCGCTCACGCGACGACACGACCAGCCGAGGCCCGCCGTGCCGCCGCGTCCGCCTATCGGGCCTCCCCGGAGAGCAACGCCCTCCATATATCGCTGGCCTGCCGGATCGGCCACCGATAGGTCTCGTGTATTGCCGGGCTGCCTTCTAGTTGAAGCGTGCGCCGGATGAAGCCTTGCCCTCCGGCCTGGCACAGCTCGTACAGGGTGGCCCGGCAGTAGCAGGTCCAGGTGATCACCCGCAGGCGCGCCGTCCCCCGGTCAGGGGTCAGCCAGACCAGCCGCGTGTGGCCCTTCTGTGGTGTGGGCACGTGGGGGCTCAGGCAGCCCGTCAGCTCGATCACTGCGGAGCACACCCACTCGGGCCGGGAACCGGGACCGGTCCTCGCTCGCGAAGCTCACCGTAGCGATCGGCCACCCGGCGTGCAGCCGTCGCCGGATCTCCCGCAGGGCAGAAGGCATATCGCCGAAGGCGAGCCCGGCCCGTCTCCTGTCCGGCCCACCAGCGAAACACCTGGCCGTCGGTCCACACGACCAGCCCGAACCAGACCGACACCAACGCCAGCCCGTACCCGTCATGAACATCCGAGGCGATGTTCAACGCGGCCAACTCATCATGCAGCCGCCGCGCCGCCCGTACCGGCGTGATCGCCTTCTGCCGGCTGATGGCCCGAATCTCATTCCCGCTCATTCCGCTGCCACCTCGCCAGAACCCAGGCGGTCGAAGCACTTGATCCGGACCGGCTTTACCGCCTGACCGTCAATACGGCATTCGACATCGGCACGGCTCCGGCGAATCCACCGCCAGCCACGGCCACAGCAGGCCCCGCAATCCTCGCCCGTCGACTCATCCTCGGAAGTCATGGATCAAGGTTCGTCACCTGGGGTTACTCAACCCATCCCGAGCCGGAATCCTTGCCCCGAATAGTCAATATCCCTTGACGGGATAACTCTCAACGGCAAGCGTTGTATATCCGGAAGCCGAGGCCGCAAAGGAGACACCACGTATGCCCGCAGATGCGACTAAACCAGTCGTTATCCTGCCGGAACTGTGGCAGCGCCCCGAAATGCTAACAGCCCTCCAAAACCGCAATATCGGCCAAGTGTTTCAACTCATCCGCCAATACGCCGGAGTCAGTCAAACCCGCATCGGCACCGCCGTGAACCTCAGCCAAGGCAAGATCAGCGAGATCATGAAGGGAACCGTCAAGGTCACCGCCTTCGACGTCTTCGAACGCGTCGCCGATGGCCTGGACATACCCAACCCCGCCCGCATGGCCCTGGGACTCGCCCCCACCCGCACCACGCCATCTCGCGTGATCGACACCACCGCTCATCCCGCCGCAGTCATCCTGTCTCGGGATGGAAGGCCAACAAGCTCTCTGCCTAGCATGGAAAGCGTCGTAGCCACCAGCCCGCGCCGGCTCGACGACCCCTGGGACGTCGACCTTCCAACGCTGGCCTGGATCGCGGGAAGGCTGGACTCACCGATGGACCGTCGAACGATGCTCCTGCTCGCCGCCGGAATGACCGCCGAAGCCGCGGCCACCATCAGCGACCCCTGGGAGCGACTCTCTCGCGCCCTGACCGGACCCCAAGCCCTCGATGACGACACCATCGAGCGTCTCGAAGCGCGCACCATCGGCTTTCACCGCCTGGAGTACGTCCTTCCGGCCCGAGCCATCTACCAAGGGCTCACCACCCACATCAACGAACTCAGCACCCTGCTCCAAAGCGGCCCCTCCGACCGCTTCCGCCGACGTCTGGCCTACACCGCCGGCGAAGCCGCCACCCTCGCCTCCTGGATCGCCTGGGACCTCAAGCAGCCCGGACAATCCACCGCATTCGAACGCGTCTCAGCCCTGGCCGCAAAAGAGAGCGGACACCAGATCATCCAAGCGTGCACCCACGCCTACAAGTCGTACGCCGTCGAAGGCCGCGCCGCCTACGAGGCCATACGCCAGGCTCAGCAGTTCCTCCCCGCCCAGGGAGACGACGCCACCCGCGCCTGGCTGCTCAGCCGCGAAGCCGAAGAACTCGCCGCCCTCGGTGACCGCCGCGCCATCGAGGTGATGCACCAGGCCGAAGAGGCATACGGCCGAGCCCGCCCCCACCGCGAACGCGCCTGGACTCGCTTCCTGGACCCCGGCCGGATGGCCGCCTTCCAGCTCTCCACCTACGTGCGACTTGGCGATGAGCACCACGTCATCGAAGCTGGCCAGACCGCCCTGTCGGCCGTTGCTCAGGAGAGCGACCACAAGAAGGCCGCGATCGTCTACGCCGACATCGCCCAGGCCCACCTCCAGATCGGCGACATTGCCGAAGGAATCACCTACGCCCGCCGAGCCCTGGAATCCGCCCAGCGCAGCGAATCCACCTGGGGGATCGAGCACCTCGCCACCGTGGAGAAGGCCCTGGCGCCTCACACCGATCAGGCTGTTCGCGAGCTGCTCGGCGACATCGCCGCTACTCGCCGGACCGCGGGGCCGTCTCCCGCCTGATCCACTCCAGGTAGTCAGTCGTGCCGGCTACGAGTGCGCTGGCGATGATCTGCGGCACCTCATAAGAGTGCAGCTCTCGCACACACCGAGCCAGGTCCTCGAATCGCTCGCTGGCCGTCGTCATCAGCAACAACCACTCGCTAGAGCGCTGGATCTCCCCGGCCCACCAGTAGGTCGACTCGATCGGCGCGACGATCTGAGCCCCTGCGGCTAGCCGACGCTCCACCACTGCCGAACAAATCCGATCAGCCTCATCACGGCTGCCAGCAGTGACGCGAACCTCGATGCAATCCGAAGTGTTTTGGATCATGCCAACACACTGCCGAATTGTTCTCATAGGTATCAAGCGCGGCGGCGCTCGCCGCCGCACGGCCCGCCGCCCGCCGCACTGCGCGCCCCCCGCACTTGCCCATCAGTCGCCGCACCTGGGCCGCGCCACCGTCCCACCACCAGATTGACGTGTCCGCCGACACTGCTGTTCTCGGGTCTAAGACGGTTGCGCCCGACGATCGCCTGATGACGGTTGAGGTCTACTCAGGGCTGGGGGCGATCGACGGTCTGGGACTTCGTACCTCAGCCCCAGCCCACCGATATGCGGACATCACGGATGTGAAAGCCAGAGAAGTTAGCGATGAAGGGTCAAATAGACATGAAATGCAACCTTATGTCTCTTTTTGAGGGTTTAGACGCTTTCTGGCTTTAAGGATCTTGGTGTTGCAGTAGTTAGCGGTGATGCGTGGCTAGACTTGGTGAACTTGTGATAGCCATGAGGTTCGTGTTGCTAAACTCCTACAGTTGTGTGGTCACAAGCAGGAGCTTCGTGGATCCCCAGCAAGATCGGGAATGCTGTCGAGGCCGGACGTCTGCTCGCCAGAGGAACGGCTCGCTCTTGCAGGTGTAGTTATGTTGTCCTGGTCTCTGGCGTAGTAAGGCTTACCTACGTAAATGACTAGTTTTCATCAGCCGGGGAATCGAGTAGCTAGCGCAGCGATCCGGGGTTACGTCTACCAGTTCGATCGCACCATAATAGAGATCTTGCAGGCTTCCCGGGACAGCGTTGTCACTGTGGAGGGATGTGAAGATATTGACATCGACAACGGAATCCTTCCAGAGTCGATTCAATGTAAATATCTAGCAAGCGCTAAATACTCTCTCGCTGGCTTGAGGGATGTCATCCTCCCTATGCTGCAATCTTTTAATGACGGGAGGCGTTGGCAGTATCGCCTTTATGCTCATTATGCGGATGGACGCCAAGCTCCCACAGCATTGACTCTCCAAGATCTAAAAATTTCGCTGACGGAAACGAAGCGTAAGTCGGCCGAAACCATTGAGCACTATAAGGACTTCTCGGAAGAAGTCTTAAGGGATTTCGTTCGACACTTCACCATCACATCTGGCAATTCTATTGAAAGTCAGAAGCAAGAAGTTCTTGCGGCGTTAAGCGAAAAAATGTTTGCAACGCTGGAAGACTCCAAAGACCTTCACTACGGAAATGCAATTGCCTATGTAATGGATCTCGCTATGAGGCCCACCGAGGATGAACGAAAAATAAAGAAAGGGGAATTTATCGAGCAAGTCAATAAGCGGAAGATGCTCTTCACTCGATGGCAGGAAGAAGTTCTTGGGAGGACACGCATCGCTAAGATGATGCGTAGTCGATTAAAAACATCGAGATCCCTTAGGCCAACTAACCGGAGAACTCTAGTGGTTAATGGTCGAGATGCTGCCCAAAACGGCAGGGTGAGGGAAATTGCACACTTAATCGAAATCCTAGCGACAGAGCACTACGGTCCTGGCCGACTCCACAGCGCTAAGCCATGGACCGTGGTTGTCGAAGGGGCCGATTCTGATGTTGGTGCTCTTAAAGTGAGCTTAATCAATGAAGGAATCGTGTTCAATGACGGTTATGAAAGCATAGCTTTCAGTCCGGAAATATTCGATACCCCTCCTGTGATAAACGTTAATGGAAGTAAGATAAGATCGGCATCTCACAGTATTCGGATTGTCGGGTCGGATACATATATCAAGTACATGCATGAGCTTAAGAGCCCGCATGTGATCGTTAGCTTTAGCCATGCCTCGCCAGCTTGCTACTCCTCTGACAAAGTTCCTTATGAGTTCCATCTGCGATCGACTAATACAGAAGAAATGATCCACATATTAAGGGCCTCGACATGACAGATCTGAGTGAAGTGGCAAGTGTAATTAGCGTAGCACCTGACTTAATACAGATCGAGGTGAGATCTTCCGACGAGTATCGTGATCTTGGCGTAGAGATAGAGATAGGCAGTTATCTAAAGATTTCCGACGATAACGACTTGGCTATGGTCGTCATCGTTAAAAGTTATCGCATCAAGGATCGCCTAGGGGATGCTAGCGGCCAGGAGCTAAGCACGCTCAGCTTCGTGATTGATACACAGCCAGTTGGTCGTCTTCAAGACGGGAAGTTTAGCCGAGGTGGAAAGCAAATAGCCATTCCTCCGACACGAATTGAGATCGCAGGAAAAGATGTTCTGGAAGAGATATATAGCAGCGTAGAAGATAAGAAGAAGTTTAGTTTTGGATCCTTAGTTCAAAATGAAGCTGTTCGTGTAGTAGTCGATGGTGACAAGTTTTTCGGTAAGCATATAGGGGTTATTGGATCAACGGGATCCGGAAAGTCATGTACTGTTGCGAAGATCATTCAGGAGGGAACAAAGCCGTCCAGCGCTCAAGAGAATGGTGGGATATTAAATAACTCACACGTTATCATATTTGATCTGCACGGCGAATATCGATCAGCTTTTCCGGATTCAAATGTTATAGATACAACAAATCTTAAGCTCCCTTACTGGCTCATGAATTCAGAAGAGCTGGAGGAGATGTTTATAGAGAGTCGCGAGAATAACTCGCACAATCAAATATCGCAATTCAGGCAAGCCGTTATTGAGAACAAAAAGCGTTATTTGCGAGAAGGGGGCAGAGGGGTTTCGTATGACTCACCTGTCTATTTTAGCTTGCGGGAGGTTATTAACTATCTGAGTAATCTAAACTTGGAGGTTATCGGAAAGCTTGATAACGAACACCTGCCCAAGTTGGCTAATGGCGATTTAGTTCAGAATCGTTCCGACTTCTATTTCCCCTCTCTGCTTAGATTTGCGGAGCAATCTACGGCAGGTGGGAGAAAGGCTAGCAACGGCCCTTTTCACGGCGAGTTTAATCGATTCTTGATGCGCCTTGATGCGCGACTAAATGACAAGCGGCTTTCATTTCTCTTAAACCCTCGTAAAGAAGATGCCGAAGAGTCTGAGTATGGGACAGATGATCTAGCTGAGATCCTTGGTCAGTTCACTGGTTACGGATTCCAGAAAAAGAGAAATATAACAATAATTGACCTGAGCGGAATACCTTTTGAGGTGCTAAGCGTTGTCGTATCGCTCATCACGCGACTGATATTCACGTTCAACTTCTACTTCAAAAAGAATAAGGTCTCTAGCGGTAGAGATCTTCCCTTTTTGCTAGTCTACGAAGAGGCTCATAACTACATACCACAGAGCGAAGGAGCCAGATATGGATCGGTGAAAAAAGCCATCGAGCGTATAGCAAAAGAAGGTCGGAAATACGGCGTTTCACTTATGATTGTTAGCCAGCGTCCATCAGAGATATCGGAAACCGTTTTTTCGCAGTGCAATAATTTCGTTGCGATGCGCCTCACTAACCCTGCTGACCAGCACTATGTTAAGCGGCTACTTCCCGATACGGTGGGTGCCATAACTGACGCGCTGCCCTCTTTGGAAAAGCAGGAAGTCATTGTCATTGGCGATTCAATCTTGGTGCCGTCTCTGGTTAAAATCGATGACATTGATCGACGGCCGGATTCGCATGACATTAATTTTCATACCGAATGGCAACAAGATTGGTTGGATGTTGCCGTTTCGGGAATTCTGGAAAAATGGCGCGAGTAGGCGATTTGTTGATCATGGATGAGTGTATCATTGGGTTCAGCTTCGGCTCCCCTTTTATTGCTTGATTGGACAATCGAGAGAAGGCTCTTCAACCTTTCCCTGACCTCTCCTTACTGTCAGGGCGCCCGCAGCTGAGAAACTCGTCGAGACAACGACTGCTGGCGGGGCACGGCCGTCACTACCGTGTGGATGTGCAAGCAGCGCAAAGGAACTGGCGTCGTCTGAGTGCCTCTTATATGAGACGAACAAAGAACTGCTCGTCCGGGCCCGGCCCGACGAGAGCATTGTTGCCGAAGATCACCCACAAGTTGAGCGGGGTCTCCGGCGGTAGCACGTCGAACCCGTGCCGCTGGTAGAAGAGATCAAGGCCAGGAGTGGCGGACGGCATCTGCCCGTAGAGCAACTGGTAGCCGCAGTGGGAGTAGATCCGCGTGCAGTACTTGAGCAAGGCGCTGCCAATTCCTGCCCTACGTGCAGACTCCACCACGGCCAGCGCCTTGATCCTCGATACGCCGAGTGCCCCGCATATCACCGCATTCAAGATCTGCTTTGGGTCGCTGGTGCGCATGGATTGGATGTACATCTGCACCACGCTCACTGGCGGATAAGCTACCAGGGCACCCACGATTCCATGGTCGCGGTGTTCGGCTACGAGGATGAGCGCGCAGTTGAGATAGATGGTGGTGGGGTCCTCTTGCTTATCGAAGAACTTCTTAGCCATATACCCTTTGAACGCTTCTCGCCCGCCTTGAAGGCAGACCTGGAGTGCAGCGCCGGCGAATCCCTCAGCTACGGAGTTAAAGAGTTGGCTTTCCATCTCGACTCCGACCATCCCTGCGAATTCACCCACCCGGTCCATGTCTGCGGTGGTGGCTTGCCGGATAAGGAGCTGAGGCGTGGCGGCCCATCCTTCGACCAGGGCTCGCTTGTTCAGCGGTGACTCTGGTTTGCGCTGCGCTCGTATCCGCTTGCCCTTGCCCATGTGTGCCCTCCGTGTTTCCTCGCCGACGGCTCACGCTAGGCGTTACATTCCGTCGCGGTCTGTTGACAGATAGGCCAGGTTGCGGTGTCTGGAAGGCACGCCAGCAAAGCGCCTTGGAGGGTTACGCCAGGGCGGGGAGAGTGATGGCCCCGTGCTTCCCCATGGGGACCACCAGCGCATGAGGCATGGAAGTCGATCGTGGATCGGCTGAGGAAGGGTCCGCTAGGAACTCAGACCGATCGCTGGTTGAACCTTGGCCCCACCTGCAGTGATGTAGATGTGTGCAATGATCATGGTGGCGAGAGCACCAGGGAGGTGTCACGCCGCAGGTCAAGCACTATGTCGAAGTGAGAGCCGTCACGTCCTGTAAAACTGCTGGTTTCGCCTACAGAGGTTCAAATCCTGTACCTGCCGCCAGTCAGACTGGTAGCTCAGAGCCCCTTGCCCAGCAGGAAGAAGTTTGCCGAATTGTTCTTATAGGCGTTCAGGCGTTTCTGGCCGAGGCCCAAGTGGCCAATAATGATCCAAGTCCTGACACTTCCTTGTAGTTCCGGAGACGCCTCTTGGATGCTTCATGGCCGGCTGTGCCTACGCCGTTGACTCCCGGCACCGATCTGAAGGATCGCCTGCGGATACTCCAGGAGATGCGCAGATACTGGGAGAGCGTCTCGACAGAGCGCCGAGCCCATATCCGCGAACAAGTCGCCGCAGCCCGGAAACGACAGGGTGACGTTACCGCATACTGGGACAAGCACAAGGCCGTCGTCAAGGAGCGGTGGCGGACTAGGCCGCTTGGCCGTGGAACCGTCACTGTGGCAGACATCCCCGAAGTGGCCCTGCAGTGGCATCCCGCGAATCCAGCCTCTCCAGCCCAGGTGCTGGCGAGCCACCAGGGCCGGGCGGGGATACCGAGCCCGTACCGTTGGCTATGCCCACTGAAGCAGGGACACCCATCGTGGCCCGCCTGGCCCAAAGATCGCATCCAGGCCGGTGCCGGATGCCCAGAGTGCCGACATTTGACCTCGCTTGCCGACGTATCTGCGCTCGCTGAGCAGTATCGAGGTGCGATTCCCGCAAACGAGCTCTCGTTCGCATCCCATGACCTTGTCGATTGGGAGTGCCACACCTGGGCGGCAAACCCGGAGTCGGGTCTGTGGCACAAAGTGACGCACCGCTTCAGCGCAGTAGTGAAAGAGCGTGCTTTGCAGGGCAATGCGTGCCTTGTGTGCGCGGGTTACGTCATCGACGACACGAACTCTCTCCACACCTGGTTTCCCGAGATTGCGGCTCAACTCGATGATGACGACTTGGACCCCCACACCCTTCCCACCAGCAGGCACAACGCCACGCGCAAGGGTGGCGTTGAACTCGGCAAGCGGTACGCAGAACTGCCGTGGCGATGTCGTCACGGTCATCGCTGGTACGCAACGATCGCGAACCGGGTCGCAAGCGGCGGCTGCCCGGACTGCTCGCCCTCCGGCCTTTCGAAGGAGCAGGTCCGCCTCACCGCGGAACTGTCGGGGCTTCTGACGCTCGTGCAACCCGACCGCTCGGACCCTCGGCTACCGGACGGTCTGCCGAACTTCGGCTCACATCGCATTCCGATACCGGCCCACCTGAAGCCAGCTGAATTCCGGTACGGGAAGATTGAAGTCGATGCGATCTTCGAATTCGGCGGCTACCTCATCGGCTTGGAATACGACGGCGCTTTCCACCACTCCGGAAAACGAAGGGACCGGCTTGCGTTCACTGCGTTGAAAGATCGCATTCTCCTTCAACTGGGCTATCTGCCGGTCCATGTCCGGCTCGGGAGCGTACCCGAGTTGGACTCTCCAGGTGCGGTCATTGTCAAGCTGGGCGAGAGGGCTACCGCCTATGAGGCAGCCACGAAGGTGGGACAGGCGCTCGTGGAAAGACTGCGACGTCCTGTCCCGGGCCTGACCGATTACGTCCGCGTGGGTCAGGCCAAGTCGGCCGACCTGGCTGAGCGGTACATCGAGTGCGTGTGGGGCGTCAAGCGGCCGCGTGCGAGCAAGCGCAAACCGGAGGGGACACCGCGCAAGTTAAGAGAACTGCGTGTCACGCCGCCGGATGCTGCCAGCTGGCTGAGACCGGCGGGTCCTCCATACAGGTCGGCCACGAGGAAGGGGGTGACTCTCCGCGATTATTACTGTCGATGTGGCAACAAGGCCGAAGCTCTCGTCCAAGCTGACGTGACCCGTGGCAATACGCGCAGTTGCGGCTGTCGCGCCGAAGGCAGCAAGGAGGTCAGACACCTACAGATTCCTCGTGCCGTGACCCAGGAGGTTCGCCGCTGGGCAGCCGAGAGAGACCTGAACGTGCCGGGAAATGGGCGAGTGTCCGCGCGCCTGATCGCCTCATACTTGCTGTGTAGCGCGGACCAAAAGAACCTTCCGCGCGATGAACAGGGCCTGGTGGTGGAGGGGGCTGTTCGGGAGTGGGCGCTCGAAGAGGGGATAGAACTGCTTGCCAGAGACCGACTGTCGGAGCAAATATGGTACGACTTCGCCGCTGCCCGCGGCGGCTCCATTTTGGAAAGCGGTCACGTCTACGGCGATGCCCTGTAAAAATGCGCCGACAAGGGGAGCAACAGAAAGGCGTGACCCTCGCGTGGGTACCCGCGATGGAGACTGAGCACTTTTCAAGATCCGGAACATACGCGGATTCACCTCCCCTCCCCCAATGGGATCACGTGACTCGCCAGCAGGTCAGCGCACTGTCAAGCCGATAAGTAGCAATCCACTTCTAATCCGACGGTCGCAGGTTCGAATCCTGCAGGGTGCACAGCCAAGACCAGGTCATCCACGCGCTGACCTGGTCTTTCGCTTGTCCGGGGTCCGAGCATCTCAGGCAGCCGTATGTCACCACTCGCGGAACATACGCGGAATGGATCCGGCCCCGTTCTCTCAGGCGAGCCCGAGGATTCCGGGGCCGGAACGGCGAAAGACCCCGAGGAGTCCCGGGGTCCTTCCACGGAGCATGATCCGTATCGCCTGACGAGCGCGACCAAGATTCTTTGGTTGGCCACCTCGCGTCGGCCGTCGATCGCCTGACTTCGGCGGGCGCTCCCTCGGTTGCGGGCGATCGGCGCCCTGCGGCTGGCCTGTGTCGCCCAAGCGAAGCGGGACGCGGGCGTGAGCACGTTGGCCCCGAAACTTGGTTGCCAAAGGTGGCGCAGGCGGGACGGGTGCGGAAGACTGCCTCGATGGCTGCTGAGTACGCCCAGAGTGACCAGTTCCGTGGTGCCCGCATCCACCTGTGCGACCTTGCCGGTCTCGAAATCCGCGATTGCGAGGTCAGCAACCTGAAGATCGTTGACTGCTATGGGAGCGACGTCTACCTCGGTGGCGACTTCGAGCGTCTCGTCGTCAACGACGTCGACGTGACCGCCTACGTCAAGGCCGAGCTCGACCGGCAGCACCCCACGCGGGTGCTGGCGCGTGAGGCCGCATCCCCCGGCGACTACCGGGCTGCTTGGGATGCCATCGAGGCGCTGTGGGCGGCGACACTCGACCGCGCCAGGCTGTTGCCCGAGGCCACGCTGCACGAGCAGGTCAACGGCGAGTGGTCGTTGGTCGAGACCCAACGGCACCTGCTGTTCGCCGGTGATGCCTGGCTCGGCAATGCCGTGCTGGAAGAGGAAGCGCCGTACCACCCGTTGGGCTTCCCTTACGGCGGGATGCCGCCCGACGCGACGGCGAAGCTCGGTCTCACCCTCGAAGCCACCCCGACACTCGACGAGGTGCTCGCACCGCGGCTCGCCCGCATGGCCACGATGCGGCGTGTCGTCGACGGGCTCACCGAGGCCGAGCTCGATCGGGTGTGCGGTCGCAGGCCGGCGGACCCGTATCCCGACCAGGAGTACGTCGTGCGCCGCTGCCTCAAGGTGGTGCTGAAGGAAGAGGCCGAGCATCACCGTTATGCGGTGCGCGACCTCGCCGTGCTTGAGGCCGGTGCCTGAACTGGCGCCGGCCCGGCCGGAAATGGCCTCCAGCCGCATTGCGTGCTGCTGGGACGGTCATCTAACGGTCACGTCGACCACAAGACCACGCTGAAGCATTTATCACCCAAACGGCTCTGCTGTCCTTCGTGAGCACCCCACTTCGAGTGGCTCGATTACCTGCGCACGGGCTGGCTCCATTGGCCGATGTTCGACATTTCTGGGGTGAGCAGCAGTGGGTGTCAACGACATGCTTCGGCTATCCGTCTTCTAATCGGTGTGCGAATCTCCGGTCACGAGCGGAGGGGCGGCGCTCATTGAGTGGTGGCCAGTTGCAGGAGCGTCGTCCACTAATCGCTCTGATGGTGTTGGCCGTCTGGGGACAAGCGGATCCGCGAACATCTCGCGTCTGGTGGATTCGTGCTGCTGGTGGGTGACCGCACCGCCGGGAAGCAGCCGGGTCCGCGCGGGCGGTCGATCGCGGCCGCGCTCAACCCGCCGGTCCCCGGCACCTCCCGCCACTCCGGTGTCACATGTCAGAATTGTCCGGCACACTTACCGGCATGACAGTCGCCCCCCACGTTCCGGCAACACCAACTCTCGCCGCGAGGCGTCACCGCCTCGCGGCCTCCCTTATCGACAGCCTGATCTGTGTCATAGTGATCTCGCCGGTTTATTCACTGCTTGAAGATGTCGAGGTGTCCGAGAAATCGGTCCTCGTCAGTTATCTCAACCCCTACGCGGGGAATCCCAACTGGCCGATCGAAGTCGCGGTCACCGTCCTTTTCGCCGCCTACTTCTGGGTGCAACACGCGCTGTGGGGCCAGACGCTCGGCAAGCGGCTCTGCCGTCTGAAGGTGGTGTCCAGCGTGACCGGAGGGCCACCGAGCCTCCGTCATGCGGGAATCCGTGCTCTCGCCTACCCCGCCATGATGTCGGTGCCGTATATCGGGGTGCTGATCAACCTGGTCGACATGCTGTGGATATTCGGCGACTCGAAACGCCGATGTCTTCATGACGTGATCGCTAAGACCGTCGTGATCGACCTTGGTGGCCCGAACAGGAATCGCCTCGGAGGGTCCGGCTTCCTGTTCGGCCTGGGCATCATCGTCGCCCTCTTCGCCGCCTTCGTGCTCGTCTCCATGCTGGTGGCCCTGTAGCCGGCCGGGTCGGCCCGGCCGGTACCGGGCCCTTGCGTGACTCGACCTGGAGGCTGGGAGGCTCGCGCTCACACGGTGTCTCCCAGGCACCGAGCTCACCGATCCGCCGTGGACCGGCCGTCCTGCCCGCCGACCGGAAGTCGTGGTGTCCCCGCTCCTCCGGCTCCGGAGACGACACGGGCCGCCCGGTCCGCGTCACGACGTTGGAATCCCCCGCTCAGGCCGTGGAAAGACAACAGGTTCGGTCTGGAATGGACAAGCCGGCGCGCTGAGGGAGTTCTCCCACCTCCGTGGTCAGGAAGGCTTTGATCGTGACCGGCACCGGGAGCGGGTCTCGGCGACCGTGTCTCGACGACCGCGGAGGACGGGGCACGAGCTCCCCGGCCGGAACAGGCGTGTGACCGTCTCAGCCAGGCTTCCCGGAAGGACCCGCCATGCGGAAGCGACGTACCCCGGTGGTCGACCTGCCCATACTCAAGGAGCGCCTGGGCAAGGTGGGCGTGTGGCTCTCGCTCCTGGGCGGGGAATCGGCCGCCACGGGCCGCAGGGTCGCCTCGGCCATCGAGGAGCTCGGTTACGGGGCCCTCTGGATCGCCGAGGCGCCCGGTGGCAAGGAGTCCCTGGTCAACTCCGCGATCCTGCTCTCCGGCACCCAGAGGCTCATGGTCGCCACCGGTATCGCCAACATCTACGGGCGGGACGCGGCCGCCGCGGTGGCCGGGGCGAACGCTCTGGCCGAGATGTCGTCGGGTCGCTTCGTCCTCGGACTCGGCGTGAGCCACGCCCCGCTGGTCACCATCCGCGGACATGAGTACGGGCGACCTATCGAGACCATGCGCGCGTACCTCGACGCCATGGACCAGGCGCCCTACGACGCGCCCCTGCCCGAGCCGCCGGCCCGGATGCTCGCCGCGCTGCGGACGAAGATGCTGCGAATGGCCGCCGAGCGCTCTCAGGGCGCGCACACCTACTTCGTCACCCCCGAGCACACCGCCATGGCCCGGGAGACCATCGGCCCCGACCTGTTGCTCGTTCCCGAACAGGCGGTGGTCCTGGAGACCGACGCCGACCGGGCCCGGACGATCGCCCGGGACTACATGGCGTCCTACCTGAAGCTGCCGAACTATCTGAACCATCTGCGTACGCTCGGCTGGCCCGACGCCGATCTCGTCGACGGCGGCAGTGACGCTCTCGTCGACGCGATCGTCTGCTGGGGCGGCCCCGAGACGATCTCCGAGCGGGTCGGCGCGCACCACGAGGCCGGAGCCGACCACGTGTGCGTCCAGCCTCTGGCCGACGATGTGGAGGGGTGTCTGGACACCCTCCGGTCGCTCGCCCCGGTTCTCCTCCGGTGACGAACGGGCCGGTGACGAACAGGCTGTTGACGAGCGGGCTGGCCGGACGCCGACGCCGTGGAGGAGTGCCACGCGCCTGGGCCCCACCGGCCGCTCGCGGTCAGATCCCATCGTTCACTCGCGGTCAGACACCACCGGCCGCTCGCGGTCGGACGTCGGCGCCACCGGGTTTCCTGGCCGCGAACCGCTCGATGACGCCGAGCTTGAAGCGCTCGTGACGCTCGACGGTGAATCCCATCGCGCGTACCAGGCGCACCGGCCGGCGGCGGTAGTGCTCCCCGGACAGCGGTACGGTGACCGCGTCCACCAGCCCCTGCAGCACCCGGACCGGCCAGGCCGACGAGGCTACGTGGTCGGCCAGGAGCAGCGACCCGCCCGGCCGCAGGACCCGTGCCATCTCGGCGAGCACCACCCGCTCGTCGGGGAACCCGCACATCGCGAACGTGCACACGACCGTGTCGAAGCGTTCGTCGGCGAAGCTCAGCGCCCGCGCGTCGTCCTGCCGCAGATCGACCGCCCGGCCGAGGTCGTCGGCTCGGCGCCGGGCCGTCGCCAGCATCGAGGCGCTCCACTCCACACCGGTGAGCCGCACCTCGTGGGGGTAGTGGGCGAGGTTCAGACCGGTGCCGACCGCCACCTCCAACACGTCGCCGACCGCCTGACCGCACAGCCAGGGACGGGTGTCGGCGAAGAGGCGATCCTCGGCCACCGCCATCCGCCGGTCATAGGAATCGGCTTGCCGGTCCCAGTAGCGGCGCAATCGCCTGTCTCGTGAGGAAAAGTCCGACATTGGATCACCCTAGCCTCCAGGGAAGCACGAGCAGCGTCCGATCGGGAAGCACTCGGAAACGACGAGACTCCGGGGCGACCCCCCAGACAAGACCGGGGTCCGCGGGTGACGGGAGAAGCCAGGCGCGACCGGTCCCGAGGCGCTCCGTGGGCGCCCCTCGGGTCCGCGGATAACGGGAGAGACCGGGCGCGTCCGCGTGAGATCCGCCTGCTGTCAAGCGATCTCCGTCGACCGCCCGCACGCGCACGAGAGGCAGGGGAAATCGACCAGGATGTACGGTGCTGTTGAGGAGGTCAGACGCCATATGGCAGATGAGCAGATTACGACAATCGGCAGATGCTACGTATGCAAGCACACCTTCGGTTTCATCCCCGCGAGCGTCACGACGGTCACGATCGATCCCGAGAGCGGTCTTCCTCCCGGCATGACGGTGCTGGGTGGCTTCCGCGAGCCGACACCGGAGGCGACGGCCAGATCGGTCGAGGAACCCATCTGCCCCGGCTGTGTGGACAGGGCGAAGCGGTTCCGGGACTCCGCGGATTCGCCCGCCCTCCGATTCGAGACGTGGCAGAGCGACCCTGACCACCGTTGATCCCCGAACTCGGCCGCTCCGCATGCCTGGCCGGGCATGGACGGAAGTCACGGTTCGTCAGATGCTTGCGTCCATTCCCGGACCCGTATACAGCTGGACGTGATCATGTCGCACCCGTTGACCGGGGAGCCGTACGACTGCCCCTCGACGCTCGCCCTACCGGACAATCCGGAGCGGGGCCTGCTGGATCTCACCGGCGCACCGGCCGTTGTCAGAGCCTGCGGCTACCACACCCATACGGGCATGGAACAGGCCACGCTGGTGGGCTCCCGCGTGGTCTCCGGTCAGGTCGCGCACGTCCTCATAGAGGAGATCAGGGAAAACAGGGCACCGAACCGGATCAGGCGGTGCCCCGCGCCCACGTTCTGGGAACTCTGGCTCATCAGGCAGGAAGGCGTCGGCGAGATCCGCCTGCGTGTGGAACTGGGCATGTGCGGCTTCATCACCGACGGAGTGACCCATCAGGCGATACCGCCCAGCGCGAGGCTGGGATTCGTCCACGCCACGACTCCCCCTCCCCCTCCGGAGCTGCTGGGCTGAGCGACGTACCCGGACGAACGTGACCACTGACAGGAGCGTCCAGAGATGGCCGGAACGGCGACCCGCTATCTGTACCTCACCCGGCACGGCGAGGCCTCGCCGGTCGAAGGCGAGCTGACGGAGAACGGCCGCCGGCAGGCCGTGCTGCTCGGCAGGCGGCTCCGGGGTGTGCCCATCTCGGCGATCCACCACGGCCCGCTGCCCCGGGCCGACCAGACCGCGCGGCTGGTCGGCGAGCAGTTGGACGAAGTCCCCCTGCGTGTCTCGGAGGTCGCCGGAGACTACGTCCCCTACACCCCGGAAAGAGAGGAACTGCCGCCCGAGGCGGCCGACCACTTCCTCCGCTTCCTCGGCCTGTTCCCTGCGGAGGAGCGCGAGCGCGGCGAGGCGCTGGCCCGCGAAGCCCTGGAGCGGCTGACGGGCCCGGTGGAGGGCGACGAGGACCGCCACGAACTGGTCGTCACCCACAACTTCCTGGTCGGCTGGCTCGTACGGGCCGCGCAGGACGCCCCACGGTGGCGGTGGCTGGGGCTCAACCACTGCAACGCGGCGCTGACCGTCATCCGGTACGCGCCCGGCCGCCCCTCTGCCCTCCTCTTCTTCAACGACATGAGCCACCTGCCCGCCGAGCTGCGCTGGACCGGTTTCCCCGCAGAGCAGCGCGCGTGAGACCCGGCCCGGACACGGTGGCGGCCTGTCCGAGCCTCGGCGCCGTCGGCTTCGTTGACGCCGTTGACACTGTTGGTGCCGAGTATCCGTACCGGGGCAGGTTAGGTGTTCGTCCCGAGATCTCGATGGCGATCCTGGGGCAGAGTCGGAGTCATGACATCAATTCGCAGTGTGTTCCGCCCGGCGTCCCGGTACAGGCGGGGCACCCTCGCCCTCGTCGTCAGCGGCCTCTACGTCCTGCTCGTCATCGCCGGGCTCGTCGTCGTCGCGGTCGGCATGCTCCAGTCGGACGACCAGGGCCTGTCGGCGGTCATGTTGATCCTGGTGACCCTGCCGCTCTCGTGGCTGGTGATGATGATCCCCGGGGAGGCCCTTCCCGTCGGCGCGCACCTGCTGCTGCTCACCGTCGCCGGGCTGCTCCAGGCCTCGCTCCTATGGTTCCTGTTGCGCGGGCCGCGTAAGGACGTGTCCCCGCCGGAGGGGAAATGACACGCGCCGACGCGCCGCGTTCGCGAATCGGTTCAGGTCAGGGGTAGCTGACGACGTTGCTCGTCCCGTACGACCCGACGACGGGGGTGCCCGCGTCGTCGATCGTCCGTTCGATGCCGCCGCTGCCGTCGAGGAAGACCGTCACCATGTTGTGGAACTTGACTCCCGGCGCCCTCTGGACTTACGTCAAGTCTTAAACAAAGGGGTGTCGTACCTCTATACGGTTAGCCACACCTCGCGCTACGGCAGCGCGGTACCTTTGTTGGCTCGTTCCGAATCCGGTCGCCCCCTCGGAGACCGCGCGTCCCTCGCGGGAGCCCGCTCACGGCGTCGGCGGGAACACGCCGGGAGGGGCTGGACGGCTCACCGCCGCCCAGCCCCCGGTATCCCGCTTCCCGCGTTCCGTCAGCAGTCTCCGCAGGCGGTGTAGTCGGAGGAGCAGTCGGCGAAGATCCAGTGACGCTTGTACCAGCCGCCCCCGCAGTGGCTGCAGTAGGTCTGGGGAATGCAGATCGCCCCGGCGGTGGTGCTGGGCAGAAGGTGGGTGAGGAGCCGCTCTCCGGCCCGCTGCGCGAACTTGATCATTGCTGTTCTCCCTTTTCACTCACCGGCCGGCGAGGTGCCGGCTCGGAGACGGTGGCAGGTGGCGGACGACCACGCCGAGCAGCTGCCGGGCGTGCACGTAGCCGAACCTGCGCGAGTCGAGGCTGACCGCGAGGTTGTCGCCGACGACGACGAGGCGATCGGCGGGTACGACGCGGTCACGGGTGGCGGACAGGGCCGGGACCTCCCGGTGCGGCACCGGGTCGCCGGGTACCGCGACCACCCGCTTGACCATCCAGTCCCGCCCCATCTCGGCGGGCGCGGCCATCACCGCGAGCGCTCCGGCGCGCACCGCGCGGATGCCCGCCCTGCGCACCAGAACGCGATCGCCGTCGCGCAGCGTGGGTTCCATGCTCCGGCCGCTGACGGTGACCGTGAGGAAGTGCCGCCGCAGCACCAGCGGGACCAGGACAAGCACGAGAAGCACGAGGAAGGCCGCCATCCACACCCCCGGCACGGGCGCGGTCACCCGACGCCCCCCGCGTCCGGGAAGGCGGTCACCGGACGCCCCCCGCCAGCGAGCGACCCCGCCGAGGGAGGCGCGGTCACCGGACGCCCCCCACCGGCGAGCGACCCCGCTGAGAGAGGCGCGGTCACGGGGCGACCGCCGTGGCGTACCCGCGTGCCTGGATCTCGAAGAGCTCCGCGTACCGGCCGCCCGCGCGTACCAGCTCGTCGTGGCCGCCGAGTTCCGCGATCCGCCCGTCGGCGAGGACGGCGATCGCGTCCGCGTCGCGGACGGCGCTCAGCCGGTGTGAGATCAGCAGCGTGGTCCGGCCGGTCCGGTGCTCGCGCAGGATGGTGTGCACCTCGTGCTCGGCGTGCGGGTCGAGTCCCGAGCTGGGCTCGTCGAGGATCATGAGGTCGCACCGGTCCCGCAGCAGGGCGCGAGCCAGGGCCACCCGCTGCCACTGCCCGCCGGACAGGGTCACCCCGGCCTGCTCCTCGTCGCCGGCGGAGCCTCGGAAGAACACCTTGGTCAGCAACGTGTCGTACCCGTGCGGCAACCGGCGGATCATCGCGTCCGCACCCGCCCGGACGGCCGCGGCCTCGACACGCGGGTGGTCGCCGAGTGCGGAGAGGTCGCCGACGGCGATGTTCTCCGCGACGCTCAGGTCGTACTCGCCGAAGTCCTGGAACACGGCCCCGACCCGCTCGCGCAGCGCCGCCGGGTCCAGGTCGCGCAGGTCGACGCCGTCCCACAGGATGGATCCCCGCTCGGGGTCGTGGAAGCGGCACAGGAGCTTGACCAGGGTGCTCTTGCCCGCGCCGTTGAGGCCGACGAGCGCGAGCGACCGCCCGAACGGGATGGACAGGGTGACTCCGCGCAGGATCCACGGCTGCTCGGGCCCGTAGCGGAACCAGACGTCCCGCAGCTCGACGCCGTGACCGAGGGCGGAGGCGGCCATCGGGTGGGACGGCAGCGACAGATCCGGCTCGGCCCCGCGTACCGCCTCGTAGTGGTCGAACAGCAGCAGCGACTGGTGTGCCGCGGCGAGGCGCCGCACCCCGGCGGCCAGGGCGCCCTGCGTTCCGGCGACGGCCGCCACGAACACGGAGAGATCCCCCACCGTGGCCCGTCCCGCCACCGCCTCGCCGATGATCCACACCAGCCCGGCGCCCGCGATCGCCGCCGCCAGCAGGGCCAGCGCGCCCTGGCCGCGCAGCTGGCGCAGCCCGACGCGGCGCTGCTCGGCGCTGACCGCCCGCAGCTCCGCCAGCATGCGGTCGCGGAAGAAGTCACCGAGGCCGAAGAGCCGTACCTCCTTGGCCGCGTGCGGCATGCTCAGCAGCCGGGCGAAGAACAGCTCGCGGCGCTGGCCGTGGCCGGTGCTCCAGAGCATGGCGGCCTGCTCCCGGCTCAGGTCGAGATGCACGCGGACGAGGGGCACCACGGCCAGCAGGACCAGGCCCGCGGCGACGGGGCTCACCGTCATGAGGGTCGCGAGGAACCCGCCGATCACGATGCCCGCCTGCGCGAGGCCGAGAGCGCTCGTCACCAGCCGTCCGGGACCCGACCGGCTCGCCTGCTCGGCGAGGTGCAGCCTGTCCTGGAAGCCCGGGTTCTCCAGCCGTACGAGGCCGGGCAGCCGGTTGACGGCCGTGTAGAGACGGTCCCTGGCCAGCAGGTTCACCCGGCGCTCCAGCTCCGCCTCGGCGTATCCCGCCAGGTGCGGCACGGTTCCGGCCAGCGCCCCCAGCACCAGCAGGGCGACCGCGTACGGGAGCAGCGCGGAGACCGTGGCGCCGGGACCGGTCAGCCCGTCCAGGACGAGCTTGGTGAACCAGGCCGTCAGGACGGGCACCAGTCCCGCGGCGCAGGCGAGCACGACCTGCCCCACCACGTGCCCGCGACCGCTCGTCCAGGCCAGTGCCGCCGCCCGGCGCGCATGCCCGAGCCCGGTGCGCACCCCCAGGGCCGGGCTGGCACCCGCGCCCCCTCCGGCGCCCCCTCCCGCGCCCCGGACCGGGTTCCCGCCACCCGGAACCGGGCTTGGGGCCTCACCCGTGGACCGGCTCGCGCCGCTCCCCCGGACCGGATTCCCGCCGCCGTCCGGAGCCGGGTCCTGGGCCGCGTTCACGCCGGTGTGACGACCGGGAAGCCGGTCAGGTCGGTGCCCGACGCGCGGACCGCGCCCCGGTCGTCCATCAGGTACATCGCGGGCAGGCCGTGCACCGCGAACGCGCGGTACACCGGGCCGTCGATCTCCTCGACGACGACGCGCGCCACCGCTCCGAGCCGGGCCGCGAGCTCGCTCGTCTCCTCCGGGTCGCCGATCAGCACCGCCAGCACGTCCTCACGCCGGAAACCGCCGCGCTCGGCGTACTCGATCACCTGCGGCAGCCGCTCGTGGCAGAGCGAGCACTGGGGGGTGAAGAATCCGACCAGGCGGGCGCCTCGCCCGTCGACGGGCTCCCCGTCGAGAGTGGTCGCCGCGAACTCCGCCGGTGTGGCGCCGGGTGGCAGCACCGGTGCGGGTACCTCCCCACGGCCGTGCCCGTGGCTGTGACTGTGCCCGGGGGGCCGTGCCGCGCCGAGGAGCCGCAGCCGCGAGACGACCCCCAGCAGCACGACGAGATTGAGAACCGTCAGCGTCAAGCAGAGAACGACGGCGGCGACGAGGTACGTCATCGGAGCACGCTCCTGTCTGGAGAGCCGGCCGGAGAGCCGGGCGGCTGGAAGATGTGCACGAGATCGTCGAACCGGATGAGCAGGAGCGCTCCGACCAGCCCCGCGAGGACGGCCACCGCGACACCCTCCGCGCGGATCGCGGACGGAACCGCGGCCACGGTCGTGGCCGCGTAACCGAGGGCGGCGACGGCCGTCAGGAGCGCGTTGCGGACCAGGTGGGGCCACCCCATCGGACTCGACCGGGTGCCGAAGCACAGGCAGGACGCCCGCACCCGGCGCAGGAGGGTCGCCGCGACCCCGCCGGTGAGGACCGCGCAGAGCGCGGCGGCGACGGCGAAGCCGGGGGCCGCCGCGCCCGGCGTGGCGAGCAGCAGTACCGCCGACACCTCCGCGAGGATCACCCCGGTGGCGGTCCCCGTGCGCCATCGGGGTGCGACCAGCCGCGTCTCCACCAGGGAGCGGGCGAACGCGCGGAACGCCTCCGCGTCACGCGCCTTGCCCACTACGGCGGCGGCGAACACGACGATCTGCACGACGCCGCACGCGATCGCGACATACCCCACGGTTCTCTCCCGTCTGTGCGAGCCGCTGTCCTCGACGACGACGTTAAAGAGGGGCACCGTGTGCTTTACTGCAAAGATTCTTAACAAATCCGCGAGCCGGTCGGCACCGCGCCGAGCAGGCCGTACTCCGCTGCCGGGCGGGCGGGCGAGGGTGAGCGAGCGGCAGAACCGGCAGGAACTCCGGCAGCAACACGCGTGATCGGCGGATGTGCGACGGGAGAGACGCGCAGTCATGCAGAGACGATCGGTACAGGTTTCGGCGGGAGAGGCGCTGCGGAGCCGACGGGCCGCGGCCGGGTGGAGCCAGCGTGACCTCGCGGTCCGGGCGGGGGTGAGCGTCCGCACGATCCGCGACATCGAGCGGGGCAGGGTCGCCCGCCCGCACCGCACCTCCCTGGAGCGTCTGGTCTCCGCCCTGCCGATCCGCGACGCCGAGCGGGCCGGGCTGCTCGCCGCCTTCGAGCTCGCCGACCGGGGACCGGCCGCCCGCGGCCCGCTGACCCGCGCGGGCGCCGGGGACGACGGCGACGGCGGGAACGGCGGGGACGACCTGTGGATCGGCGTGCTGGGCGCGCTGTCGGTGCGGCGGGGCGGGGCGGCGCTGGAGGTCGGTTCGGCCATGCCCCGCGCGCTGCTCGGGCTCCTGGCGCTGCGACCGGGGCAGCCCGTCTCGACGGGGGAGATCGTCGACGTGCTGTGGGAGCACAACCCGCCTCGGACGTGCGGCAACCTCGTCCAGGTCTACGTCGGCCGGCTGCGGACCTCCCTGGAGCCCGCGCGGGCGGCCCGGGAGGCGGCACGGACGATCCTGCGCACGCCGGACGGGTACGTCCTCGACGTGGCCGACGGGCAACTCGACCTCGGCAGGTTCGACGCGCTGCGCGCCGAGGCCGAACGGGCGGGGGCCTCGGGAGACCGTGCCGGGGCGCGGGAACTGCTGGCCGAGGCGCTGGGATGCTGGCGCGGCCCCGTACTGGCCGGGTCGCCCGGCACGCTCCGCGACCACCCCGCCGCGGTGGCGGCGTCCCGTCGCCGCGTCGAGGCGGCGCTCGGCTACGCCGACATCGCGGACGGTGAGGCCGACCACCGGCGCGTCGCCGCGTCACTGTGGCCGCTCGTGAACGACGAACCCCTGCACGAGGGGCTCGCCGCCCGGCTCATGACGGCGCTCGCGGGCTGCGGTGAGCAGGTCGCGGCGCTGCGCCTGTTCGCCGACATCCGCGCCAGGCTCGCCGGTGAGCTGAACGTCGAGCCGGGCGCCGAGTTACGCGCGGCGCACCTGGACATCCTCCGCCGCCGCCCGTTGGCGCCCCTCGCCGCCCCGGCCGCCCTGGCACCGGCACCGTCCTCGGGGGCGGTGGCGGTTCCCGCCCAGTTGCCCGCCGGGGTACCCGCGTTCGCGGGGCGCGTGGCACCGCTGCGGCAGCTGGACAGGCTGCTGGAGAGGGCCGGGGAGAATCCGACGATCGCGGTGATCACGGGAACGGCGGGGGTCGGCAAGACCGCCCTCGCGGTGCACTGGGCACACCGCGTACGGCACCGGTTCGCCGACGGGCAGCTGCACGTGAACCTGCGCGGGTACGCGGCCGACAGCCCGTTGCGTCCGATCGACGTGCTGTCGCGGTTCCTGCACTCGCTGGGCGTGCCACCCGACCAGGTGCCCTCCGACCAGGAGGAGGCCGCCGCGCTCTACCGGACCCTGCTGTCGGGCAGGCGGGTGCTCGTCCTGCTGGACAACGCCGCCGGCCCCGACCAGGTCAGGCCGCTGCTGCCGGGAGACACCGGCTCGGTCGCCGTCATCACCAGCAGGGACGCCCTCGGCGGGCTCGTCGCGCGCGACGGGGCGCACCGGCTGGTCCTGGACGTGCTGACCGCCCGGGAGTCGCACACCCTGCTGAACCGCCTGCTCGGTTCCGCCCGGCTGCGCGCCGAACCCTCGGCCGCGCTCGATCTCGCCACGCTCTGCGGGCACCTCCCGCTCGCCCTGCGAATCGCCGCCGCCAACCTCCTCGGCAGCAGGCACCGGACGCTGGCGGAGTACAGCGGGGAACTGCGCGAGGGCAACAGGCTCAGCGCCCTCCAGGTTCCCGGCGACCCCGAGTCGGCGGTCAGGGCCGCCTTCCAGCTGTCGTACGCCGTCCTGCCCGTCCCGGCGCGGCGGCTCTTCCGGCTGCTCGGACTCGTCACCGGGCCCGACGCCACCGTAGCGGCGATGGCGGCGCTGCTGGACACCACACCGGCGGAGGCCGCCGGGCTGGTGGGCGTCCTGACGTCGGCGCACCTGGTGGACGAGCCGGCACCCGGCCGGTTCGCCCAGCACGACCTGCTGCGGCTGTGCGCGGCGGAGTACGCGGAGAGCGAGGAGACCGAGGACCAGCGCCGGGCGGCGCTCACCCGCCTGCACCGGCGCTACCTGGCCACCTCGGATGTCGCCGCCCGGCTGCTGTACCCGCAGTTCATGCGCCTGGAGCTGCCGCCCGCCGAGGTCGCGCCGTCGCCCGGCGGCTTCGACGACCACGCGGCGGCGTCCGCCTGGCTCGACGGCGAGGTGTCCAACCTGGTGGCGGCCGTCACGTTCACCGCCGCGCACGGGCCGCACGAGCTGGCCTGGCTCATCGCGGACACGCTGCGCGGATACTTCTTCCTCCGCCACAGCGCCGTCGACTGGACGACCGTGGTCGAGGCGGGACTCACCGCCGCCGAGAGCGCGGGGAATCTGAGGGCGCAGACCATGCTGCGGCTCAGCCTGGCGGGCCTGCACGGTTTCCAGGGACGGCAGCGCCAGGCCCTCCGGGACTACACGCTCGCCCTCGAACTGGCCCGGCGCAGCGGCTGGCGCGAGGGCCAGATCGCCGTCCTCGGCAACCTGGGCGCCACCCACGCCGACCTCGGGATGCTGGCCCAGGCGAGCGAGGACCTGCGGCTGTCCCTCGACCTCAACCGCGAACTGGGACTTGAGGGCGGGCAGAACGTCAACCTCGGCAACCTGGGCTGCGTCTATCTCGAGATGGGCCGCCTGCGCGAGGCGGCCGACTGCCTTGAGGCGTCACTGGCCATGAGCCGCCGCCTCGGGCACCGCGGCAGCGAGGCGAACAACCTCGCCGCGCTGGGCGAGGCGAAGCACGCCCTGGGACGGCTGGACGCCGCCCGCGAGGATCTCGTCGCGGCGCTCGCGCTGCACCGGCAGGTGGGCAACCGCGGGAACGAGGCCGACACCATGCGCAACCTCGCCGCGGTCCACCGCGACGCCGGACGGCTCGCGGAGGCGCTCGACCTCGCCGGGACGGCGCTGGACGCGTCGTGGCAGACCGGCCATCGGCGCCTGGTGGCGGACGCGCTCAACACGCTCGGCACCGTTCACCAGCACCTCGGCGACCTCACGTCCGCCGGGCGATATCAGGAGGAGGCGCTGCGGACGGCTCGCGCGGCGGGCACCAGATACCCCGAGATGAAGGCGCTGCTGGGGCTGGCGGCCCGCTCGACCTCGCTCGGCGAGCACGACGCGGCCCTGCGGCACGCCGACCTGGCGCTGGTCATCGCGCGCGGCGCCGGATACCGAATGCACGAGGGCCAGGCCCTGACCGCGCGGTCACGGGCCCACCACGGACGCCACGACACCGAGCGGGCCGGACGCGACGCCGAACAGGCCCTCGCGGTGCACCGGGAGACCGGCCACGCGCCGGGCGAGGCCCGCACCCGCGAGCTGCTGGCGAGCATCGACGCCTCCCGGCGCCCACGCGGCGCCGGTGAGCGGCCGTGAGGGTGGCCGCCGGTTCGCGGAGCCTCGCACGACCGTAGAGGGTGACCGGCGGTTCGCGGAAGCTCCGTACAGCCAAGGTGGCCGGCGGTTCGCGAGGCCCTCGCGCGATCAGGGGGCGTCACCGTCGCCGCGGCGCTTCTCGCGCGGGTGATCCGTCCGTCAGGTTCCGGAGTACGACCATCCGGACCAGCGAGTCACCTCGATCAGGATCACCGGCCCCTCGGGAGCCCGCTCCCGATACTGGGAGTATCTCTCGACGAGTGCCGTTATGGCCGCGGCCCGCTCGGCACCGGTGTCCAGGACGGTCGCCTCGCCGTCGGCGCGCACCCACCACAGCCGGGTCCAGTCGTCGTCGTAGTGATCGGCGAGGACGCACACCCGGGCGTTCTCCCGGATGTCGCGCAGGCGCCGCAGGTCGGTCGTGGTCTTCGGCTTGTGGTCGATGGCGGTCATCACCCGGTCGCCGTCCACGGCGAACGTGACCGGCACCAGATGCGGCGTCCTGTCGCCGCTCACCGTGGCCAGCCGCGCGACGCGTTCGCCCGCCATCCTCCGCCTGGCCTCGTCGTCCCTCACCGGAGGGCTCCTCGCCGAATCGCGTCAGACCGGATCGTCTCGAACCGGATCACCTTGAACCGGATCGCGTCAGGCTGGATCGCAGTGGACCGGATCCGGATCGCGTCGGACCGGGAGGAGAACTCACGATCTCGTTTCCCGTCCGGTTCGCCCGCAGCTCGCACGATCTCGCCCTCCTCTCCGGTCCACCCGCGACTCACCCGACCCCTTCCCGCCCGGCCTCCCGCGAACCGGACGTGAGGCCGAAAGCGTAAGACCGAAAGCGGGAGGCTGGACGCGGGAGGCCGGGCACGGCGGCCCGTACCCGGTCCTGTCCCCTTACCCGGTTACCGGGCGAACGTGTCGTTCAGCGCCCGCCGATGTGGGCGGCGAGGGTCCCCAGCCCGGTGGGGCCGCCGACCGGGCGGGTCCTCGCGGGCGGGTGGCGCAGCTCGGACTCGTCGTAGCGGCGGGTTTTCATGTGCCACAGCAGCACACCGGCCATCCAGTCCTGCAGCTCCGCCACGTATCCGTCGAGCGTCTCCCTGGCCTCCCCGTCGAGGTCGAACTCGTCGGCGAGGACGGGGAGCTCGGTGGCGACGATGTGCTCGAACTGCCGCATCCTGGACGTCATCAGGTCGTTGACGATGTCGGCGGCCTGCCTCGGATCACAGCCCAGGAAGTCCTGGACCACCAGGACGCAGTTGTGCAGCTCGCCCTCGAACTGGATCTCCTTCTGGTACGAGCAGAGGTCGTTGACCAGGCAGGCGTAGTCGGCGGCCGAGTCGTCCAGCCCGCGCATCGTCCGGGTGCCGTAGATCTCGGGCGACACCGCCTGACCGTGGGCCAGCCGCGACAGGCTCATCGTGAGGTCTGCGCCGAAGGTTTTGCGGCGCATCTCGATGTAGTCGACCGGGTCGGGGACCCGGTTCTGGATGTGGTTGGCCAGCTCCCACAGCCAGCTCTCCGTCATGTCCTCGACGGCCCGGCGGAACCTGGCGCGCGCGGCCTCCGACATGGGGACCGCCGTACGGAACCACAGGTCGGCCAGGCCCCGCTCGATCGGGTTGACCGGCGGCGGGGTGGCGGAGAGGTCGAGCGGCATGAACGCCGACAGCCGCTCGTTGAACACCTTCGCACCGGCCATGTCGCGGCGGGACCCGAACACGACCGGGAAGTAGTCGTCCGCGTACGTTCCCCAGGTGAGCCAGAACGTCGAGATGTCCAGCTCGGGGCCGGGGGCGTCCGGATTGATCGCCCCGGCGCAGACGGCGAAGTCGTAGGTGTCGAGCTTGTGCTCGGTCCAGACCGCCAGCCCGGGAAGGCCCGGCAGCTGCTCGAACATCCCCATCTCGCGCGCCCATGCCACCGCGTTGCGGCGGGAGCCGTCGAGGTGGGGATTCATCCGGGCTGTGTACGGCATGTAGATCTCGGGCAGCGGCAGCGGCCCCACCTTCCGCAAGGGGACGTGGGTGTGGCTTCTGACGCCCCCCGGGCCCGTGAGGCCGGGCGCAAGCCTGACGCGCGCCGCCGAGATGCCCAGGCCCGTGGGCCCGCCGAGCAGGGCCGGGGCGGCCGGGGCCGCCCGCGAGGCTCCGTTCATGTAGCGGCTGGAGCGCATGTGCCACTCGTGGCCGCCCGACTGCCAGTCCTGGAGCCCTTTGACGTACGCGAGGACGTCGAGGCGGGACCTCAGGTCCAGGCCGTGCTCCTCGAAGAGCGGGGGCAGCTCGGTGAGGGCGGTGTTCTCGAACTGGTGCAGCCGGGAGGTGATCAGGTCGTTGACGGCGTCGGCGGCCCGCTGGGTGTCGTAGCCCAGGAAGCGCTCGAAGACCAGGACGCCGTTGCTGAGCTCGCCCTCGTCGCCGACCTCCCGCTCGTAGGAGAAGAGGTCGTTGCGCAGGTGCACCGCGTCGGAGAAGGTGTCTCTCAGCACGCGCATCGGCCTGCTCGCGGCGACGGCGGCCGGGACCTCGGCGCCCGCGGCGTGCTCGACCAGGTTCGCCGACCAGGGGGCGCCGCCGACCTTGCGCCGCATCTCGATGTACTCGATCGGGTTGGCGACGCGTCCCTCGTTGATGTTGGCGAGCTCCCACAGGGACTCGTCGAGGAGGTTCTTCGTGCTCTCGACGAACCGGGCCCGCCAGTCGGCGGACCTCGCCGGGATCGTCCGGGCCCACAGGTCGGCCAGACCGCGCTCCACCGGGTTCTCCGGCTCGGGGGGAGGCCCCGTGGGGTGCACCGGCATGAAGGCCGCCAGCCTGTCGAGGTATTCCTTGGCCCCGGCCAGGTCGCGGCTGCGCTTGAAGGTCTCCAGGAAGTGGTCGTCGAAGAAGAACACCCACACGTACCAGTCGGTGACGAGGTCGAGCTCGGGGGCGGGGGCGTCGGGGTGGGTGTAGGCGCACAGCAGGCCGTAGTCCATGGCGTCGAGCTTGTGCTCGTCCCAGATGCCGAGATCGGGGTCGAGGATGCCCATGTCGTACGCCCAGGCCCTGGTGTGCTCTCGCGCGGTGTCCACGTGGGGGTTCAGCCTGGCCGGATACGGCAGATAGAAGTCAGGGAGCTCGAAGGGTTGCATGTTCTGTCCTTCCATATCTGACTTCGACGCTTTCGAGGGCGCCCTGGGCATCGGACGCCGGGACCGCGACGGAGTAGCGGGTGGGCGGATCGGCGGGGCGCCTGCCCTTCGGGAGCCTCGCCAGCCAGAACGTTACGCAATGACCACGGACAGTGAAAGGGATTATCGCGAATACCCCATGCGACCCTCCGGTCCCACCCGGATCAGGACGTCCGATGCGCTCCGGCCAAGACGGGACGTCGCGCCCCGGCCGCGAGGTCGCGGAGCGTGTCGGCGAACGCGAGCGCCTGCTCCGGTGTCATGCGGGGCTCGGTGCCGACGTAGAAGACCACGATGTCGCCGCTCGGGGACGTCGTGGCCGCGAAGGGGAGAGAGGGGGTGATGACCATGATGGGACTCATCATCGCCTGCCCCACCGACAGTTCGCAGTTCCTTTACGCCGGACTACGCCCGACACGAGAGACACGCAACATCAACTAGAGCCTTCGCGGGAGTATGATGCGCGGAAATGAAGTGTCGGCGACGATCGCCCGACGCGGAGCGAAGTGTGAGCGGAGGTCGCCGATGGGCGCGGGGTCGTCGTTGTCACACCGGGAAGAGCCGGGCCGGGAGGCGCCGGACCAGGCGGAACCGGACCAGCCGAGGTCGGGCCAGGCGGGGCCGGGCCAGAGGCCGGAGCAGGTGACAGGCCAGGTCTCGGACCGGGTGACGGGCCAGGTGGCGGACCTGGTCTCAGGGCGGATGGCGGGCAGGGTGTCGGGCTGGGCGGGCGAGCGGTTCGGCGACCGTGCCGACGCCGTACGACGGCGGCTGGCCGCGTCGCTGCTGGAGGCGATGGGCAACGCGCAGGACGCGCAGAGTTCCGGACACAGCGACAAGCGATACACCTACGGCTTCACGATGATGGCCAGGCGCTACGAGGCGCTCGCCGAGGGGCTGCGCGACGAGCCGGGTTTCCAGCTGGTCAGGCCGCACGGCTCGCCGCACCACCTGGTGGTGCTGGGCGGCAACCTGCTGCTGCCCTTCCGCTACGCCGAGGACGACCGCACGCCGATCTCCGAGGCCCGGGTCGGCGACGGCCGCATCTCCTCGCTGGTCCGCGAGCTGTTCGACCGGTTCGGCCCGGCGACCTCCTATCGTCAGGAGGAGCTGGACCTGGCGCTCGGGGAGGAGGCCGCCCAGGAGGAGCTGGACCTGTCCGCCGGGGCGGACGGACCGGACGGGCCGGTCGCGGTTCGCCCCGCGCTCACCGGGCTGCCCGGTGACACCCGGCTGATCCCCGTCGCCTACGCGGGCAACGCGCAGGCCGGCCTGCTGCGGCTCTACTGGGGCGAGGCGGAGCTCATCGACGAGTTCGGCAGGATCCGGTGGCTGCACCACGAGCCGATCCCGCTGCCCGCCGCCTCCCCCGGCGCCGTCCGTGACCCGTGGGCGGCGGAGCCCGGTGCCGCGTCACGCTTCGACGACGGTCTCGTACCGGCCCTCGCGCTGAGCACGAGGTCTCCGGTCGAGCGGAAGAATGGCAAGATCTTCCCCGTAAGCAGCGAGGCACCCGAGGAAACCGCGGTCACCGGCGACAATGAGCAACCGTAACCAGCCCCCTCTGTTCGGCGCTCCCGGCGCCTCCGGGAGCGGCGGGCCGAGCCCGCAGGCCGTCGCCGACGCGTTCGACCAGGGACGGCTGACCCAGGCGCGGCAGCTGGCGGGGATGACGAAGAAGGACCTGGCCGAGCGGATCGGCGTCACCCCCGCGGCGGTGGGGCAGTACGAGACGGGCATGACCCGTCCCCGGCCCGACCTCGTTCCCCGCCTGGCCGACGCGCTCGGCGTGCCACCGGCGTTCTTCCTGCTGGGCCGCCCGCACGGCAAGCTGGACGGGTCCATGGCGCACTTCAGGAGCCTGCGCTCCACCCGCGCGCACCAGCGGGCCAAGGCCGCGGCCTTCGTCGAACAGGTGTGGGAGCTGGCCCACGCCCTGGAGAGGCAGGTCAGGCTGCCGCACGTCGCCCTTCCCGGTTTCTCCGGCGGCGAGGTCCACTCCGGCGTCGAGCTGCCCGGCGACCCCGCCCAGGCCGCCCGCGCCCTGCGGCGGCTCTGGGGGCTGGGCACCGGCCCGCTGTCGCACATCGTCCGGCACATGGAGGCCCACGGGATCGTCGTGGTCTTCCCGCCGCCCGACGAGGACGCCACCACGGTGGACGCCTTCTCCACCTCCCAGCTGCCCCGCCCGATCGTGGTGCTGACCGCCAACCGGTTCGACGACATCCACCGCTACCGGTTCACCGCCGCCCACGAGCTGGGCCACCTGGTGCTGCACGGCGACACCGCATCGGGGGACACCCAGCAGGAGCGGGAGGCCGACGTCTTCGCCGCCGAGTTCCTCACCCCGCGCGACAGCATCCTGCCCGAGCTGCCCGGCCGCCTCGACCTGCGCAGGCTGGTCGAGCTCAAGCACACCTGGGGCGTGTCGGTCGACTCCCTGCTGTACCGCTGCCGCGAGGTCGGCCTGATCTCCGATTCGGCGGCGAGCCGCGCCTACCAGCGGCTCAAGACGCTGCGCGACCAGCCGGGCTTCGCCGCCGAGCCGATCAGCGGCTACCCCGGCGAGCAGCCCGTGCTGCTGCGCCGGGCCTTCGACCTGGCCGTCTCCGAGACCGGCCTGACCATGGCACAGCTCGCCGCCCAGCTGGCCTGGCCCGTCTCCCGGGTGCGCGAGCTGCTCGACCTGCCCGACCATCGCCCGGCGCTGCGCCTCGTTCCCTGACGATGTCCCCTGAGGATGTCCCCTGACGCCCCTCCCCCCGCCCCGGGTCAGGCACCGACGGCGGGCGGTTCGGCGTGAGCCGTCAGGTCGATCTCCCGGAGGGCCGGGGACAGCTCGGCCCTGTACCGGATCATCCCCAGCCTCGCCTGCCTGAACGTGGCCGCCAGCATCAAGCGCGCCGACACGGGGGCACCGGCGGCGCCCCGGACGACCAGCGTCACCCGCTCGTCTCCCAGCAGCGGGTGACGGGACGTACGGCGGAAACGCCATTCGGGGTCACTCTGGTGCTCCCCCAGCCCGACCAGGTAGTGCTCCTCCGCCTTCTCCTCGGGCGCGTACTCCAGCTGGGACTCGACGAACATCAGCTTGGCGCCGATGGTGAGCTTGACCCCGTTGCCGGACGGCGCGGTCGCCAGTTTCGGCGTCATCGACCAGGCGATCGGCGGCTCGTGGGGGGCCGGTGAGTCCAGGAGGACGCCCAGGGACGCGTCCACGAAGGGATCCGGTCCCGGCCGGAAGCTGCACACCAGGCTCAGGAGGTAGAAGTCGGCTCCCGCACCGGCACGGACGAACTCGCTCCGTTCCCCCTCGTCGGCGCCGTCGGCCTCGTCGGCGATCAGCCTGCGCACGTAGGGCCGGCTGAGCGAGACCCTGCCGGGCAGTCTCGGCGCGGCGGCGGGGCGGCCGAGCCTCGGCACGGCGACGAGATCGAGGGCGGTCGGCTCCGGTACGGGCGGCATCAGTTCCATCGTCGTCCCCTGCTCTCTCGGCATCCCATCTCGATTCTCACTCCCGGCGCCAGTCGCCGACGAAGCAGAAGGCGCCCCAGTCGCGGTAGGCCGGGAACAGGTCGCGGGTGCTCCGCTGCGCCCGGCGGAAGGCGTCCAGAGGTTCGGCACCGGCCTGGAGTTCGGCGTGCAGCGAACCGAAGAACAAGGTCGCGGGCCCAGGGTGGACCGGCCACAGGCATCCGACGACGGCGCGGGCTCCGGCCAGCAGGAGTCCGGCGGGCAGGCCACGGAGGTTGTCGTTGATGTCGAAGCGGCCCAGCGCCGACTCGCACGAGCCGAGCGTGACGACCTCGACACCGCGCAGGTCGGCCCGGAGCACGTCGTGGGCGAACAGGCGGCCCTCCCCCGTCTCGCCCGGAGCGAGATACAGGCACTGGAACCAGGGCGCGACCTCGTCGTGCGAACCGTGGGCGGCGATGTGGAGGTAGCGCGCCCGCGCCGCCTCCGCCAGGACCCGCTCGGGAGTCGCCTCCGCCCCGGTGACGACCGTGCCCCGGGCGAGCGCCGCCACGCCGGCCGCGTGCGACTCCAGGCCGGGTTCAGCGGCCAGGCCGTACGGGACGCCGCCGTGGGAGGAGCCCACGGAGACGAGGCCGCCCCCGTCGCGGGTCCGTGGCGACGGCGGCCGGGACAGCGGTTCCAGGCTCGTCAGCGTGGTGACGGTCCAGTCGTCGGCCAGCGGGCGGCCCCGATGGTGGAGAAGGTGGAACGGCAGGTAGTGCAGCGGGCCGTGAGGCCAGAGGCAGAGGTGGTCCCTGCCCTCTCTCCGCCACGCGTCCAGGCGGTCGGGAAGGTTCCCGAGAAGCTGCGCCGCGCCCTCGGCGAGCAGGTCGGCGCCGCGCCGGCCCACCGGCCGGTGCAGCGGGTCCTCCAGCACCGCCTCCCGGATCTCGGCCGTCTGGAAGACCAGCGGATGCGCGACGTGGTCGTAGCCGTCCCTGCTCAGCCGCATCAGGATCGGCAGCTCGCCGGTGGGCGGCGTGAGCACCCGGATCTCCAGGTCGTCCCTGGTCATGGCCACCAGGTGCAGCCCGGCGGTCTCGCGGGGCGGGTCGCCGACGGTGAGCTGCCCCAGGAACATGGACACCAGGACGGTCCTGTCGGGAAGATGGCGCCGGAGGTCGTCAAGCCTGACCACGCGCTCGTGGTGGCGATCCCGTACCGCCCGGACACCGGGACGGTTCAGCAGCCAGCGGGTGGTCTCGCGGTCGAGAGCCCGCTTGAGGTTCTCCAGCAGCTCCAGCTCGTCGCTCCCTTGACGGCTCTCCCCGCGCCCGGTGTAGCAGAGCATCCTGATGTCGTCGATCGGGTCGTCCTCCGCGACGGCCCTCTCTCCCAGGCCGCTCTCCGCGGCTCCGATCCGGGCCAGGAGCCCGTCCACGCCCGGCCACGGCCGGTAGACGTCCGTCCGGGCCGCGGTGACGGCGAAGTCCAGGCCCTTGGCCGTCTGGTAGAGGGTGAGCAGCACGTCCGGCGAGACCGGGGGCCGCTCGACGAGCCGCTCGGCAACCTGCTGGCACGCCACGTACCCGGCCCAGGAGACGCTCTCGTCGAGGCTGGAACCCGCCCTGGACAGCGCGGCGCACAGCCACACGGCCGAGGCCGCGACGGTCTCCTCGTCACCCCGCGCGGCACACGAGGCGATCTGTTCCAGGCACTCGACGACAGCCCCCGTGAGATCCACCTCGGTGTACGCGACCGCGGCCCGCGCGTAGAAACCGACCGCGGCGGGCAGCTCGCCCGCCAGCTGTCTCCCGTCGGCGCACCGCAGGGCGAGTTCGGCCTCGAAGTGGCCCAGCGCGGGGCGATGGGCGGCGAACGCCTCCGGCCGCGACTCGCGCGCCTTGTCGAGGAGTTCCAGGGCGAGGAGTTCCTCGCCGTGCGGCGTGTGGGCGGCCAGGTGCGCGAGTCCCACCGCCAGGACGTCCTCCGGCCAGTCCTCGGCGTCGGCGCGCCCGCGCAGCAGGTCCGCGCTGTCAGCGAGCGGGGCCGGTTCCGCCGGGCAGGGGAGACGGTCGCCGGTGAGCGTGTGGACCTCGGCGTTCCACAGTTCCCGGCGGATCTGCCGGTCGTCGAGGTCCCCAAGGTGCTCGTGGACCACGGAGGCGAGTTCCCGCCGGAGCCGGTGCCGTCCGGCGTCACGCAGCAGGCGCAGCGCGTGGAAGGCGATGTTCACCGCCTCCTGGGCGCCGCGCGTCCTCACCAGGTCGGGGAACGCCACCGGCAGGATCCGCTCCAGCGACGCGGGCGGCTCCGCGACGCCGAGGCCGTGGAGAACGCGCAACAGGTTGACGTGGGCGTGCGGGTCCCGGGCGGCGTCCAGGAGCTCGACGGCCTCGGTGGCGTAGCGGCCCATGAGGCCGTTCACCCAGCCGGGGCTCTCGGGGTCGGCCCAGCCGAGCAGCATGAGCGCGTCGACGAGACCTTTCAGGCATCGGGCTCGCGGGTGGCCCGTGCTCAGCGCGGCGGCCCCCTGCAGGTAGGTGAGCGCGTCAAGGGCCGCGTCCCGTGGATGGGGCATCCGCTCGTCGTCACCCGCCGGTTCATCCGAAATGTCCATGTACTGGGCACCCGGCCCCATGCTCAGCCGCTGTTCCTCGACGGCCCGCCATTGTTTGTAGGCGTCGCCGGGTGTGTCATGCCCCATGATCCCGATGTACGGGTCGACCCTGAGAATCCCGGCCGCGAACATGGTCTCGGCCAGCTCCTCCAGGTCTCCCTCCCTCCGAAGGACGTCTATCTGGGCGTCGGCCACGGCGCAGGCGTGCTGGAAACGTCTCCTGTCGGGCTCGAAGACCAGGCTGAACCTGGTCATCTCGACGAACAGGTCGGCGGCTCTCCACCGGGGGCCGGGGCGCACCGTCTCCCAGCGGGCGTCGGCCGCCTCCATCAGCAGGCGGGCGATCAGGTACGCGCTGTCGGCGCGACCGGCGTTGAAGTTGTGCCCGGCGAGCCCGGCGAGCGCGTCCGCCGCCTCCACGGTCAGGGAGCGCGCCCCCTCGCGTGCCCTGACGACGGCCTGCTCCTCGGAGACGACGCGCTGGTGGACGTCGCGGACCAGCCCCACGACCCACCGCAGCACCGCGTCGACCAGCGGGTCCGGCCCGTCGCCGTCCGTGTCGACCCGCGCATCCGACCCCGCGCCGTCCGTCTCCTCCGTATCGATCGACGGACCCGGTCCGGCACCGTCCGCGACGGCCGGTGGGGCCGGCCGGATGTCGTCCGTACCGACCGGCAGATCAGGTCTGTTGTCGTCCACCGGCCCACTTTCCCAGAGCCGGGACTCCTCTGGGCGTTTACGGCGCTACAGGACAGTGGACATCGCGATCACCTTCGCGGAGACGCCTCTCGCCGGTCGCCCCGGCCGGCCCCTACTCGTCCTCGACGCGCTCCCTGATCCACTCCAGGCCGTCCTGCCAGGAGGCGAAGGCCTGGAGATAGCGTCCGTCGCGGGCATGGAAAGCGTGATACCGGAAATCTCCGTCGCTGCCCGTGCGTATCAGGTCGTAGAGATCGTCCTTGGAGCGATACCACACGCACTCGCCGTCGGCGGGACGCGAGGGCGATGCGTAGGCGAACTCACGTGTGATGGACATGGGACGGATGCTACGGACCGACGAATCAGCGGGCAATGCCCGTATCCATTTCATTCAGGGATGAAGTTCGCCCTCCCTGAGATCCCTGCTGGAAACGCGTGCGCGGGATCACCGGCCCGCACCGGGCGCGCTCGCCCGGTGCGGATCGGCCTCGCCTGTCACCCGGCGGGCGGCGTGGGGGTCGGGCTCACCCGGTGGTCGGTCAGGTGCAGGTCCCCGCCGAGCGTCACGCGCAACTCGTCCAGGACCTTCCTGGCGCCGAGTACGGTCCACAGCTCCCCGACCAGGTGGGGGTTGTACTCCGGCGCCTGGTCCATCCACTGGTCCTTGCCGGACTGGGTGACGAAGGTGCTGATGAAGAACTGGCCGACGGAGGTCTCGCAGGCTCCCGTGCGGATGTCGATCGCGTCGACCTGGATCTGGGGCTTGCAGTCGACCTTCTTGGCGAGCTGCTCGACGGTCGGAGGCGGACCCGCGGGGGCCGCGTTCCCGGCCGCGGCGGCGGGGGCGCTCGCGGGCTGGTCCGCGCTGCAGGCGAGGGAGAAGGACAGGGCGAGAATCACCGTGGCGACCACCCGGGCGTTCCTGGCGACACCGGTCTGGCGCGAATGTGTCAACATCCTTCAGATACGCTCACCGGCCCCGGCGGGTTCACCGTTCCCCGGCCCGGTGTCGGCCGAGGACACCCGAAGGGACGCGAGGGGGCGCTGATCGGGGATCCCCGGCTCCCCGGGCCTCGGGCATTCATCCCCCCGGGATTCCCGTCCGCGCTCCCCGGGGGAACGCGGACGGGACGCTCCTAGGAAACCCGCCCGACGGCTCCGACGGTGATGGCACCGGCCCCCGGCGGGATGACGACGTCGCCGGGGTCGGGCCGCCAGTCGTAGACGGGCACCAGGCCGGGTTCGAGCATCTCCAGCCCGTCGAACAGGCCGCGGATCTGGGTGAGGGTACGGGGGAAGATGCCGCCCGCGGTGGTCGTGCCGTAGACGCCGCGGCCCTCACGGACCTGGTCCTCGGTGAGGTCGCCGGAGGTGACGTGGGAGATCACCACGTGGCTGCCGGGGGCCAGCCGCTTCCCGAAGGAGGCGGCGATGCCGGAGACCTCCTTGTCGTCGCCGACGAAGTGCAGGATGGACACCATCAGGACGGCGACCGGCTGGTCGAAGTCGATGCGCTCGCGGACGTCCGGGTGGTCGAGGATCGCCTCCGGCTCCCGCAGGTCACCGGGGATCACGATGGTCCGCGCGTTGTCGGCGAGGAGCGCGCGGGCGTGGACGAGCACGATGGGGTCGTTGTCGACGTACACGATCTGGGAGTCCGGCGCCTCACGCAGGACGACCTGGTGCACGTTCTCCTGCGTCGGCAGACCTGTGCCGATGTCGATGAACTGGCGGATCCCCGCGGCGACGAGATGCCGCACGGTACGGCCGAGGAAGGCGCGGTTGGAGCGCGCCACGTCCTTGACGTTGGGGACGAGTTCCACGATCTTCTCGCCGGCGATCCGGTCGGAGGCGAAGTTGTCCTTACCCCCCAGGTAGTAGTCGTACATACGAGCCACACTCGGGATCGTAGGGTCGATTCCCGGCGGAGCCTGCTCGTGCTCAGTCATATCCTCGCCTTCACCACGTCTTTCCCGCATGGTAGACGAGCGATCGACACCTTCAGATCATGAACCGATATTTCACCAGATAACTGGACAAGATGGCCTCAAGCCATCAGGAATCGCAATTCCCTCGAAACCACGCCGAACCTCATCAGCCCGCGACCTCCGTACGGAGGTCGCGCAGGAACCGCTTGCTCTCGGAGACGGAGTACGCCTGGATGCACAGACGGTCCATGACCTGCATGTAGTGGTCGGTCTCCTCAAGCTTGTCCATGTAGAGGGCGCTCGTGAGCTGCTCCATGTAGACCACGTCGGGCAGGTCCCGCTCGGGGAAGCGCAGGATGGAGAACGGTCCGCCGGCCGCGGCGTGGCCACCCCGCTCGAACGGCATGATCTGCAGCTTGACGTTGGGCATCTCGACCACTTCGAGCAGGTGGTCGATCTGGGCGCGCAGCACGTGGGGCCCGCCGATGGGCCGCCGCAGCACGGCCTCGTCCATCACGGCCCACAGCGTCGGGGCGTCCGGCTTGGTCAGGCGCTCCTGGCGGGCCATGCGGAGCGAGACGCGGCGGTCGACCTCGTCCGGGGAGGCGGCGCCGTGCACGAGCATGATGACGGCCCGCGCGTATTCGGGACTCTGCAGGAGGCCGGGGATGAACTGCACCTCGTAGGTCCGGACGACCGAGGCGGCCTCTTCGAGCCCGACGTAGACCTCGAACCAGCTGGGCAGCAGGTCCCCGTACTTGTGCCACCAGCCGGGGGCGTTGGCCTGGCGGGCCAGCGTGAGCAGCGAGGCCCTTTCCTGGGTATCGGTCACCCCGTACATCGTCAGCAGGTCCGCGACATCGCGTTCCTTGAAGCCGACCCTCCCGAGTTCCAGCCGGCTGATCTTGGCGTGGGAGGCGCGGATGGCGTAACCGGCCTGCTCGCGGGTGATGTCCTTGGCGACGCGCAGCCTCCGCAGCTGGGCACCCAGAAGAATCCGCAGGATGGTGGGGCCGCCACCGCCCGCGTACGCGAGAACGCCGCCCTGCTCGCCGCTGTCCTGCGCGGTCTGTCTGGCCATGTGGGCTCCCTGTCGCACCCTTCCTACGGTGCCACAGTTTCACACATACAGCGCGTTTCGCACAGCACCACTGGACACGCGCCCGCGCATGTGCTTGCACCCGTAACCGCGAATCGCAACAAATCTCTCTTTACCGCGAGCCTCCCGCCCGGCGGACCGTGTCCGAAACCCCCGGCGCTACAGTCCCGACGCGAGGTCGTACGAGTCCTCGTACGCGTCGTCACGGAAGATCCCCCGGCTCGCGGCGGTACGGCGCGACAGCATGCCGCGCACGATGTCGCACAGCTCGCTCGTCTCCCTCGGCGACAGCACCTGGCTGAGACGGCGCTCGACCACGCCCCCGCTCAGCGGCCCCGGCGCCCTCGTCACGTTGAGGTAGCCGGACAGGAACGCGATCCTGAACAGCTTCTCCTGCGAGGGCGACTCGGCGGAGCTCCGGCCGGACGCCCTGACCGGCACCGCCGGGTCCTCCCCCTCGCGGGAGATCTCCAGCCCGGGAAGCAGCAGGTGCGCGGCGGCCCGCTGCAGGGCCAGCCCGTACGCGCGCATGGATCCGTCGGGGGAGAAGGCGACGATCGAGCGCCCGACGGCCTCGGCGGAGTCCGGCGACAGGTCGGCGATGCCGGTTTCCTCACCGAGGCAGGTGTAGACGCGCACCACCCGCTCCCCCACGTACCCCGGCTGGACGTGCTGGGAGAGCGTGACGGTCACCGTGGACCCGTCGGGGTTGCGCAGCTCGGCGATGTCGGCCGCGTGGGTGACGTACGTGGTGGAGTGCTCGCGCTCGCACCACGAGGGGCACGAGTCCTCGGAGCGGGGGCGAGGAGTCCCGACGGAGGCCGTGATGTCGTCCATCCCAATCCTTCCAGCCTTGCGGTGTGGAGGTCCGCGTCATCGAGGGCGCGCGGGCACGACGGCCGCTCGCGCCCGGCCACGAGCCGGGACCACGGCTCCGGTCCGGGCTCGCGCCGCCGATGACGAGGTCGCTTTCACCGGCAGGTACGCAGGACCGGCACGCCGGGTTCAGCCGACGTCACCCGCCCTTTCCTCCGCCGCGCCCCCGGGGACGCGGAGGGGCGGAACCGGGACTCCGGACCCGCTCGACGGTCTTAACCTGCCTTTAGGGTTGCCGCAGCGTGCCGCTAACGGGGATCCCGGCAAGCTTTGGGACATGCGAAACACGACGAAACTCACCATCGCCGCCGCCGGACTCCTCGCCGTTGTCTCCGGAGGTGGCGCAGTGGCCTTCGCCGGGACCGCGACGCCCACCCCGGCCCCCAGTGGTACGGCGACGACTCCCGCGCCGGTCAACGAGACGCCCGGGACCGGCACCGCACCCGCGACCCCCGCGCCCGGAGAGGCCGAGGCCAAGGTCAAGCGGGACGCGGCCATCAAGATCGCTCAGGACAAGGTGCCCGGCGCCAAGCTCGTCAAGGCCGAGTTCGACGGCGACGACACTCCCACCAGCTGGGAGGTCGAGCTCCTTCAGGGTGACGTCGAGCACGAGTTCGAGATCGACGCCACCACCGGCGCGATCCTGGAGCAGGACCAGGAGACCGAGACCGCCGCCGAACGGGCGGCCGACGCCGCCGATGACGCCAACGACACCGACGACGACGACCAGGACGACGACTGACGGGAGGGAGCCCGTGACGCCTCGCGTGTCACGGGCTCCGTGCCCATACCGGCCGGATAACACGGAGCGGGTCACTGACACGGGGTGTCAGTGACCCGCTCCTGGCATGCGCGGGCGGTCAGCGTCGCCGTACCCGGTAGGCGACGGCGGCGAGCGCGGCGGCCCCCAGGAGCGCCGCCACCACGTACGAGGGCTGCCACCAGGACCGTCGCTCCACGACCGCGACGGTGGTCGTCACCCCGGGTGAGCCTCCGGCGGGCGCCGCCGCCGGGGTGGCGGCGGGCGTGGGGGTGGCGGCCCGGGAGGGAGGGACGCCGGGAGTGACGTCGCCGACGGGGACACTCGGCGGACGGACGGCGTCCCAGTGATCCTTCTGCTTCGGCTGGTTCGCGATCATCTGCCGGAACTCCCGGGGCACCGGGGCGACCCTCAGCTGTCCCGGCACGGTCAGGGTCCCGATCTGGTAAGGCTCGAACCAGCCCTGGATTCCCTTCACCTCCCACGTGCCCTTGGGCAGGGAGACGGCGGCGGCGTAGTGGGCGGGCTCCTTCAGCTCCACGCCGGGGAACCGGAGCCTCCTCTCGCCGTCGGTGAACTCCAGCGCGACCTCCCCCAGGTCGTCACCCACGTACGGGTGGGTGCCGTGCTGGAGCAGCCAGAAGCCGAGGGTGTACGTCGTGTCCGGGCTCGTCGCCGGGACCGGGTCCATCACGGTGAGCGCCCAGCCTCCCGCCCGCGCCGGGGCGCCGAGGGCCAGCAGGGGGACGATGAACGCCAGGAGGAAAAGGATTCGTCTCATGCGGGAGGTACACCGGCCGGGCCTGTCGGGTTCCCGTCACCGCGCGGAGCGCTTCCCGGCCACCGGGGCACGACGGCCGGGGCCGTGGAGTCGAGGCCGCGAGCAGGGGTATGGACAGCGGATGAGCCATCAGGAAGAACTGCGTCAGGTCGAAGAGGATCTGGAGAGACTGCGTGCCGAGATCGCCGAGTTGCGCGTGCAGGTGGGGGAGGTCGGCCCCACCGACGCCATCGAGCGGGCGATGCTGATCAATCAGGCCGACGAGCAGGAGAACCTTGTCGGCGAGCTCGAAGCCAGGCGTCAGGACCTTCTCAAACGCCTGGGCGAGGGCGGCGAGCGGAACCACGCGGAGCCACGCGAGACGACCTAGGGCGACGGAACCCACATGCCCCGAAAAGCCTCCACCTGCGGTTTGTCACATTCGGTTATCCAGTGTCCCCCGGGGTAACCATAAGAACGAACCGTCATCAGGGGGATGAAATGATCAACATGCTTCACAAGATGGGCGTGACTTCCGGCATGATGTACGGCGCCGGGATCGCTTCGATCGGCCTGTCGTTCGCGGCGTGGCTGACATCGCAGTCGGCGGAGCACGCGGGGGTCGACCGGGCGGACCGTTGGGGGATCTTCATCGGCGAGTGGGCGCCGACCTTCTTCGCGATGGGGGTCGCGCTGCGCATGGAGGAGACCCGCGAGGAGATGCGGCCCTCCCCGGATCAGGAGTCGCTCCGCGGTTCGTACTCCGAGGGCAGGATGCCCTCGCGCGCGGGCGTGTAGCGCCTCCGCCGGAGGATCGAAGGCAGGGCGTGTCCCCACGGGGCACGCCCGGCTCCGGCCCTGGCTCCGCCCCTGGCCCCAGCCCTGGCTCCGGCTCCGAGCTCGTCCCGGCTCCGGTCCCGGCCCAGACACGTCCCGGCTTCGGGCTTCGGCTCCGCCCTAGGCTCGTCCCGGCTTCCGGTCCCGGCCCGGACGCGTCCCGGCTTCCACCTCCGCCCCAGGCTCGCCCCGGTCCCGGAATCGTCCCGGCTTCCGGTTCGGCCTCGGCCCCGCTCGTCCCGGCTTACGCGTCCGGCTCCGCCCGCTTTCGCGTCCCTCCCGTCCCTCCCGTCCGCCGGGATACGGCTCATGACGGTGTGACCAGGGCCGGATGTCTCGGGTCATCGACGCGGACGACCACGTCGGCGACCCGCGCCGGGGCGACCTCCTCCTCGTAGCGCGCGTAGGCGGGCAGCGTCCAGTGCCGCTCGTCCGGGGTGCGCCGGGCGAGCGCGCCCGGCGAGAGCCTCAGGTGCACGGTCAGCTCGAACGGCAGTCCCCGGCCCAGCAGCAGGGGTCCGGCCAGCAGCAGCACACCCCCCGGGGGAACGGTGACGTACGGCGCGCGGGTGGCCCTGTCGGTGGCGCTGTCCCACAGCGTGGGCAGCACCTTCCCCGACCGGCCGGGGTCGAGCGGCCCCAGGACCTCCCTGACCAGCCCTCCGTAGTCGAACCAGTCGGTGTAGAAGGAGTCCGGGTCGGTCCTGCCGTACTCGAAGCGGAGCGAGGCCGGGCGCAGGAAGTCGGCGGTGGAGACGCGGAGCACCTCCCTGCCGCGCAGCCGGAGCGGGTCGGCCAGCGCGTCGGCGAGTTCCTCCGGCCGTGCCGCCGGAGCCCCGTCCAGCGCGACGCGCACCCAGGAGTCGCGGGGCTCCGCGGCCACCCGGTCAGCGAGTTCCTCGACCAACGACGACGGGGAGATAGGCCGTATGTCCACCCCACCATCCTGGACCATCCTGTCCGGCGCGCTCCCGCCTCCGGCCAGGGGCGGGTCAACCATCACGACCGGGTCAAAGTCGGACGTGATGCCGATCAAATATCGGTCTGTCCGGGTTGTCCCGCCGCTACGGGCGGTAACGATCCATATGAATCGACGGCTCGGCCGTGACCGGGCGTCGGCCTCCCGGTCGCGTCACGTCCATGTCGGCGCGATCCGGTAGTTGGCGTGATCTTCACGTCTTTCCGCAACCAAGATCACGGCATGTTACGCACGGAGACAGCGATGTCAGGAGGATTTCAGTGATCAAGCGCGGTAAGCCGACCAAGAACGGCCAGGTCAAGCTGACTTTCACCATAACGGAGAGCCCGACCGCCGGAGGGATCTCGCTGGTCGGCGACTTCAACGACTGGGACCCCTACGCCCATCCCATGCAGCGCAGGGACGACGGCACCTACCAGGTGAGCGTGATGGTTCCCGCACGGCAGCCCATCCGCTTCCGCTACCTCGCGAACGGCGGCGTGTGGTTCGACGACGCGGACGCGGACCACCACGACGAGCACGGCGGCCGGATCAATCCCGCGGACGTCCAGGAGGCGCCGGAAGGCCCCGGCGCGGCGCGTACCGTCGGCAAGCCGATGCGGCAGACGCTCTCGGCCGGGCAGCCGGTCACGGCCTCGGTGTCCGTCTCCTGACGCCTCGGTGACCGCTCGCAGGACGGGATGCCCCTCGCGGGAAGACCGTTCCACCGTCTCCGCGATCATCGTGGCGGCCCGCGCCTTCCCGTCCCGGCCCAGCACGGCAGAGACCCGGAAGGCGCGGGCCGCCCCGCGAGGAAGCGGGGGCGGACCCCGGACCCCGGGGCGACGAAGACCGTTCCCCGGTGCCCTGCGCACCACCTGCCGTGCGTGCGTACCCGCGGCGGAGACCGTTGGACGGCGCCCCGATCCCGCGCCGGATCCTCACGGATGCCCGTCGAGCGCGCCGAGGGTCTCCCGGGCGAGTTGCAGCTCCTCTCTGGGCCGGACCACCAGCACGGGCACGGCGGCGCCGGGCGCGCTCACCGTCCCGTCGGCGTCGAGGTCGGTACGGGCGGGTGGCCCGACACCGAGCAGCGAGAGCCTGCGGCAGACGGCCTCGCGGACCTCCGGCTGGTCCCAGCCGATCTCCCCGGTGAACACGAGCGCGTCGAGTCGGTCCAGGCTCGTCGCCGCGGCGGCGATCTCCCGGCTCACCCGGTGCTCGAACACCTCCAGGGCCAGCGCGGCGGCGGGATCCCCGGAGGCGACGAGTTCCCGGGTGTCGCCCGACTTCCCGTCCGAGAGGCCGAGCAGCCCCGACCGGCGTTCCAGGCCGTCGCGCAGCTCGTCGAGCGTGAGCCGGGAATCGGACAGCAGCCACAGGAGCATGCCGGGATCGACGCTCCCCGACCGCTTGCTCATCGGGACCCCTTCCAGCGGGGTGAATCCCATCGAGGTGTCCACGCTGCGGCCCTCGCGGACGGCGCACACCGAGGAGCCCCCGCCGAGGTGGGTCAGAACGACCTGGAGCGTGCGCGCGGGCCGGTCGAGCATCTCCGCGGCCCGCTCCAGCGCCCAGGCGTACGACAGGCCGTGGAAGCCGTAGCGGCGCAGGCCGTAGCGGCTCCTCCACTCCGCGGGCAGCGCGTAGGTGGCGGCGCCGTCGGGAAGTCCGGCGTGGAAGGCGGTGTCGGGGCAGAGCACGTGCGGAACGCCGGGCAATCTGCGCCGGGCGGCCTTGACGAGCGCGAGCGCGGGCGGCACGTGCAGCGGGGCGAGGTCGGCGTACTCCTCCACCGCCTCCAGCACGCCGTCGTCGACGACCGTCGGCCTCCGTACGGCCTCTCCTCCGTGGACGAGGCGGTGGCCGACCGCGGCGAGGCCGGTGTCGGGGGCGGCGTCGAGGAAGTCCGCGATCGCCCGCTCGGCCGCCCCGGGGTCGAGGCTCCGCTCGCTGTGCTCGGTGCGCAGGACCTGACCGTCCCGGACGAGGTGGAGTTGGAGGCTCGACGATCCCGCGTTGACGGTGAGCACCGCCGGATCAGTGGTTCCCATCCTCCTGGCGTGCCCGGGGGTGGATAGGGCAAACGGCACCCCTGGTGGGCCCCTCGTCCGTCACTCCGCGTGAGTGCCCGAGGTGAGGGCACCGAGGCCCTTCTCACCGTGACGACCTGGGGCGGTGATGTCCCGGAACGGGCCCGGAACGGGGCGCGGCGACCGGCCGTCGGCCCTCCTGACCGCTGACGGTTCGCAATCACTTGTTGAACTGTCATGAGCGACGGGCGTACGGTGGGGCTAATGGCACCCGTCCTTCGTACGGCTCCCAACAGGGCGCTGTCTCCAACTGCCGTAGACAGCGGGGCGATATGACTCGACTTTCCGTAACTGTGGACGCACACCCGCACTTCTCCGTGGTGACCCTGATCGGCGATCTGGACAAGTCCTCGGCACCTCTGCTGGAGGAGAGACTCGCGGATTTCATGAGGCGCGGTCACATCTGCCTGGTCATCGACACGACGGGGCTGGGATTCTGTGACTCCACGGGCATCTGGGTGCTGCTGACGAGCCTGCGGCGCGCCTACGAGCGGAAGGGCTGGCTGCGCCTCGTCGGCGTGCACGGATTCCTCGGCCGCCTGCTCGATCTGACCAGGCTGCGAGAGGCGTTCCCCATCGACTCCACCGTCGAGGAGTCGATGCGCGCGGTCTCCGAGGGGCACATCCCCGTCCCGCGCTGATCCTTGCCGATCTGCTGATCTCCGCCGATCCCCACCGGTTCCGGCCGATCCTGGCCGGTTCCGGCCGCCGATGGCCGCGGCCGGAACCGAGGTGGACCCCGAGCGGGGGCGGATCAGTCGCGGGAGACCAGGCGGACGAACTCCTCGAACGAGAAACGGCCGTCGCCGTCGGAGTCACCGCTCTGGTTCAGCGACCCGATGGCTTCGGCGGGCATGGCGGGAAAGTGCTCACCGAACTCCCGCTCCGTGATGAACCCGTCGCCATCGGTGTCGATGGCCGCGAACGCCTTCCTGAGCTCCGCCAGCCGCTCCCCGTTGGGCTCTGTCGACATGGTGACCCGCCTCTCTCAACGACCCGCACTTCGATCAGCAGACAACTTACGGGAGGAGTCCCCCGTACGACCACATGACCCCACATAGCCCGTTTTATCATCAAAAATCCTGTTTATTGGGATGGCTGGCCCGGTCCAGCCATGGCCCACACCTAGACTTCGGGCATGATTCGCCCCGCAACGCCGGACGACGTCCCGGCGATCATCGACATGATCCGTGGACTCGCGGAGTACGAGAAAGCGCTGGACAAGGTCGAGAACACCCCCGAACTGCTCCACGAGACGCTCTTCGGCCCCTCCCCCAGCGTGTTCTGTCACATCGCCGCCGACGGGGAGAGGATCGCGGGGTTCGCGCTCTGGTTCGTCTCCTACTCGACCTGGCTCGGCACCCACGGGATCTATCTCGAAGACCTCTTCGTCCATCCGGACCACCGGGGCGGCGGGTACGGCAGGAAGCTGCTCGCCGAACTGGCGGGCATCTGCGTGGAGCGCGGCTACGGCCGCTTCGAGTGGTCGGTGCTCGACTGGAACACCCCGGCCATCGACTTCTACCGGGCGATCGGTGCGGAACCGATCGGCGGATGGGACAGGTACCGGCTCTCGGGACCCGCACTGGAGAAGGCCGCGGCGGGAAGAGCACACTAAACCCACCGAGCAGGAGAAAGCCGCGGACCGGAAAAGCACGGCGACCCCACCGGGAAAGGGATTTCGTCCCTGCCCCACCCCTGCGGTGACGACCGGCAGGAAACCCCTTCCCGCCGGTCTTCCGTTTTCCCGTACGACGTTCTCCCACGCCGTGGAGATCCTCGCGCGAAAGCTCGCCGCGACGTGCTCCGACCGTGAACCTTTCATCCGGCGAAACCACCTCACCCCCTCCCTGAGCTGGTACGACGAGCCGTTACCACACCGAGGGAAAAGCGCTCCGTTTACACCCCAAGACCGGCCGCCTAGAGTCCGTCTCGCGTGAGCGCCTCACCGCCATTGATCAGCGGTTCGTCACCCCTCGAAAGGGAGGGTAATTCTGTGCGTAAATGGCGAAGTATGGCTGTCGCCGGTGTGGTCACGTTCATGACCGCGCTGCTCGCCGTCGTTCTCGTTCCCCAACCCGCCTCGGCGCACGGCGCCATGATGACCCCCGGCAGCCGGACCTTTTTCTGCTGGCAGGACGGTCTCACCCCGCAGGGGAACATCGTGCCCATCAACCCGGCGTGCTCGGCGGCGGTGGCCCAGAGCGGGGCCAACTCGCTGTACAACTGGTTCAGCCTGCTGAGGTCCGACGGGGCCGGGCGAACGCGCGGGTTCATCCCCGACGGCCAGGTGTGCAGCGGCGGCAACCCCGGCTACAGCGGGTTCGACCTCCCGAGTGCCGACTGGCCGGTGACGCACCTGACCTCGGGCGCGTCCATCCAGTTCAAGTACAACAAGTGGGCCGCACACCCCGGCTGGTTCTACCTCTACATCACCAGGGACGGCTGGAATCCCAACCGGGCTCTGACCTGGGGTGATCTGGAGGCCGAACCCTTCCACACGGCCGACCACCCGCAGAGCGTCGGCTCGCCGGGCACCAACGACGCCCACTACTACTGGAACGCCACGCTCCCGTCGGGCAAGTCGGGCCGCCACATCATCTACTCGGTGTGGAAGCGCTCCGACAGCGCGGAGACCTTCTACAACTGCTCCGATGTCGTCTTCGACGGCGGCAACGGTCAGGTGACCGGCGTCGGCCGGGCGGGTCCCACGCCCAACCCGACCGTGACGCCGACCCCGAACCCGACCCCCACCCCGACCGTGACGCCGACGCCGGGACCCGGCGGGGCGTGCACCGCCTCCTACCGGACCGTCAGCTCCTGGTCGGGCGGCTTCCAGGCCGAGGTGACCGTGAGAAACCCGGGCTCGGCCGCCCTCAACGGCTGGACGGCGAGGTGGACACTCGGCAGCGGTAGCACCGTGAACAGTCTGTGGAACGCCACGCACACCACGTCGGGGTCCACCGTCACGGCCAAGAACATCGACTGGAACCGGACGATACCCGGCGGCGGCTCGACCACCTTCGGATTCACCGGCACGGGCGCCAGTGGCTCCCCCTCCGTCACCTGCTCCAGCCCCTAGCGGGACGCGGTCCCCGCCGGTGCCACACCGGCGGGGACCGGCCCGCGCCCGTCCCCGCCCATCCCGTTCCGTTCCGTTCCGACACACAGACAGACACACAGACAGACGAGCGAACCGGCAGGCCACCCGGCCGTCGCATCCGCGCCGGATCACCGCCTCCCCACGGCCGCCGCGCCCTCGCGAAAGGGCGGAAGGGAGCCCCGTGCCGCCCACTACGAAGATCGCACCACTGCTGGGTCTCGTCTCTCTCGGAGTGGCGACGGCCCTGGTCGTGGCGGCCTGCTCCGGCGGAACGCCGGAGGGCGGGCACGCCGTGGCGCCCCCGCCCTCACAGCCCTCTCCGCAGGCCGCCCCGGCGTCCCCGTCCGTCCACGGGAACACCCCGGCGTCCTCGCCTCCCTCACCCGTCCACGGAACCGCCCGCCGGGAAACCCCGGCCGCGACCACCCCGAGGTGCCGGGCGACGGTCACCCTGGTGGAGTCGTGGCCGGGCGGCTACCGGGGGGCCGCGACGATCAGCAACAACACCGACCGGCCGATACACGGCTGGTACATCCAGTGGATGCAGCCGCGCGAGGCGACCTTCACCCAGTCGTGGAACGGCACCCACATGCAGAGCGGTCCCGTCGCGATGATCCACGCTCCCCCCGGGAAGTCGTCGCTGCCGCCGGGGGCGACCGTCTCCGACATCGGTTTCGTGGGAGCCGCCGCCACTCCCCCGGCCTTCACCGAGATCACCTGCGGCTGACGAGGGCGACCGCCCCCGCGACCCCGTACACGGTGCTCACAGCGGCACTGTGTGCCGCGTGGGGTGCGGGCGCGAGACGCGGTCGCCGAAGACCGGCTCGGCCCCGGCCGGTCCGGGGCCGGTCCGGCGTCAGCCCTTCCCGTAGCGCTGCTTGAAGCGCTCGACGCGCCCGGCCGTGTCGACGACCCGGCTGCGCCCGGTGTAGAAGGGGTGGCTCGCCGAGGAGACGTCGACGTCGACCAGCGGGTAGACGTTGCCGTCCTCCCACTCGATGGTCTTACGGCTGGTCACGGTCGAACGGGTCAGGAAGGCGAAACCGGCACTCGGGTCGCGGAAGACGACCGGGTGGTAGTCGGGGTGGATGTCCTTCTTCATAACTATCTGTCCTCTCGGAACGGCACGTGCCGGCGGATGATCGGGTCGTACTTGACGAGGGTGAGCCGGTCGGGGTCGTTACGCCGGTTCTTGCGGGTCACGTAGGTGTAACCGGTGCCCGCCGTGGACCTCAGCTTGATCACTGAGCGCGCCTCGTTCCTGGCCACGGTCGGCTCCTCTCGGGGTGGTGGATCGCACGATGCCGATGATAACGGTTTTCATTCACTCCGCATTCCCCGCATTCCCCCCACCCCTCGATCCGTCTCGTCCTTCCACGCTTCCAGCCCCGGCGCCCATGGCAGCGGGACGACGGCCGTGTGGACGTCACCCCCCGGTAACCTCCCGTCCACCCGCCCCCTGTTCGCTGTGATCCATGCCCTGGCCGGAAACCGAGATCGTCGGATCGGACGTCAGCCCTCCCGTCACCGTGTACGGCAAGGTCGACAGGAGTCCCGACGGGGAGCTCGCCCACGAGGGCAACAGGGTTCCCGACATCGTCGCCCTGGACCGACGTCGGCTGGTGGTCGCCTGGCGGGCCGGGGTCCGCGACGCGCGGGATCCGTCGCCGACCGACCAGGGCTCCATCATGTACGCCCGCTCGGAGGACGGCGGCCTGACGTGGACGGCGGGAACGCTCGCCGCCGCCACCGCCACGACCCGCTACCACTACGTGATCTTCCTCAACGACGCGGGCACGCTGTACGCGCTGCTCGGCCTGATCTCCGTCGAGGGCGACCGCGACCGGGAGGGCGACGTCGACGGCTTCCCCACCTCGCTGGTCGTCAAGAGGAGCACCGACGGCGGCCGTACGTGGACCCCCTTCCCCGTCACCGTCGACGTGCCGGACAACGGCAGGGGCGTGGTCGTCGCGGGCAAGCCGCTGCGACACGGCGGCGTGTGGCTGGTTCCGTACTGGCGACACTCGGGCGGTACGAACAAGGCGGGCGTGCTGCGCTCGGCCGACCTGAGGACCTGGACCTCCGGCGGGATCGCGGAGAACCCACCGGGGATCGCGATCGAGGAGCCGCAGATCGCGCTCTCGCAGAACGAGCGGAACGAGCGGAACGAGCAAGACGAGCAGGACAACCAGGACGCCCCCGGGACGCTCGTGATGGTGACCCGCGCCCTGGACCTGAGGAGCGGCACCTCGGCGGCGGCGCGCGACGCCCGCTACCGCTCGGGCGCGGCCCACAGCGCCACGGCGACCAGCACCGACGGCGGCCTGACGTGGTCGCCGCTCAGGCTGGACGCGAACCTGCCCAACTACTACGTCAAGACGTTCTTCACGCGCGACTCCGCGGGACGCCACCTGGCCATCTTCAACACGCTGGCCGGGCCGTTCACCGGCTCCTCCACGAGCAAGCCCGACCAGTATCGCGAGGTGCTCTACTACAAGGTCAGGCGGCCCGGCGAGCCCTGGGAGCCGGCCCGGCTCTTCGCCGACGGCCCCCGGCTGACGAAGGGCGCGGCCCGGGGATGGGACGTCTACCCCAGCGCCGACGAGTACGAACCCGGCCGGTTCTTCGTCGTCTGGGAGCACAACCAGACCAACATCAAGGTGGCCAGGCTCGACATCTCCCGTCCCGCCTCCGACGCGCCCCTCGCCACGGGCGACTGGACCGCGGGCGGCGCGAGGGGCTGGACGCTGAGCGGCGGCGCGCGGGTCGCCGGGGGCGGGCTCCGGCTCGCGAGCACCGGTACCTCGGCGTGCCGGGCGTCCTTCCCCCTCGACGCTTCCAAGGGGTGTGACTTCACCCTGGAGTTCCGCGGCAGGGTGGACGACGACAGCGCGCTCGACCCGCGTACCGGCAACGGTGTCTGCCTCGGCGCGAAGGTGGCCAACGGCGCCAGGCGGCTCATGCTGACCGTGCAGCGGAGCGGGGTCTGGACGATGCGCAAGGGGTCCGCCGTCTGGGAGAAGGTCTACTCGCTGGACACCGCCGGGCGGACGGCGACCTGGAGAGTGCGGGTGGACAGCGCCGGGACGGCCCGCCTGTTCAGGGACGGCGCCGACACCGGGGCGACCTGGGTGATCCAGGACAGCAGGGAGAACCCCCAGCTCACGCACTGGGTGACCGGCACCCCCGGCGGCAACGCGGCCGGGGCCACCGTCGAGTGGACCCGGCTCACCCCCACCTTCGAGATCCTGCCCTGACGCCCCGTTCCCGATACGGCCACGCGCCTCCTTTCCGGCTCTCGTGCGATTCGTCCCTCCGGCTCCCCGGCCCGCCGGGGAGGTGAGACGGTAGCTTGGGACTGCCATCACACAGGAAGAGAGATCGTGACCACGTCTATTCATCAGCGGATCGCCGAAGAGCTGGGTGTGCGCGAGCGACAGGTGAGTGCGGCGGTGGACCTGCTCGACGGCGGGGCCACCGTGCCGTTCATCGCCCGCTACCGCAAGGAAGCCACCGAGATGCTCGACGACACGCAGCTGCGCACGCTGGAGGAGCGGCTGCGTTACCTGCGGGAGCTGGAGGAGCGACGCGCCGCGATCCTGGAGTCGATCCAGGGCCAGGGCAAGCTCGACGACGCCCTGCGGGCGCAGATCCTGGCGGCCGACTCCAAGGCCCGCCTGGAGGACATCTACCTTCCGTACAAGCCCAAGCGGCGGACCAAGGCGCAGATCGCCAGGGAGGCGGGGCTCGAACCGCTCGCCGACGGCCTGCTGGCGGATCCGTCGGTCGATCCGCGGGCCGCGGCGGAGGCGTTCGTCGGCGAGGGAGTGGCCGACGCGGCCGCCGCGCTGGACGGCGCCCGCGCGATCCTGGTCGAGCGGTTCGGCGAGGACGCCGACCTGGTCGGCGAGCTGCGCGAGCGGATGTGGACGAAGGGCCGCCTGGTCGCGGGGGTCCGCGAGGGCAGGGAGGAGGAGGGCGCCAAGTTCTCCGACTACTTCGACTTCGCCGAGCCGTTCACCAAGCTGCCCTCGCACCGGATCCTGGCGATGTTCCGCGGTGAGAAGGAGGAGATCCTCACCCTCACCCTGGAGCCGGAACCGGAGCCCACCGGCACCTACGAGGGCCGCATCGCGCACCGCTTCGGCATCTCCGACCAGGGGCGGCCCGCCGACGCGTGGCTGGCCGACACGGTCCGCTGGGCCTGGCGCACCCGTGTGCTCGTCCATCTCGGCATCGACCTGCGGATGCGCATGTGGCAGGCCGCCGAGGAGGAGGCGGTGCGCGTGTTCGCCGCGAACCTGCGCGACCTGCTGCTCGCCGCGCCCGCCGGGAGCCGCGCGACCATGGGGCTGGACCCCGGGCTGCGCACCGGTGTGAAGGTCGCGGTGGTCGACGCGACCGGCAAGGTGCTGGCCACCGACACGATCTACCCCCACGAGCCGCGCCGCCAGTGGGACCAGTCGCTCGCCACCCTCGCCACGCTCGCCAAGCGGCACGGGGTGGAGCTCGTCTCGATCGGCAACGGCACCGCCTCGCGCGAGACCGACAAGCTGGCGGGCGAGCTGGTCAAGCTGGTTCCCGGCCTGACCAAGGTCGTGGTGTCGGAGGCCGGGGCCTCGGTCTACTCCGCCTCCGCGTTCGCCTCCCAGGAGTTGCCCGGCATGGACGTGTCGCTGCGCGGCGCCGTGTCGATCGCCAGGCGGCTGCAGGACCCGCTGGCCGAGCTGGTCAAGATCGATCCCAAGTCGATCGGCGTCGGCCAGTACCAGCACGACCTCGCCGAGACCAAGCTCTCCCGCTCGCTCGACGCCGTGGTGGAGGACTGCGTGAACGCGGTCGGCGTCGACGTCAACACCGCTTCCGCGCCGCTGCTCACCCGGGTCTCCGGCATCGGCGCCGGGCTCGCGGAGAACATCGTCCAGCACCGCGACGCCAACGGCCCGTTCCGCTCCCGCAAGGCGCTGAAGGAGGTGCCCAGGCTCGGCCCGAAGGCCTTCGAGCAGTGCGCGGGCTTCCTGCGCATCCGCGACGGCGACGACCCGCTCGACACCTCCAGCGTGCACCCGGAGTCGTACCCGGTGGTGCGGCGCATCCTGAAGAGCACCGGCGGCGACCTCGCGTCCCTGATCGGCAACGGCACGGCGCTGCGGGCCCTGCGCCCGCAGGAGTTCGTGGACGACACCTTCGGCCTGCCGACCGTCACCGACATCCTCTCCGAGCTGGAGAAGCCGGGCCGCGACCCGCGCCCCGCCTTCAAGACCGCGACCTTCAAGGAGGGCGTGGAGAAGCTCTCCGACCTCAAGCCCGGCATGCTGCTGGAGGGCGTGGTCACCAACGTCGCCGCCTTCGGCGCGTTCGTCGACGTCGGCGTGCACCAGGACGGCCTCGTCCACGTGTCGGCGCTGTCGCACACCTTCGTCAAGGACCCGCGCGAGGTCGTCAAGCCCGGCGACATCGTCCGGGTGAAGGTGCTCGACGTCGACATCCCGCGCAAGCGCATCTCGCTCACCCTCCGGCTGGAGGACGACGTCAAGCCCCCCGGCCCCCGGACCCCGCGCGACCAGCAGGGTGACGGCGGCGGGCAGGGCGGCAGGCGCGGCGGCGGGCAGGGGCGCGGCGACCGGCAGCGCCAGGACCGCGGGGACCGGCAGCGCAACGCGCCGAGCGGCGCGATGGCCGACGCCCTGCGCCGCGCCGGACTCGACGGCTCCGGCGGCAAACGCTAGGCGCCCATACGGGACACACCGCCGTCCCCGTACGCGGGCGAAAGCCGGGTGACTTCGGGACCGGTGCGGCCACCGCCTTCACGCGGCGGTGGTCACACCGTTCCCCGAGGGTCCCTGAGGGCGGCCCCCCGTCACGCCCCTGTGACGCGGGGCGGCGGCCCCGCTCACCGGGGGCGGCGGCCCCGGCGGAGGGCGGAGACGGCGAGGACGAGGCCGACGACGAGGGTGGCCAGGCCGATCCAGAACCACTCCCGCGCGCCGCTCATGGAGCTGCCGCCCACGTAGCCGAGGCCCTGGAGCGCCCAGAGGCCGCCCGCCAGGACGAGCAGGACGCCGAGGACGATCGGAAGCCAGGTCTTCATCGGTTCACAGATCCTTCGTGGTGTGCGGGTCGTGGAACTCGGAGGCGAGGAGGCCGAACAGCGCCTCGTCGACGAAGGACCCGGCCACCCAGGCGTGCGCGCGGAGCGTGCCCTCGCGCCGGAAGCCGGTCTTCTCCGCGGCGGCGATCATCGCGCTGTTGGTGGCGAGCGTCTCCAGGCCCAGCCGGTTCAGGCCGCGGATGCGGAAGGCGTAGTCGCACAGCAGCCTCAGCGCGTCGGGGGCGTAGCCGTGGCCGCGCGCCTCGGGGAGCAGCGAGATGCCCAGGTGCCCGTTGCGGTTGAGGGTGTCGATCCCCCAGACGTTGCAGGACCCGAGCAGGTCCCCGGAGAGGGACTGGACGGCGAAGTGGACGTTGGCCGGATCGGGCTTCCGCTGCTCGTAGTGGGCGATCACCTGGTCGATCGTCTCGGGAACCCAGGGTGTCGTGACGGCTCCGGCCGCCGTCTCCACGTCGTCGTTCAACCGGTGGAGCGCGACCAGGTCCTCCTTGGTGACGGCCCTGAGCAGGACCCTGTCTCCACGAAGCATGAACGGAACCCCACTCTCGATCGCCGGGCGGCGCGCGAGGACTCGCCACCCAACGGACATCACACCATACGAAAAGGCGGAAGGGACAATGGATAAACGTCCCGCCACGGGGTGCGGAGCCACACACGCGGCACCGCGACCGGCACCCCGCCGCACCCCGCCGCGCCGTGCCCCACGCGTCCCTCCCGCCACCGAACCGGAATCCCTTGACAGGAGATCCTGACAGCGACACCTCTTGGAACGTTCCCTCCAGGGGCTATTTCGTAAACAAACCTTACTTTTTACCGCCAGCTCACAGCGTTTCGCACAACCCGAAAACCGGGGTCGTGATACTTTTTTTACTCCTTACATTGACTCGAGAACGAAGCCTGCCTTAGTGTCCCGGGCAAGCGAGCCCTCGCCGTGAAGGGATCTCCATGACTCGCTTCCCCCGACGTCGCGTGGCGGCGGACGCGATGACCGCGCCCGCCCCATCGCCCTGACCACACCCCGTCACGGGTGTGAGGCGCACTGGCCGCCTCCCGCCCGCGAAGGTTCCCGTTCTCCCTGCCGTATCCGTCGCGGCAGGGCCCAGGACGCGCCGAGCAGCGCGTGCCGCCGGATGGCGGGCCCAACCCGGGCCACCGTACGGCCGCCCGCGGGAGGCACGCTCGCCGCGTCCGGCACCGCCCGCATGTCACCCCCTGATACGGGTCGTGACCCACGCGCGCGCGTCGCGTCCCCAACCGGGACGCGACAGCACCCGTGCGTCACTCCCAAGACGGAAGGAAAATCCGCGCATGGACACCGGACAGCCGTCTCACCGGCGCCGTCGCATGTCGCTCCCGACCACGCTCGGCGGCATGTTCACCGTCGTCGTCCTCGCCCTCGCCGGCGTGACGACCGCGTCTCCGGCCGCCGCCGCCACCGGGCAGATCACCGGCATCGGTGGCAAGTGCGTCGACGTCGCCGCGGCCAGCAGCGCCAACGGCACCCCCATCCAGCTGTACGACTGCAACGGCAGCGGTGCCCAGCAGTGGACCCGCAACGGTGACGGCACCGTACGCGCCCTGGGCAAGTGCCTGGACGTCACCGCCGCCTCCACCGCCAACGGAGCACAGATCCAGCTGTACGACTGCAACGGCAGCGCGGCGCAGCAGTGGACCTACAGCGCGGCCCGCGACCTCGTGAACCCGGCGGCCAACAAGTGCCTGGACGCCACCGGCCAGTCCAGCGCGAACGGCACCCGCCTGCAGATCTGGACCTGCACCGGGACCGCCAACCAGAAGTGGAACGCCCCGAGCGACGGCGGCAACCCGCCCACGAACCCCCCGGCCGGCAAGATGGCCGGAGCCCCGTACCTCTACATGGGCTGGGGCAACCCGCCGAGCCCGGCGACGATCATGAGCACCACCGGTGTGAAGTCCTTCACCATGGCGTTCATCCTGTCCGGCGGCGGCTGCACCCCGCGCTGGGACGGCTCCAGGCCGCTGACCGGCGGCACCGACCAGGCCGCGATCAACCAGATCAAGGCGGCGGGCGGCAGCGTCCAGGTCTCCTTCGGCGGCTGGTCCGGTAACAAGCTCGGCCCGAACTGCTCCACCCCGGCCGCCTACGCCGGCGCGGTGCAGCAGGTCATCAACGCCGTCGGCCCCGCGGTCGTCGACTTCGACATCGAGAACACCGACGAGTTCGAGAACTTCACCGTCCAGGACCGCATCCTCAACGGCCTGAAGATCGTCAAGCAGAACAACCCGAACGTCAAGATCGCCGTCACCTTCGGCACCGGGATCAACGGCCCGAGCTCGACCGGCATCCGCCTGATCAACCGGGCCAGGGAACTCAGCGTGCCGATCGACAACTACACGATCATGCCGTTCAACTTCGGCGCCTCGAACATCTACAACGCCACCGTCAGCTCCTCCGAGGGCCTGAAGAACGCGCTCAAGGCCGCGAACGGCTGGACCGACGCGCAGGCGTACGCCCGGATGGGCATCTCCGGTATGAACGGCCTGTCCGACCAGGGCGAGCTGACCACCACCCAGGCCTGGACCCAGATCCGTGACTGGGCCAAGGCCAGGGGCCTGACCCGGCTCGCCTACTGGGCGGTCAACCGCGACCGTCCCTGCCCCGGCGGCAACGCGTCCTCCGAGTGCAGTGGCATCTCCCAGCCCAACTGGGAGTTCACCCGCATCACGGCCGGCTTCTAGGCCGTGATCCCCCTCCATCGGACACCGGCTCGAAAGGAACGGCCGATGATCTCCACCAGCCCGGCACCCCCCGCCGGCCCCCGTCCCTCACGGACGCGGCTCGCCCGGATCGGCGGCCTCCTCGCCGCGACGATCCTCGCCCTCGGCTCCGCCACGCTCGTCCCCTCCCAGGCGGGCGCCCAGGCCACCGCCGTGCAAAAACCCGCCGCCCTGGCGGCCCCCGCGCCCGGCCCCCTCGTGTGGTCGGACGAGTTCAACGCCGCCTCCGGCGCCGGCCCCGACACCAGCAAGTGGCGCCGGGACGTCGGCGGCGGCGGCTGGGGGAACAACGAGCGGCAGTACTACACGGCCGGCAACGAGAACATCGTCCACGACGGCGCCGGCAACCTGGTCATCACCGCGCGCAGGGGCAACCCCGCGGGGCTCGGCTGCTGGTACGGCTCGTGCGAGTACACCTCGGGCAAGCTGACCACCGCCGCGACCTTCACCCGCACCTACGGCCGCTTCGAGGCGCGGATGAAGCTCCCCCGGGGCAAGGGCATCTGGCCCGCGTTCTGGATGCTGGGCACCGGAGGGGCCGGCTGGCCCGCGAACGGTGAGATCGACATCATGGAGAACATCGGCAGCGTCCCCGGACAGGTGCTCGGCAGCCTCCACGGCCCCGGCTACTCGGGGGGCAGCCCGCTGAGCGGCAGCTACAACCTGCCCGCGGGCCAGGCCTTCGCCGACGCCTTCCACACCTTCGCCGTCGACTGGGAGCCCGGCGCGGTGACCTGGTACGTCGACGGCATCCAGTACTCCAGGAAGACCCCCGCCGACACGCGGGGCAACCCCTGGGTCTACGACCACCCGTTCTTCATGATCCTCAACCTGGCCGTCGGCGGGAACTGGCCCGGCTCGCCCGACGGCTCGACCACCTTCCCCCAGCAGCTCACCGTCGACTACGTCCGCGTCTACGCCCCGCCCACCGGCGGTGGCGGTGGCCGTACCGGGCAGATCACCGGCATCGGCGGCAAGTGCGTCGACGTCGCCGCGGCCAACAGCGCCAACGGCACCCCCATCCAGCTGTACGACTGCAACGGCAGCGCCGCCCAGCGGTGGACCCTGGGCACCGACGGCACCGTGCGCGCCCTGGGCAAGTGCCTGGACGTCACCGCCGCCTCCACCGCCAACGGAGCGCAGATCCAGCTGTACGACTGCAACGGCAGCGGGGCCCAGCGGTGGACCTACAACGCCTCGACCCGTGATCTCGTGAACCCGGCGGCCAACAAGTGCCTGGACGCCACCGGCCAGTCCAGCGCCAACGGCACCCGCCTGCAGATCTGGACCTGCACCGGGACCGCCAACCAGAAGTGGAACGCCCCGGCCTGACCCAGCCCGTCGCGCTCCGTCGCGGCCCGTCGCGGGCCGGAACCTCCCCCTCGGTTCCGGCCCGCGACGGGCTTTTTCCGGTCGTCGTCCGATCCGCTTGGGACCGGGCCTTCCGGTCATCGCCGTGGGACGCCTCGGGAAGACGTGCTCGCCGGAGGGGATCAGAGCAGGCGCCTGATGTCCCCGTACGCGCGGTAGAAACCTCCCCGCTCGGAGAAGCGGACGCCCTCGACGAGATAGCGGGCCCCGGCCTCGCGGACGTCCTTGGGGAACTGCACGTTCCGCCGCGCGTCGTAGCCCTCGCTGAGGACCCGCACCCGGAGCCGATCGCCCTCGCGGAAACACTCCAGCACCACGCCGTCGCCGGTGTCCGGGACGGTGTCGAACACCACGGTCTCCAGCACGGCGGTGGGCTCCACCACCGTCAGCGCGGCGGACGCCTTGACGTCGACCGCCTCGGGGAGGACGCCGTCCTGGGCAGCCCTGATCGCCTCCTCGGTGGCGTCGATGCAGGCCAGGGTGCCGTCGGTGGTCACGATGTAGAGGCGGTCGTCGAGATACTGCATGGAGAAGGCGGAACCGCAGCCGGTGGCCAGCTTCCACAGGCGGGCGCCGTGCTCGTCGAAGCAGTAGATCGAGGAGTGGTTGTCCCCGGCGAAGACGTACCGGCCGTCGGGGGCGGTGGCGCAGGAGAAGACGGTGGCGTCGCAGCGGTAGCTCGCCAGCATCGCGCCGTCACTCTTACGCAGCCGGTGCACGGCGCCGCGCGCGGTGCCCGCGTAGACCGACCCGGCCTCCTGCCAGCCGAACAGCACCGCGCCGTTGACGGGCGTCTCCCAGACCGGCGCGCCGTCGGCGGCGTCGTAGCGGGCCACCCCGGTGGAGTGGCCGTGGTAGACGGCCTCGTCGTCGCAGCGGACCATCCAGGCCGAGTCACCCCTGCCCTTGCGCGCCCACTGGAACTCGTCCTCGTGGTCGATCGTAGTGATCCGCCCGGCTCGGTCGGAGACGCCCAGCACGCCCTCGTGGATGTCCAGCCAGTAGATGTCGACATCCTCGGCGATCTCGTACGCGACCCTCGGCACCTTGCCGCCGAGGTCGTAGACCTTGCCGTCGTCGGCGCCCGCGTAGATCCAGAAGTCGTCGCCGACGATGCACTTGACCCCGTCGGGCAGCTTGAAGCGGCCGGTGACGGTGCCGCCGTGGGTGACGGTGTAGACGTCGCCGCGCTGGTTGCCGACCCAGCAGCGCTCGGAGTCGACGAAGATGCCGAACGCCGCCGCGCCGCTGGCGAAGCGCCACAGCACCGGCGCCTGGGTGGCGGTGGAGCGGACGCTCTCCACGCTGCGCCGGGTGACCGCGCGGCGCTGGCGCACCCCCTGGACGGCGGGGGCGTAGCCCTTGCGGACCTTCTCGTTGATCTTCTTCGCGGCGGCCGCCTCGGCCTTCGCCGCGCTGGCGAACGCCGACGCCTTGGACTGCCCGGACTCGCCGATGCGGCCGTACCTGATCGTCACCTCGGTCCCGTCGACCACGACCTCGTAGAACTTGTGCGAGCTCCCGCCGTCCTCGGACAGTTCCAGGTAAGTGCTCCGCGCGGCCATGCTCCACCTTCTCGGTCGATCGACTTTCCGGGAGCGTATGGCAGCCGTACGACAAATAGTGAAAAGTCAGGAAAAGTAGCGGCGGGGGTTGTCGATCAGCATCTGGTCCACCTGCGCGTCGCTCACCCCGGCCTCACGCAGGGCGGGGAGCACGTCGTCGTGGATGTGGTCGAAACGCCAGTTCGGCGCGACCAGCGGGATGCCCTCGTCCCAGGCGTCGCCGAAGTAGTCCATGAAGCACGCGCTGTCGTGGCTGAGCACCATCCGGTCGGCGTAGCCCCGCTCGCAGAGCGCGGCGACGGTGGCGACCCGCGACGCCGTGGTGTTGTAGGCGTCCAGCCCGAAGCGGTCCATGCCGAGCGTCGCCCCGGTGTCGGCCAGCCGCATCAGGTGGTCGAGGTCGTTGGAGTCGCCCGAGTGCCCGAGCACGACCTTGGCCGGGTCGACCCCCTCCTTCAGGAACAGGTCCAGGACGAGCAGCCCGCTCCCGGTGGACGGGTTGGTGTGCACCGTGATCGGCACGCCGGTCCGCAGGTGGGTCCGGGCGACCGCCCGGCAGATCCGCTCGACGCCGGGGGTGAGCCCCTTCCTCTCGATCGCGCACTTGAGGAACGCGGCCTTGACGCCGGTGTCGGCGATGCCCTCGACGATGTCGCGGGAGAAGTCCTCGACCATCGGCTCGGGCACGTCCATCATCAGGCCGGGGCCCCGGTACTCGTACTGGTGCGGGACCTCGTCGAAGGTGTAGATCCCCGAGGCGACGACGATGTTCAGCTCCGGCACCTGGTCCGCCACCCGCCGCACGCGCGGGATGTAGCGGCCCAGCCCCCACACGGTCGGGTCGACGACGGTCCGCACGCCCTTGGCCGCCACGGCCTTGAGCTTGGCGACGGCGTCGGCCACCCGGTACTCCTCGTCCCACCACGCGCCCGTGCCGTAGTTGCCGACGTGCTCGGGGGAGAGGACGAAGACGTGCTCGTGCATGAGGGTCTGCCCCAGGTCGGCGACGTCGACGGGGCCTCGGACGGTGTTCACGACCGGCATGCGCGTCCTTCCGGGGGCCGGGGGTTCCGGGGGCGGTCCGACCGGACGGCGATGACACGTACCGAGCGATCGCTTCCCGCGAAGTTAGGCCGGGGCACCGGGACCGTCAACCTGCCACGCCACACGGTTCCACAACCGGCCAGGCACGGGCGGCCGGACACGGGCGATCAGGCGCGGGCGGCCACCGGGAGCGGGTGGCGGGCCCGGCCGCGCCGGGCCCCGGCCACCAGCCCCAGCATGGCCAGCACCGCCACCTCGAAGCCCACCACCAGCCGCTGGGTCACCCCCGCGGGGATGTCGTCGTTGGTCAGGTCCACACCGAACATCCGCACCACGTACGGGAAGACCACCAGGACCAGCACCCCCAGGGCGGCCAGGCTGAGCAGCCGGACGGAGCGGGCGTACGGGCTGGTCGCGTACCGCTTGGCCAGGAGCAGCCCGGCGATCGGCATCGTCAGGAAGGCCACGAACGCCGCGTACCTGTGGATGCCGCCGGACATCGACAGCGGCACGCCGGGCTCGTCGGTGGGGAAGGCTCCGATCAGCAGCATGCACAGGCCCCAGGTCCCGACCAGCAGGGCCGCGGCGCGGTCCTCCCCGCGCCGGGCCAGCATCGCCCCGATGATCGTCGCCGCGACGGCGAAGAGCGTCAGCGACAGGGGCAGCAGCCAGCCGTCCGCCTCGAACGCGTACTCACTGATCACGGTGTGCACCGGGTCGAGGCCGGTGACCACGTGCAGCCCGATCATCGCGACGGCCCCCGCGCCGATCGCCGCGTAGCCGCCGAGGACCATCCCGTGCCGTGTGAACGTCTGGCTTCCCATGCCTCAACGATGGCGACGAGCAAGATCCCGGAGTATCGGAGACAGCCCCCGGCCGCCCCTGAACGGCCCCGGATGCCCTCCGCGGCGGGGTGGTGCCCACCCCCGGGGGATCCCCGGCACATCATGCCCCTGAGCTGCGCGAAAGCCACCGATGGTAGGGCACTCCCCCTCAGGGTCGGCCCGCCGTCCGGCACCCTCACCGGGGCCCGGACGGCGGCGGGGCACGGGCGGACTCAGACGGACTCAGACAGACTCGGACGGGCTCAGACGTCGAAGGGCAGCCCGACGTAGTTCTCCGCGAGCGTGGTCGCGGCGGCCTCGGAGGAGGTCACGTAGTCGAGGTGGGAGGTCTGCAGGCGCCGCCCGTAGGGGTCGTCGGCGTCGAAGGTGTGCAGCAGCGTGGTCATCCACCAGGAGAAGTGCTGGGCGCGCCAGACCCGCTTCAGGCAGCTGGCGGAGTACGTGTCCAACAGCCCGGTGGAGCCCGTCTCGTAGAACTCGGCCAGGGCCGCGGTCAGCAGCCGTACGTCCGCGACCGCCAGGTTGAGCCCCTTGGCGCCGGTGGGCGGCACGATGTGGGCGGCGTCCCCGGCGAGGTAGAGGTTGCCGTACCGCATGGGCTCAGCGACGAACGAGCGCATCGCCGACACGTCCCTGGAGATGATCGGCCCCTCGGCTAGCGCGAACCCCGGGACCGTCTCCAGGCGTGCCCGCAACTCGGCCCAGATCCGCTCGTCCGGCCAGTCGTCGAGCGAGGCGTCCGGGGGAACCTGGAGATAGAAGCGGCTGATCTCCGGGGAGCGCATGCTGTGCAGCGCGAAGCCCCGTTCGGTGCGGGAGTAGATCAGCTCCTCGGACGACGGCGGGACCCGTGCGAGGATGCCGAGCCAGGCGAACGGGTAGTCGCGCTGGAAGACCGACAGGACCCCCTCGGGGATCGACGGCCGCGAGACGCCGTGGAAGCCGTCGCACCCGGCGATGACGTCGCAGTCGAGGCGCTCGCCGCGGAAGGTGAGATAGGGGTCCTTCTCCAGTGAGTGCAGGGCGACGTCGGGGACGTCGAAGAGGATCTCTCCCCCGTCGGCGAGCCGCCGGGCGATGAGGTCCTTGACGATCTCCTGCTGGCCGTAGACGGTGATGGCCCGGCCGGGGACCAGCTTCTCGAAGGCGATACGGTGCCCGGCCCCGCCGTAGCGCAGCTCGATGCCGTGGTGCGGCAGCCCCTCGGCGCGCATCCGGCCGCCGACGCCCGCCGCGTCGAGCACGTCCACCGTGCCCTGTTCCAGCACCCCCGCCCGCACGCGCCGCTCGACGTACTCCCTGCTGCGCGCCTCCAGGACCACCGAGTCGATGCCCCGCAGGTGCAGCAGATGGGAGAGGAGCAGCCCGGCGGGTCCCGCGCCGACGATCCCGACCTGAGTTCGCATGCCCCGAGCATTCCGCACCGCCCACCCGCACACACGATGCCCTTCCGCTCAGCGGAAAACCCCGCATGGCGAAAGCCGGGAGGAAGTCCGCACCCCGGAGCGGGAAGCGGGAAGTGCGGAGGCGGGAAGGGCGGAGGCGACAGCGGAGGTGACCGTGCGCGCTCAGCGGAGAGCCGCGGCGAGGTCGCGGGAGAGGGCGGCGGCCGCGGTCAGCACGGCCGGTGCCAGCCGCCGCGGATCGGCGGTGTGCCGCCAGGCCACCAGTGACAGCGCCGCCACCACCCGGCCGCCCGCCCCCCGTACCGGCACCGCGACCGAGCAGGTGCCCACCGACATCTCCTCCTGCGTGCAGGCGATCCCGGTCCTGCGGACCTCCGCCAGCTCGGTACGGAGCCGCGCCGGGTCCACCACCGTGTTCGGCGCGTGCGGGGTGAGCTCCCCGGCGAGCACCCGCTCCACCGTCTCCGGGTCGGCGAAGGCCAGCAGGACCTTGCCGACCCCGGTCGCGTGCAGCGGCAGCTCCCCCGCCACCCGCGAGACGACCGGCACGGAGGTGGGCCCGCGCAGTCGCTCGACGTACAGCGCCCGGTCGTCGCGGAGCACCGCGAGCTGCACGTTCTCGCGGGTGGCGGCGTAGAGGTCCTCCATGTACGGCAGGGCGAGCTCGCGCAGCTCCCTCGGCTCCGCGGCCTGGGCGCCGATCTGCCACAGGAGCATCCCGACCCGGTAGGAGCCGTCGGGGAGCCGCTCCACGAAACCGCCCTCCGCCAGCTCCCTGACCAGCCGGTGGCCGGTGGCGGGGGGCAGCTCGGCGCGGCGGCAGATCTCGGTGAGCGTGAGCCGCACGTCACCCGGCAGGAACGCGCCGAGGATGGCCATGACCTTCCCGGTGACCGTGGGCGCCCTCACGCGTCCCACCCTAGGGCCGCCGATCCCGCCTCGACGAGACCGGCGGCGGCCACGACGGGAGGCCTAGGAGGTGGACTCCAGGCGGGAGGCGAGGATCCCGGCGCGGGCGAGCTGCACCTCGCGGGCCTTCCTCGCGGCGTACCCCAGCAGCGGCCTCGCCCAGGCGTGCACCACGAGGATGTCCTCGACCTCGGTGCCCCCGTTCTTCTCGTTGAGGGTGAACCGGTAGTCCAGACGCACCCCGCCGGGACTGGCGACCTCGCCCTCGACGGTCCGCGGCGTGCTCCGCAGCGTCACCTTGATCATGTTGTCGTACTTGACGAGGCCGAGGAATCTGAACCGCTCCACCGAGGTGTAACGGGTCTCGGACTCCCCCCGCTCGACGTCCTTGACCGCGACCACCATCGGCGAGAGCCCCACGTAGCTCTGCGGCTGGCTCAGGTGCGCACGGAGCGCCTCCGGAGTGTTCCGGACATGGAAGGTGTTACGCAGTGTGACCTTTGGCATCGTATGCCCCCGTTTGAAGATCTTTACTGCGAGACACTAACGGGTTCGGCCATGTACCAGCGGGCATGTTGCTCACCTCGGGTGAGGGAATTCAGCCTGCGGGGAAGCTCGCGCCGGGAGAAGGGGTCGGCGGCGGCGTTGCGGATGTGGATGCCCACCGCGTAGATGTCCCGCACCTCCATGAGGGTGGAGTATCCCGGCCAGGACCGCAGGTCGCTGCCGTACGCGTCGGCGAAGGCGTCCACGTCGGCGGCGGTCAGGCCGAAGCGCCGCTGGCCGTGGTAGGTGTGGACCAGGTCCCACTCGCGGGGGCCGACCGCGACGCCGTCCCAGTCGCAGAGCACCACGTGGCCGTCCGTGCAGCGCAGCAGGTTGTCGATCCACGCGTCGCCGTGCAGCAGCACCGGCGAGTCCTCCACGCCGAGGTCCGACCAGCGCTCCGTCAGCTCCGCGATGCGGTCGCGCAGCCAGGCCCGCTGGCAGGGGGTGAGCTCTTCGGAGCGGTCCACCGCGCGACGCACCTCGCACAACGGGTCGACGAAGCGCCGCAACGCCACCGGCGGCACCGGCAGCAGGTGCAGGCTGCGCAGGATCTCGCCCAGCTCCGTGGTGGTGGGACGGCCGCTGGCCGGGACGTAGTGCCAGAAGGTGACGACCCTGCCCTCGTGCACCACGGGCTGCTCGGAGATCTCGTCGGCCGGGCGCACCGCGGGGAACCCCTGCTCGGCGAGCCAGCGGGCCACCGCGAGGACCAGCGGCAGCCGGGTCAGCGCGTTGGGAGCGGTGGCGATCCTGACCACGATCTCGCTGCGCAGCTTGAAGACGGCGTTGCTGCGCACCCTCAGCAGCTCCGCGTCCCTGTGGTCGATGCCGAGGTTCTCGCAGACCTCCCGCAGGACGGTGAACGCCTCCTCGGCGAGCGAGTTCATCAGCTGACCGGTGCCGCGCCGGTGACCAGGTCGTTCAGGCGTCGCACCGCCGCCGCCCTGTGTCGGGTCTGCGGCACCTCCGACAGCAGCGCCCGCGCGCGGTTGAGCACGATGGAGGTGCGGTGTTCCGGTGGAACCTGGAGCAGGGCCTTCTCCGCCAGGTGGCAGGCGTCGTCGACCTTGCCGTCGCGGACCATGTGCGCGGCCTGGTCGAGCAGGAGGAGGACCGGGTCGATGGCGTACGGCACCGAGGGCCCGGCCGGTCCCGGCTTCCAGTCGACGTCCTCGCCCAGCTCGATCAGCGTGCCGATCCGGTAGAACTGCAGCCGCCGCTCGGAGAAGCGGAACGCCAGGTGGTCGTGGCCCTCGGGGGGCATCCTGGCGAAGATCCGCTCCGCCTCGGCCAGCGCGACCCTGGCGGCCTTGTGCTCGCCCATCCGGGCCAGCGCCCGCGCCTCCGCCGCCGCACCGAGCGCCGCCGGGGAGCTGGGCGCGCTGCCCGCGAGCATCCTGGCCTCGCGGGCCAGCCGTACGGTCTCGGCCAGGTCGCCGTAGTAGTAGGGGAGCATCGCCTGCTGCGCCCGGACGAGGGCGCGCAGCCGCACGTCGCCCATGTCGTCGGAGGCGTTGCGCGCGGTGCCGTACCAGGCGTGGGCCTGGCGGGTGTCGCCGAGCTTCATCAGCGCGTCGGCCGACAGCAGCGCCAGCATGACGGTGGCGTTGAGCAGGCGGCGCTGGGCCATCGCGGGCTGGCGGGCCAGCGAGAGCGTCCGGACGTCCGACAGCTCCAGCATGAGCCGGTAGAGCATCGGCACCGGCGCACTGCTGATGTACTCGCGCCGGTAGCGCAGCACCTGCTCGTCGAGCCGGTCGAGCTGCTCCTCGGAGACGGTGGCGACGGCGAGCGTACGGTCCAGGTCCTGGCGGGTCCGCTCGACCTCGGCCAGCAGCCGGCCGGTCATCACCGACCGCGAGCCGAGCAGGGCGTGGTGGAACAGCGCCCGCCGCTCGATGTCGTCCTCGGACCGTTCCCGCTCCTCCGTCTGGTACGGCGTGCGGGTCTCCCCTCCGGAGACGACCACGACCTTGGCGCCCCCGCCGTCCTCGCAGTAATCTCCGGCCAGACCTAGCCTGACGGCGTTCGCGCGGTACAGTCGGGCCAGCAGATCGATGGTCTGCGGGCGCGGCCGTGCCCGGTTGTTCTCCCAGGCGTTGAGCAGGTCGATGCTGGCCCGAGCCTCGCCCAGGTCCTGGCGCTCACAGAGCTCCTCCAGTTCCTGTACGGACTGCCTGGCCGACCATCCCCTGGCCAGCCGGTGTGCCTTGAGCAGGCTCACCCCGCAGCAGCCGTGAATGGCCTGCGCGGTCTGCCAGTGGGTCCACTGCCTGGACGTCGCCTGCTCGCGCCAGCGCCGCGCACATGCGGGGGAATGCTCACCTCGGGCCACGGCGCCCCTCCCGGTCGCTGTTTACATAACATTAACAAGCCCGCACCTCAGCGTAAACGCAGCTGTGCGCGGCGTTCCGTTTATTCGTGGTTTCCCCACGGAACATCAACGACTTTCCGGTCTATTCCACTGTTCCTGCGGAGGATTGCGGAGGGACCGATTGCCTCAAGTGCCGCAAAACCGCACTCTGCAGAGAAGCAAGTCACCAGTGTCCGCCAGGAGTGATCCGGATGATGGCAGAGCACGGCGAGGGCATCGACCACCTGCGTCGGTTGGCCGCTCAGTTGGAGGCGCACGCCTTCCAGGTGCGCCTGAGGTCGGCCGCGGGGCTTTATCCACGGCTGCATGTGATCAACCCCATGGCCCCCGCCAGGACCGAGGACGTGCTCGCCGCCCACGAGGAGGACGGCGAGTGGTGGTTCTGGCTGTCCTGGGCGGGGCGCATCGGTCACGCGGAGGACGTCGCGACGGCCGCGGAGCGGGTGGCCAGTGTTCTTCATGTGATCCGGAGATAGGTGATTCTTGGGTCCGGCATGGGTAACACCCGGTGATCAAGCCCAGAATGGAGCGGCACCGTGAAAAGGATCCTGGTCATGCAACGTCCGCGTCCGCCCCGTGAGCCGGTGCCGCTCGATCTGCGCAGCCCCTCGGGTCGCACGCTCCCCTTCTGACGGTCCCTGACGATCCACATCGGGTCGCCCCTCCCCTTGGAGCAGTCGGTGAAGAGACCTTCCCGCTGCCCCCGAGGGGAGGTCAAGAGGCACGATCCTCCATAGCGATAAGGGCTTGCAAGAGGCTTTCAAGTGTTCTGCAGGTGGTTCGTTAGACCTTGTAACCATGAACAGCGCCCCTTTCGCTTTCAGTGTCAGCGTGATCGTCCCCGCCATGAACGAGGCGGAGAACCTCCCCCACGTCTTCGCGACCCTGCCGTCCTGGATCGACGAGGTGATCCTGGTCGACGGCAACTCCACCGACGACACCGTCGCCGTGGCCAAGGCACTCCGCCCGGGACTGCGCGTCGTCACGCAGACCCGCAGGGGCAAGGGCAACGCTCTCACCGAGGGTTTCGCCGCCGCGACCGGAGACATCATCGTCATGATCGACGCCGACGGTTCCACCGACGGCCGGGAGATCCACGCCTTCGTGACCGCGTTGGTCGAGGGCGCCGACTTCGCCAAGGGGTCCCGCTGTGCCCCCGGCGGAGGCTCGGACGACATCAGCCCGATCCGCTCGCTCGGCAACACGATGCTGACCAAGATGACCAACCGGCTGTACGGCACGCGCTACACCGACCTGTGCTACGGCTACAACGCCTTCTGGGCCCGCCACCTCGACGCGCTCGACCTCGACTGCGACGGCTTCGAGATCGAGACCCTCATGAACATCCGCGCCGCCCAGGCCGGCCTCGTCATCCGCGAGGTCCCCAGCCACGAGCGCAGCCGCATCCACGGCGCCAGCAACCTGCACGCCGTCCGCGACGGTCTGCGGGTGCTCCGCACCATCCTCCGCGAGCGCGAGGGGCGCGTCGGCGGCGTCCGGCTGCACCAGGAGCACGCCGGCCACGCCACCGCCTGAACCGGGGGCCTCAGGCCACCTCGAGGGCGTCGGCCACGGAGGGGAGCACCTCGAACACCTGGATCAGACCGGCGAGGTGCAGCCGCCGGGCCAGATTGCCCTGGACGCCGGTGAGGATGACCCTCACCCCCTTGTTCAGGCCCTGGTGACGCACCTGGAGCAGCTCGCCGATCCCGGAGGAGTCGCAGAACGTCAGGGCCGACAGGTCGAGGATGAGCCTCGGCGAGGACAGGGACCCCCAGGCCCTTCCCATCTCCTCGCGCAGCACCGACGTGTGGTAATGATCAAGCTCTCCACTCGCCCGTACGACGAGCGTCGTACCGTGCAGCCCGGAGGTGGCGGTGAAAACCGACTCCGGCTCGTCTCCCACGAACATGACCAACCCTCTGACCGACCCTTTGCCCAAGCAACAATAACTGTCTCATACGGCGCGGATCGCCCTGGCGCGGAGAAGCACACCCGTTCACGTCGCCTTGGGAAACGCCTCCATCGCCTCCTCGACCGTACGCCGGGTGTCGAACAGATCGGCCACCCCGAGACGCTTCAGCCGTCGCCTCATCACGGTGGAGGGGCCGACCAGGACGAGCGAGCCCGCCACCCGGCGGACGCGGGTGAGGGCGTACATGAGCACCCCGTATCCGGTGGAGTCGCAGAAGGTGACCTCGGTGAGGTCGATCACCAGGCGCGGGTGATCCGTCGCTTTCAGGGCGGCGTCGGCCTGCTCCTTCAGGAGCCGGGAAGAGCCGTAGTCCAGCGCCCCCACCGCGTGCAGGGCGGTGAAATGGCGGTGCTTGTCAGCTCGGACGCGGAATCTCTCATCATCTTCGGTCTTCGACATCGGCATCCTCCCCACCTAACGTCCCCGGTGCCCCGGCCGAGGGGTTCTAATCATGACGGGCACGGCCGGACTACGGAGGCATGCGGAACAATGGTGACATGCTGAGAGCGCGCCCGGTGGCGGTCATGGTCGTCGGAGCGCTTCTGATCACCGCGTGCGGCGCGGCCCCGACGGCGCCGGAACCCACCGCGACACCGGGCGGTACGGCCTCGCGGACCCCCGCCGCCCCCGGCTCCACCTCCCCGGGCCCCGTGCCGCGAGACCCCTCGGCGAGTCCCGTGGCGACCGGGGCGGTGGCCGCGTCCGCCGAGTGGACGGCCGTGGAGGGCGCGAGACTGCCGGGCGGCACGGCGCTGCTCGACGTGGCGGCGACCGGGCCCCGCGACGCCTGGGCCGTCGGATACCAGGACAGCGCGGAGGATCGGGAGGGCACCCCCGCCGTCCTCCGCTGGAACGGGAGCCGCTGGCGGGAGATCTCCCTGGGCCGGGAGACCGGCGCGCACCATCTGGAGGCGGTCGGCGCGGCCGGGCCCGACGACGTGTGGGTGGCGGGCAACGGCCCGAGCGCGTTCGCCGCGCACTGGAACGGGCGGGCGTGGGCTCCGCACCGGCCCTTCGGGGTGGCCGAGGACTACCGGCTGGCGGACGTCGCGACGGGCGGCGGCGACACGTGGTTCGCCGCGAACGGCCCCTCGGGCGCGGTCGTCCTGGAATGGGCGGGCGGCGAGTTCCGCAACGTGCTGAGCACCGGGGGCACCTTCGAGGCGATCACCTCCGGGAAGGGGCACGTCTGGGCGGTGGGGACGAGCGAGACCCGGACCCCGCTGGTCTGGCACGGCACGGCCGGATCGTGGGAGAGCCTGCGGACGCCCCCGATCCCGGGCGGCCGTCTCAGCGGGGTCTGGCAGGTCTCGCCGTCGGAGGTGTGGGCGGTCGGGCAGGTCTCGGCCACCCCGGAGGCCCCGCCTGACGCCCGGACCGGCGGCGAGGGGGCGCGGCCGCTCGTCGTGCGCTGGGACGGGACCCGCTGGACGCGGGTCGAGGTGCCGATCTCCCGGGGGAGCCTGCACGGGGTCACCGCCTCCGGCCCCGGCGACCTGTGGATCAGCGGCGTCGACGCCGACCACGCCGGGCAGGTGCTCATCCTCCACTTCGACGGCACCACCTGGTCACGCGAGTACGGTCCGCTGTTTCGTGCCTACACCGCCACCCAGCAGTACGACGAGACCGACGACGTCGGCGGCACCGTCCTGGCCCGGGTGCCGGGCGGCGACGCGCTGTGGGCGGTGGGCTCGGTCGGCGTGGGCGACGACGAGAAGGCGTTCGTGCTCCGCCGCTGAGGCTCCCGAGGCCACGAAGATCCTGAGCCGCCCCTGAGCCCGCTGAAGACCCTGAGCCCGCTGAAGACCCTGAGCCCCGCCGAGACCGTCAGCGCCTCCCGCACGGCCTTCCCATGCGGCCTTGCCGCACGGCCCTCCCGTGCGGCGCCGAGGTCTCGGGCTTGGAACAAACGGTGACCCTGCCGGAAACATAGGACTCCTAGTCTGCGGACATGGCGGACTATTTCTCCCAAACGCCACAGCAGAGCCCTCGACGCCACAGCCGGGACACCGGAGGTCAGACCTCCCTCTCCAGCGTCCCCAACGCCGCCCCACGTCCGCGCGATCCCGGCACACCCGAGCCCCGTCCGGCCAGTACAGATCAACACATACTTGGTAAAAAATCAGTGAAAAAGTCGGTCAGTTGACGTAGTCTCTCTCAAACTCCAACAAAGAGGGAGTATCACATGAAAAAGGTTCTTATCCTCCAAAAGCCCCGGCCGCCACGGAAACCCATCGCTCTGGACCTCCGCACCCCCTCAGGACGGGCTCTGCCCTTCTGAGCTCTGCCCTTCTGACAGGAAGAGCCGGTTGACGAACCAGAGGACCACCCCGATCACGAGCAGGACCGCCGCGCGGAGATAGACGTCTCCGCCCCTGCCGGTGATGGGGAGCGCCAGGACGAAGCAGACCACCGCCCCCAGGACCGGCATCCAGCTCGGCGCCCGGAAGTGATCGTGGTCCACCCGATCCTTGCGGAGGACCAGCACGGCCACGTTGACCAGCGTGAAGACGCACAGCAACAGCAGCACCGTGGTGTCGGCGAGGTCGCCCACGTCGCCGGTGGCGACCAGCACCGCCGCGACGCCCACGGTGAAGACGATGGCCACCCACGGGGTGGACCGCGTCGGATGGACCGACGCGAAGACGCGCGGCACGATTCCCTCCCGCGCCATGCCGTAGACCAGGCGCGAGGCCATGAGCATGTTGATCAGCGCGGTGTTGCCCACCGCGAGCAGCGCGATCAGGGCGAACAGCTTGGGCGGGAACGTCAGCCCGGCGACCTTGACGACCTCCAGCAGCGGACCGGACGAGTCGGTCAGCGTCTTGGTGTCGACCAGCATGGTCGCCGTGAACGCGACCCCCATGTAGATGATCGCCGCGACGGCCAGGCCGCCGAAGAGCGCGCGGGGGAAGTCTCGCTGCGGCTCCTTGGCCTCCTCCGCGAGGTTGACCGAGTCCTCGAAGCCGAGCAGCGCGTAGAAGGCGAGGGCCGTACCTCCCAGGACGCCGAGGAAGGCGCCGTTGGCCGGGTGGAACTCCAGGGCCCGCCCCGGGTCGCCGTCGCCGGACAGCAGGGCGAAGATCCCGATCGCGATGATCACCAGCAGGCCGAACGCCTCGATGATCGTGAGCACCACGTTGACCTTGATGGACTCGGAGATCCCGGCGAAGTTCACCAGCGCGATCAGGCCGAGGAAGATGAACGCGCCGACGACCACCGGCAGCGTGACGAACTCCCCGAGGTAGTCGCCGCCGAAGGCCCGCGCGGCGGCACTCGCCGAGGTGATCCCGCTCATCAACACCGCGAACGCCACGATAAATGTGACAAAGGGAATGTTAAACGCTTTGTTCGCATATAGCGCGGCACCGGCTGCCTGAGGATATTTGCCGACAAGTTCGGCATAAGCGGTCGCCGTCAGCGCGGCCAGCACGAAGGCCACGAGAAAGGGCACCCACAGCGCCCCGCCGACCTGTCCGGCGACCTTCCCGGCCAGGGCGTATATCCCCGCGCCGAGGATGTCGCCCACCACGAACACGAGCAGGACCTTGCGCCCGATGACCCGCTTGAGCGAGTGCTGACCGGAACCGGGATCGACGATCGCCTCAGCCATACCCCGCCCTTACCCAGCGCGGGGGCGAAATCACATCAGGTCACACGAGTCACTGCTGTAAGTGCCATGAAAGTGATCCGCAAGGAAAGCTGCCTACAGTCCCAACTGTCACGAAATGCAATGAAAGGCAGAAATGTTCCGCGCCCTCTCTCCTCGCCGCCTCGCCGTCGCCGCAGCGGGAGCCGCTCTCATATCGATGACCGCCGCCTGCGGCGCGTCCGCCAACAGCGCGGTCTGCACCGAGGCCTCGTGGTCGAAGCCCTTCGCGGACTTCAACACCGCCGCCACGGCGAGCGCCGGTGACCTCGGCAAGTTCAACGACGCCACCGCCAAGCTCGCCGCCGACCTCAAGGCGCTGGCGGGCACGGCCGACGGCGAGGTGGCCACCGCCCTCACCGACCTCGCCACGTCGTTCGAGTCGGTCAAGATCGACGCGAGCGACCCGGCCGCGGCCGCCGCGGCCGCCGGGTCGCTGACGACGAAGGTCCAGGAGGCGAGCACCAAGCTCGTCGCCGCCTGCTCCTAGGGACTGTTTTGTGGAGCTTCGCCGTTGCGAGGATCGTCCGGGTGAATGCCCCGCACGGCGGAGGAGGAGTCCATAACGGAGTCATGGGCGACGACGACAACGCCGCTGGGCGACCGCGGTAGGCGAAAAGATCCACAAAACAGGCCCTGGGACACCCCGGACCCGTGCCTCCTGGTGACAGAAGGCACTCCGGGTACGGCCGCCGCTCCGCCTGCGGGGGGCAGTGCGGCGCGGCGGCCGTACCGACGATCCCCACCGAGCTCCATCAGGCCCCCGCCACCGCACGGCGGGGGCCTCACGCGTTCCCGGCCGCTCTCGTACGCGTTCGCATGGGAGCCTCGTACGAGGCCGGACCCGGTCAGGTCCGGCCGGCGCGGGCCTGCTCGTAGCAACGTTCGAAGCCTTCGAGCACCGCGGGCCAGGAACTGCGGACGGGCTCGGTCTCCCGGTTGTTCGCCGCGATCGACTCGCGCAGCTCACGGTCGCGGACCAGCCTGGCCACCGACGCGACCAGCTCGTCGAACGTCCCCCCGAGGAGTCCCTCCTTGCCCGGCCGTACGAAGTCGGCCACCCCGCTCTGCGCGCGCGCCACCACCGGCACCCCCGCCGCCCTCGCCTCCAGCGCCGCCAGCCCGAAGGACTCACGGGGCGCGGGGGCGACGAACACGTCCGTCGAGGCGAGCAGCTCGCGGATCCGGTCGCGGCTGTAGCGGCCGGGGAGCGAGACCCAGCCGGTCATGCCGTTGGCCCTCAGGTAGCGCTCCATCTGCGGCCGGGCCGGGCCGTCCCCGACGACGGTCGCCCGCATCGGCGTCTCGGCGGGCACCTGGGCGCGGGCCTCCCGCAGGAGCCTCAGCAGCCGGACCGGCTGCTTGCGGGGCGCGAGCCGCCCCACCGCGACGACGTGCACCGGCTCGGGCCGTACGGAGTCGGCGGGGAGCGGAACGGGAGCCGGGGGACGGGGGGCCGCGCGCCAGCCGGAGAGGTCCAGGCCGTTGGAGACCACGTGCACCGGCACGCCCGGCCCGGCCACCGCGCGGATCGGCAGGGCCGCGGCCTCGCTCACCGCGGTGCCCACCAGCCCCCAGCGATGCCACCCGAACAGCAGTCGCAGCCCCCGGTAGAGCGCCCGCGTGACCGGATCCCACATGCTGTGCACGGTGACGACCACGGGCAGGCCCGCGCGGGTCGCCGCCCGCACGCCCATCCAGGCGAACGGGGAGACCGCGCCCGTGTGCACGTGCACCACATCGGGGCGCCGCGCTCGCATCAGGCGGAGCAGGTGTCCCGTCCCGAACGGGTGGACCGGCAGGTCGAAGGGGAGTCTCGCGACGATCCTGCGCACCCCGGGAAGGCTCTCCCCCGGGGTGGCGGTCGCCACCTCGACGTGGTGGCCCGCCTCGCGCTGCGTCCGGATCAGATCGGCGACCTGCACCTCGATCCCGCCGAGACGCGGCAGGTAACAGTCACTGATGTGGAGGATCCTCACCGTGCCAGCGTAGACCCGCGTGAGATCATGCCTGCGTGCCCCGCGAGGGCGCGTCCGAGTCGCGCGAACGGAGTGAGCCTGATCAGCAGCGTCAAGACAGCAGTGTTCTTCCATGCCCATCCCGACGACGAGGCCCTGCTCACCGCGGGCACCATGGCGATGCTCGCCGCCGAGGGCCACCGGGTGGTGCTCGTGGTGGCGACCTCCGGAGAGCGGGGCCAGGCCGACCTCGAACCCGGTGAGGCGCTGGGCGCCGCCCGGATGGCCGAGCTGTACAAATCGGCCGCGGCACTCGGCTGCGCCCGCGTGGTGAACCTCGGCTACGGCGACTCCGGGCTCGCGCCCGGCGGCGGGATCGCCGACGACCGGCCCGACGACGCCTTCATCGACGCCGACGCCGAGGAGGCCGCCCGGCGGCTGGCCGCGATCCTCACCGAGGAGAGGGCCGACCTGCTGACGACCTACGACCCGGCGGGCGGCTACGGCCACCCCGACCACGTCCAGGTGCACCGGGTCGGCGGCCGGGCGGCCGAGATCGCGAAGACCCCGATCGTGCTGGAGGCCACCGTCAACCGCGACCCCCTGCTGCGGGGGCTGCGGCTCGCGAGGAGGTTCTACCCGCAGCTCGACATCCGGGCCTTCGAGCGGGCGTACTCCCCCGGCGACGCGATCACCCACCGGGTCGCCGTGCGGCGCTTCGCCCGCCAGAAGCGGGCGAGCATGGCCGCCCACGCCTCCCAGGCCACCGGCGCCGACACCCGCACCCTCGGGGTGATGCTCAAGATCCCCCAGCCCCTTTACCGCCTCGTCTTCGGCACCGAGTGGTACGTCCGCCGGGACGCCCCGCTGGGCTCCCGGCTGAGGCACCCCTTCGAAGTTCCTCCGAAAGGATGAGCCCGGGACCGGCAGACTTGGTCGGGGGTACCGGATGACGAGCGGGCGTGTCGCATGAAGAGCAGGTTGTTCCAGGTAGGGCTGTCGGTCGTGTCACTGGCACTCGCCGCCACGCTCGTGTTCCTCATGCCCCAGCTCGTGGCCGCGCTGACCGGCAAGCACGTCTCCTGGGCGCAGATCGGCGCGCAGTTCGCCGCGCTGGGGGCGCGGGAGGTCGCGCTGATGACCGCCGTCTGGCTGCTCAGCCTCCTCGCCTACACGTTCGTGCTCACCGCCTCCCTCCCCGGGCTCACCCACACCCAGGCCCTGATGCTGAACGCGGGCGGCAGCGCGGTGAGCAACCTGCTCCCCTTCGGCGGCGCGGCGGGGGTGGCGATGACGTTCGCGATGACCAGGGGGTGGGGTTTCCCCGCGCGGGCGGTCGTGGTCTCCACGCTGACCACCGGCATCTGGAACACCCTGTTCCGCTTCCTGCTGCCCGCGGTGGGCATCGTGGCCCTGCTGTTCAGCGGGCAGCCGCTCAGCTCCTCGGTGACGAGGGCGGGCTGGGCGGGCGTGCTGTCCATCCTGGTGCTGGTCGCCGTGGTGACCGTCGCCCTCTACTGGGACCGTGCCGCGAACGTCCTGGGCCGCGGCCTCGACGCCCTGACCCGCCTGCTCCCTCGCCGGATCCGTCCCGGCGGGCACGCCGCCTCCGAGGCGCTGACCAAGTTGCGGACCGACACCTCCGAGATCGTGCGGCACCGCTGGGCGGGGCTCACGCTGGGCATGGTCTTCTTCCTCGGCTTCCAGTGGCTGATCCTCGTCGTCTGCCTGCACGCGACCGGCGCCTACCCCGGCCTGGCGCAGTCGATCGCCGCCTTCGCCCTGTCCAGGGTGTTGACCACGGCTTTGGTGACTCCCAGCGGTACGGGGATAATGGAGGCCGGAACCATCGGCGCGCTGGTCTTCTTCGGTGCTCCCCTGGACTCCGCCACCGCCGCCGCCCTCCTTTTCGGGTTCTGGACCTACACTGTCGAAATCCCCTTCGGCGGGCTGGCGTTGGGGGCGTGGACTTTCCTGCGCAGGCGTGAGAACGCCGCGACGGCCCCTGAAAAGGAGTCGATCAGCCGCTAGATTGGGAAATACGAAATACCTTGTATGCGATTGGAAGGCCCGCATAGCGTGGCGGCTGACATGGTGGCGTTCCGAGTTCTCGGCCCGGTCGAGGCGCATTCCGGTGAGGACGAGCTCGACCTGGGCGGGCTTCGTCAACGTGCGGTCCTGGCGCGCCTGCTCGTCGCGCGCGGGCAAGTCGTTCCCGTCGACTCCCTGCTGTACGACCTGTGGGACGACGACGCGGCCAAGGGCGCCCAGTCGGGCCTTCAGGTCTACATCTCCCGGCTGCGCAGGGTGCTGGAGCCGGGGCGTCCGCGCGGGGGTCCCAACCGGCTGCTGGTGACCGTGGCCTCGGGCTACGCGCTGCGCGCCGCTCCCGACCAGGTCGACGCGCTGCGTTTCGAGACGCTGGTCCGCACCGCGGGAGAGCAGCTGGAGGGCGACGACCCCGCCTCCGCGCGGGCCCGCCTGGAGAAGGCCCTGGGCCTGTGGCGCGGCACCCCGTACTCCGACTTCGCCGACCAGCCGTGGGCCGAGGCCGAGGTCAACCGGCTCACCGAGCTGCGCCTGGTGGCCCGCGAGCGGCACGCCGACAGCGGCCTGCGGATGGGTCTGCCCGCCGAGTCGGTGCCCGACCTGGAGGCGCTGACCACCGAGCACCCGCTCCGCGAGGAGGGCTGGCGGCTGCTCGCCCTGGGCCTGTACCGCTGCGGACGGCAGGGCGACGCGCTCGCGGCGCTGCGCCGGGCGCGCACGATCCTCTCCGACGAGCTGGGCATCGACCCGGGCCCGGCGCTGCGCAAGCTGGAGTCCGACATCCTGTCCCAGGATCCCGGCCTGCAGCTCGCCGCCCCGCCGCCGTCCAGGCAGCGCCAGCAGGTGGCCGCGGAGACCTGGCCGCCCAGGCCCACGGTGGCCCAGGTGGAGCTTCCCCCGCTGGAGCCGGAGCCGTTCGTCGGCCGAGACGCCGAGCTGGGCAGGCTCACCACCGCCGCGGCCAGGACCGGCCGCTTCACCGTCGCGGTCATCAGCGGCGACGCGGGCGCGGGCAAGACCACCCTGGTCCGCCAGCTCATCAGGCGGCTGTCCGACGACGGGTGGGGCATCTCCTCCGGCGCCTGCCCCGACAGCAGCGCAACTCCTCCCGGCTGGGCCTGGGTGGAGATCCTGCGCACCCTGGTGAACGCGGCCGGGCCCGGCGAGTACGCCTCGCTGCTCGCCCCGCTCCTCGACGACGCGGCTCCCGAGCCCGACGACGACCAGGCCTCCGGCGGGTTCCGGCTGCACCGGGCGGTGGGCGGCTACCTCGCCGCCGTCGCCAAGGAGACGCCGATCCTGCTCACCCTGGAGGACCTGCACTGGGCCGACGACCAGACGCTGGCGCTGCTCCGCGCGCTGCCGAGCCTGCTCGCCACCAGCCGGGTGCTGCTCGTGGTGACCTGCCGCGACAGCGAGCTGAGCGACCAGCAGGCCGACGTGCTGGCCGCGCTGGCCAGGCTCGGTCCCGTCCGGGTCGGCCTCACCGGGCTCGACACCAAGGCGGTGGCGGAGCTGGTCAGGGCGACCTGCGTCCGCGAGGTCGACGAGGACGCGGTCAACAGCATCGTCGAGCGCACCGGCGGCAACCCCTTCTTCGTCCGCGAGACGGTGCGCCTGCTCGACGCCGAGGCGGTGAGCGACCGCGCGACGGCCGCCGAGGTCATCTCCGGCGTGCCCTCCGGTGTCCGCGACGTGCTGCGCAGACGCGTCTCCCGGCTGCCCACGATCGCCCAGCAGATCCTGCTGCAGGCCGCGGTGATCGGCCGCGACGTCGACGTGGACGTGCTGGTCGACGTCTCGGGCGACGAGGAGGCCGTGGTCGACGCGGTGGAGGCGGCGCTGCTCGCCGGCCTGGTCACCGAACCCGGCCCCGGCATGCTGCGCTTCGACCACGACCTGGTCCGCGACACTCTTTACTCCGACGCCTCCCGGCTGCGCCGCTCCCGGCTGCACGCCGCGGTGGCCTCGGTGATCGAGCGCAGGAACCCCGGCGACGTGGCCGCGCTCGCCCACCACTACGACTCGGCGGGCACCAGCGAGACCGCGGGCAAGACGGTGCACTACGCGGGACTCGCCGCCGAGCAGGCCGAGCGGCGTTTCGCCCACCGCGAGGCGGCCACCCTGTGGGAGCAGGCCATCGTCGCCTTCGACAGGTCGGGCATCACCCACACACCCGACAGCACCAGGGAGCGGCTGCTGCTCACCCTGCGGCTGATCAAGGCGCTCGCGCTCTGCGGCGACATGGCCGCGGCCCGCAGGCGGCGGCGCGAGGCGATGGACGCGGCGCTGCCCCTGGGCAACCTGGAGCTCACCGCCCGGGTGGCCGCCTCACTGGCGGTGCCGCACAAGGGCATGGCCCGCGACTTCACCCGCACCGCCTGGGAGATCGTCGACGTCGCCGAGCAGGCGCTGGTCGAGCTGCCCGCCGGTGAGCAGTCGCTGCGGGCGAGCCTGCTCGCCACGCTCGCCCTGGAGCTGGAGGGGTCGGCGACCCCCCGGGGCGAGCAGGCCTCACTGGAGGCCGAGGAGCTGGCCCGCCGCTCCGGTGACCCCGCCCTGCTGGCGACCGCGCTGAGCGGGCGGCTGCGCCAGTCGTACGGCATCACCCCGGTGGGTGAGCGCGAGGTCATCGGCAGGGAGCTGCTGGAGGTCGGCAAGACGACCGGGCAGATCTCGGTGCAGGCCCTGGCCCACCTGGTGCTGATGGAGTGCGCCGCCGCCTCGGGCGCGTTCGCCGAGGCCGACGCGCACGTGGCCACCGCCGAGCAGCTGGCCAGGCAGTACGGCCTGTCCGCTCCTGCCTCCGTGGTCGCCTGGTACGCCGGGCAGCGCCTGATGATCGCCGGTGACTTCGCCGGGGCCGAGCGCGCCTACCGCGACGCCGCCCGGCTGACCGCGAAGGCCGGGATGCTGGAGGGCCGCCAGGACCTGCCGCTGATCACCACGTTCTGCCTGCACCTGGTGAACGGGCGGGCCGCCGAGATGGTCGAGCCGCTGGCCGAGGCGCACCAGCGCGGGGCCAAGTGGACCCTCGACGCCTACGCGGTGGCCCTCGCCTCGGCGGGCCACCACCGCGACGCGCGGGCCGTCATCGCGGTGAAGACGCCCGTGCGCCCCGACTTCCTCTACGAGCTGGCGATGATCTGGCGGGCCCTGGCGGGCATGCTGCTGGACGACCGGGAGCGGATGATCGAGGCGTACGACACGCTGAAGCCGTTCGCCGACCGGATCGCGGGCGCCGGAACCGGGGTGGTGGCGCTCTGGCCCGTCGCCCTCACCCTGGGCGACCTGGCGCTGCGGCTGGGCTTCGCCGACGCGGTGAAGCCGCACTACGAGAACGCCCTCGCGGTGGCTGAGCGGGTCGGCGTGGACCGGTGGGTGGAGGCGGCCCAGCGCTCCCTCGGCGGCTGACAGGTCCCGGTGACCGGGCCTTCCCGGGGGTCACCCCTTCCCGGGTGCGGGCTCTCTTCACGGAAGTGGGCTCTTCGCGGGGATCGACTCTTCGCGGTGGTCGGCTCTTTCCCGAAGGCGGCTCTTCCCGGGCCGTCTCCCGGGAAGGATCAGCAGCTGACGAGGAATTTCTCGCTGCGCAGCGGGGCGTCACCGGAGACCGACAGCACGACGCGGTACCAGCCGGGGTTGTTGACGACCCTGGGCTGCCACTCGACGATCTGGCTCTCGCCGCCGAAGCCGGACCCGGTGCCCAGGTAGGTCTGCCAGCGGCGGCTGCCGGGGCTCCAGCGCTCCAGGCTCCAGCCGTAGGAGACCGCGGCCCGGGGGTCGTCGTTCTCGACGAGGCTCCGGGCCTGGTACGGCCTGTCGCAGGGGCCGAGCGCGTCGGCCGCGCTGACGATGACCGTGCCGGGGGCCGTGAGCGCGGCGGGGGCCTGCTCCACGGTGGCCGGGACCCGGGCCGAGATCTGGGCCGAGATCTGGGCCGTGGCGGGCATCGATCGCGATGACAGCTCCACCGTCCGCGTCGGCGCCTGCGCCGCCGCGTCGGCCGGCCGGGCCGGGGTGCCGTACGTGGCCTCCACTCCCAGGTAGGCTCCGGCGAAGGCGAGGGTGGCGATGAGCAGCTTGACGACGTTCGCGGTTCCACTCGCCACCATCGGCGCCACACTGCTACGCGGACTCATGACAGACACCTTTCTTCGTTACCCCAAGGTGTACGCCCCGGTTCTTGCTCCGGAGTTGACGTCCGCTTGCAGGCGGGGTGCCCAAAAGGGGTCCGCCATGCCGATTCAGGTAAGCCTGCCCTAATATCGAGTCAAGGCAGGTGGGACGACCGTGGTGGTGATGTTCAGAATGCGACCTGTTGTGGCGGGCATCCCCGACCCGACCTCCGCGTCCTTCCTGGGCATGCCCCTGTGGCTGTGGGTGATCGTCGGCGGCGTGGCCCTGTTCGGCGCGTTCCAGGCCTACTACTGGATCGGCCACGTCCTGGGTTCCAGGCTCTACACCTCGCGCCTGGGCACCAAGATCGGCCAGGAGAACATCACCCGGGTCGAGAACGTCGTCAGGAAGTGGGGCGCGCTCGCCGTCTACGCCTGCTTCTGGGTGCCGGGGCTGCGCCACACGCTGCCCTGGGTGGCCGGGGTGCTGCGGATCTCCTACCCCTGGTACGTCGTGGCCAGCGCGCTCGGCTGCCTGACCTGGGTGCCGGTGACCTCCTTCGGCCTGTACTCGGTGATCTGGGGCTGGCTGGGCCTGGCCGCGCGGTCGCCGCTCCTGGCGGGCCTGGCCGCGCTGCTGGCGGTCGCGGTGGTCGTCGGGTTCGTCCGCTGGCGCCGCCACCGGGCCGCCCGCCGCGAGGCGGAGAAACACCCGCCGCAGATGCCGACTTTTCAATAGCCAAACCGACAACTTCCGTATATCGGCGGCATCCTCTGTCAGCATGGCTCGCATGCATCACGGGGGAACATCTCTCACAGCCCGCGCCGCGCTGGTCACCGCGGTCACCCTGGCCACCGCGTCTCCGGCGCCCGCCCTGGCCTGGGGAACCTCGGCACCCTCGCTGACCGGCGGCTCTCCGGCGCGCGTCCTCGCCACCGGGTCCACGGCGTCCGTCCTCACCGCCGCTCCCGCCGCACCCGGCGCGCTCACCTTCACCGCCGCGCCCGCCGGGGAGCGGCGCGCCTCCGTGCCCTCGGTGCCCGGACGGGCCGCGTACCTGTACGACGCGGACACGGGAACGGTCCACCTGAGCAAGCAGGCGGGAAAGCGGATGCCGGTGGCCAGCCTGACCAAGGTCATGACGGCGTACGTCATCCTCAGGGAGGCGAAGCTGGACGACACCGTCACGGTCCAGGCGGCGGACGTACGGCACGCGGCGGCGAACGGCGCGACGCACGCCTCCCTGCGCGCCGGGGAGCGGCTCACCGTCAGGGACCTGCTCTACGCGGTCATGCTCCCCTCGGCGGCGGACGCCTCCCACGCCCTGGCCCGCGTCTACGGTCCGGGCATCACGAAGTTCGTGGCGAAGATGAACGCCACGGCCCGTTCCATGGGACTGGCCGACACCCGGTACGCCAACGCCGACGGCCTGCCGAAGCCGAGTCCCGGTTACTCCACCGCCCTGGACCAGGCGAAGCTGGCCGACCTCGCGCTGCGCGACCCGGTGCTGCGGATCATCGCGTCCACCAGGCGCCACGTCGTGGCGAAGTCCAAGGTGCACCGGGCGCACGTCTGGACCAACTCCAACAAGCTGCTCGGCAAGGCGCCCGGCGTGATGGGTCTGAAGACCGGCTACACCAGCGCCGCCGGATACTGCCTGTCCTTCGCCGCCGACCGCGACGGCCACCGGCTCGTCGGCGTCATCCTCGGCGAGTCCAACGCCGACCGGCGCTTCCAGAGCGCGACGCGGCTCCTGGACTGGGCGAGCAAGCAGGGCGTGCTACCGGAGCTGTGAGAACGGGAGGTGGCGTCCTCCTCCGCCGCCGAAGGCCGGGGGGCAACCCGGCCGCACCACCCTCCCGCACGTCCCCGCACGTCGGAATCCGGCCGTTCTCTGAGAGAGTTTGTTCCACACGTCGAGAGGAGTTGGACGGGTGGAACCCGATGGGGAGCTGAAACACCCCAGCCTGGTCGAGCTTTCGATGCGACGGCTCCGTCACGAGATCCTCTCCGGTGCCCTCGCGCCGGGCGAGCGGCTGATCGAGGAGCAGCTCACCCAGCGGTTCGGCATCAGCCGGGCGCCGCTGCGCGAGGCGCTGCGATCGCTCGGGCAGCAGGGGCTGGTGGAGCACCTGCCTCGCCGGGGAGCCCGCGTCACCGAGCTGACCGGGGAGGACGTGGACGAGCTGTTCGGCCTGCGCGACGTGCTCGAACGCTACGCGGTCGAGACCGCGCTGCCGCTGTCCGGCGCGCACGGCATGACCGCGCTGGCCGAGGCGCTCGAAGGCATGGCGTCGGCGGTACGGCTGGACGACCCGTTCGGTGAGAACGAGGCGCACCGGCGTTTCCACGTCGCGCTGGTCGCGCTCGCGGGCCACCGCCAGCTGCTGATGGCGTACGAGCCCGTCATCCTGAAACTGCAGCTCTACATGGCCGCCAACCTGCGCAGGGAGGCAGAGCAGCGGGCCCCGTCCGAGGGGGTGGAGCGGCACCGGCGGCTCTTCGAGGCCATCGCCTCCGGCGATCCCGCCGTCGCGATCGACGCCCTGTCCCGGCACGGGGCGCGCACCTACATCGGCTGAACACCCGGCCACCGGAGGGCGTGCGCCGGACGGCACGATCACGCTCCGGTCCGGCACGCTAACAGTGACGTAACCGGATAGGAAAACCACCGACACAATTCTGTCGACAATCGACAAAAGGAGGATCCGAGGAACGGAGTCAACGTGTCCGATCCGCTTCTCGTCGAGGCCGAGCCGTACGCGTACGGATTCGATCCGCGACACACAGCGCTGCTGCTCATCGACATGCAACGGGACTTCGTCGAGCCCGGGGGTTTCGGGGAGACCCTGGGCAACGACGTGTCCATGCTGCGGCGGGTCATCCCGCCGCTCCAGGAGGTGCTGGCCGCCACCCGCGCGGCGGGGATGACCGTCGTCCACACCCGCGAGGGGCACCTGCCCGACCTGTCCGACTGCCCGCCCGCCAAGCTCAACCGCGGCGCGCCGTCGCTGCGCATCGGGGATCCCGGCCCCAGGGGACGGATCCTGATCCGCGGCGAGTACGGCCACGACATCATCGACGAGCTGGCCCCCGCCGAGGGCGAACTCGTCGTCGACAAGCCCGGCAAGGGCTCCTTCCACGCCACCGACCTGGACCGGACCCTGCGGGCCGCGGACATCCGCAGCCTGATCGTCACCGGCGTCACGACCGAGGTGTGCGTGCACACCACCGTCCGCGAGGCGAACGACCGGGGGTACGAGTGCCTGGTCCTGTCCGACTGCGTGGGCTCGTACTTCGCCGAGTTCCAGCGGTACGGGCTCGAAATGATCGCCGCCCAGGGCGGCATCTTCGGCTGGGTCGCCCCCTCCGGCGGCTATCTCAAGGCACTCGAAACACGGAGCTGACCGATGACCACGACAACCGACCCCGTCAAACTCAAGCTCCCCTGGTGGGTCAGCGGGGACACCAACGCCTTCTTCGGCCTCGGCTTCAACGTGATGGTCAACGTACTGGTGCTGAGCGGCCTCTGCCTCGGGGTCGTCCACCTGCCCGGCTCCGACGTCTTCGGCGTCATCCTCCCGGCGATGGGCATCCAGCTCCTGATCGGCAACGTGTACTACACCTACCTCGCCCGGCGGCTGGCCCGCCGCGAGAACCGCACCGACGTGTGCGCGATGCCGTACGGTCCCAGCGTCCCGCACATGTTCATCGTCGTGTTCGTGATCATGCTGCCGACCTACCTGGCCACCAAGGACCCCCTGCAGGCCTGGGTGGCGGGGCTGGCCTGGTGCTTCATCATCGGCGTCATCGTGCTGATCGGCGCCTTCGTGGGTCCGTACATCCGCCGCTTCACCCCCAGGGCGGCGATGCTCGGCACCCTGGCGGGCATCTCGATCGCCTTCATCTCGATGCGGCCCGCCGCGCAGATGTGGGAGGCGGCCTGGATCGCGCTGCCGGTGCTGGTGATCATCATGGTCGGCTTCTTCACCGACCTGAGGCTGCCGGGCAACATCCCCGTCGGGCTCGCCGCGCTGCTGGCCGGTACCGCGATCGCCTGGATCGGCGGCTACATGAACCCCGCCGACGTGGGCGCGGCCGCCGAGAACATCGCGGTGAGCCTGCCGTCGCTGAACCTCGACCGCCTCCTCGAAGGACTCGGCCAGGTCTCGCCGCTGCTGGCCACCGCCATCCCGCTGGGCATCTACAACTTCACCGAGGGCATGAGCAACGTGGAGAGCGCCGCCGCCGCGGGCGACTCGTACAACCTGCGCTCGGTGCTCCTGGCCGACGGCGCGGGCGCGGTGGTCGGCTCGATGCTGGGTTCGCCGTTCCCGCCCGCCGTCTACATCGGTCACCCGGGGTGGAAGTCCGCGGGCGGCCGTACGAGCTACTCGATGGCGAGCGGCGTCGTGATCGCGCTGTTCTGCTTCCTCGGCATGTTCGCGCTGCTCGGCGCGGTGCTTCCGGCGCCCGCGATCGTGCCGATCCTGCTCTACATCGGCCTGCTCATCGGCGCCCAGGCATTCCAGTCGGTGCCGAAGGCCCACGCGGTGGCCGTGGTGATCGCGATCATCCCCAACATCGCCTCCTGGGCGCAGGGCTACATGGACAACGCGCTCGCCGCCGCGGGGACCAGCGCGCGGGAGGTCGGGTACGACACGATCGCGCAAAGCGGGACGGTCTACGAGGGAACGGCCCTGCTCGGCGGCGGCGCCGTGCTCGCCGGTCTGGTGCTCGGCTCGATCACGGCCTTCGTCATCGACCGGTCGTTCCTGTGGGCCGCCGGGTACGCCTTCGTCGGCGCGGCCCTGGCCTTCATCGGCCTGATCCACGGCGAGCGGGTCGAGTGGAACGCCAACGGCCAGGTCTCCCTGGGCTACCTCTTCGCGGGACTGATCCTGCTCGCCTTCGTCCTCCTCAAGCCCAAGCCGTCGGACGAGGCACCGAGCGAGACAACGAGCGGGACACCGACAGGGACACCGAGCGAGACGCCGACTGGGACACCGGAGGAGACGCCGGACGTCACCGGCGAACCCGGGCGGACCCCCGCGAGACCCGTCTCCGCGGAGGCCCCCGCCACCCCGTGAACGACACCCCGTGAACAGCACTTCGTGAACGGCACTTCGTGAACCGGCCGGCACCGGCTCGCGAACCGCTCCGCACCCCCACGTCCTGCGTCCCCGCC
>NZ_BAABAQ010000003.1:182764-273259 GCF_039537505.1 Streptosporangium oxazolinicum
CTCGCACCCTCGCACCCTCGCACCCTCGCACCCTCGCACCCTCGCACCCTCGCACCCTCGCACCCTCGCACCCTCGCACCCTCGCACCCTCGCACCCTCGCACCCTCGCACCCTCGCACCCTCGCACCCTCGCACCGAGCAGCGCGTAACACCGGAACCACCTACACAACAGGAAAGGCACATGCACCCTCCGCCTGATCCGGACAGCATGTCCCACCCCACCCTGGCCGGCACGGACAGCACGAACAGCCCGCTCCGCCTGGACCTGGAGAGCCTCTCCGCCCTCTACCGCGCCGGGACGGTCCGCCCCGCCGACGTCGCCGGGGAGGTGCTCGCGCGGATCGCGGCGCGGGGTGACGACCACGTGTGGATCACCCTGCGCCCGGCGGCGGACCTGCTCGGCGACGCGGCCGATCTGGCCCGTCGCTGGCCGGATCCGGAGACCCGCCCGCCGCTCTACGGCGTCCCGTTCGCGGTCAAGGACAACGTGGACGCGGCCGGGCTGCCTACCACCGCGGCCTGCCCTGCCTACTCCTACGTCCCGGAACGCGGCGCGCCGCTGGTGGAACGGCTGCTCGCGGCGGGTGCCCTCCTCGTCGGCAAGACCAACCTGGACCAGTTCGCCACCGGCCTGTCGGGCACCCGCAGCCCGTACGGCGCGTGCGAGTCGCCGCTGCTGCCGGGCCTCATCTCCGGTGGGTCCAGCTCGGGCTCCGCGGTGGCGGTGGCCGCGGACCTGGTCTCGTTCGCCATCGGCACCGACACGGCCGGGTCGGGCCGGGTGCCCGCCGCGCTCACCGGCACCGTCGGGGTCAAACCGAGCCGGGGCCTGGTCAGTACGCTCGGCGTGGTGCCCGCGTGCGCGTCACTGGACTGTCCGAGCGTCTTCGCCCGCTCGGCCGCCGACGGCCTGGCCGTCCTGTCCGTCATCGCCGCCTTCGAACTCGCCGACCCCTGGTCGCGCGCACTCCCCGTCCCCGGTCGCGTGCCGCCTTCCGCGCGTCCCCTGCGGATCGGGATACCGCTTCTGCCGGACTTCTTCGGCGACACCGCCGCCGAGGCGGCCTTCGCGGAGACGACGGAACGGCTCACCGGCCTCGGCCACCGGCTCGTCCTCGTCGACCTCGCCCCGTTCCTGGCCGCGGGACGGTTGCTGTACGAGGGGCCGTGGCTCGCCGAACGGCTCGCCGCGGTCGGCGACTTCGTCGCCCGCAACCCCGGCGAGGTTCACCCGGTCACCCTGAAGGTGCTGTCCGGCGGCGGCGCGCTCAGCGCCGTGGACGCCTTCGAGGGGCTCCACCGCCTGCGCGCGCTGGACGCGGAGACCCGGGAGGCGTGGGCCTCGATGGACGTCCTCGCGGTCCCGACCGTACCCACGACCTTCACCGTCGCGGAGATGCTCGAAAGCCCGATCGAACGCAACGCGATCCTCGGCCACTACACGACCTTCACCAACCTCCTCGACCTGGCCGGAATCTCCGTACCCGCCGGCACGACGACCACCGGCCGCCCCCACGGCGTCACCTTCCTGGGCCCGGCGGGCTCCGACGAGCTCCTCGCCGCCCTCGCCGCCACCTTCCACGCCCCAACCGACACCCCCACGATCCCGGCCCAGAACACGCGCCCAACCACCACCCCCCTCCCAGACGGGAGGCCAACCGCCACCCTCCTCCCAGACGGCCCGCCAACGGCCACCCCCGTCCCGTACGCGCGACCGGCAGCCGTCCCCACCTCGGATCCACAACCGGCGGTGGTCACTCCTTCCGCCGGTATCCCCGCCACACGGCCGATACTCGCCGTGGTCGGTGCGCACCGCTCGGGTCAGCCCCTGCACGGTCAGCTCACCTCCCTGGGAGCCACCGGCCTGGGAACAGCCCTCACCGCCCCCCTCTACCACCTCTACGCCCTGAACGACGGCGACATACCACGCCCCGGCCTGGTCCGCTCGACCTCCGGCGGGGTCCCGGTAGAAGTCGAGCTGTACGACCTGAGCCCCTCGGCACTCGGCATCCTGCTGACGCGGACCACTTCACCCCTCGGCCTCGGCACGATCGAACTCGCCGACGGCCGCGCGGTGCACGGCTTCCTCTGCGAGCCGTACGCCACCGAGCAGGCCCCCGACATCAGCCACCACCGCAACTGGCCGGACTATCTCCTCTCCCTGCCGTAGGAGTTCAGCTCGTGCGCATGAGGCCGTGGCAGGCGATGGCGGCGGCGGCTACCACGTTGAGGGAGTCGACGCCCATGCCCATCGCGGCCGGGCTCATCGGGATGCAGACCGCCTCGTCGGCCTCACGCAGCCAGCGGGAGGAGAGCCCGTCCCCCTCCGAGCCGAGCAGCAACGCCACCCGGTCGGCCATGGTGACCCTGTCTATAGGCGTGACGGACTGGTCCGGGGTGAGGGCCAGCGTCTGGAAGCCCGCCGCGCGCAGGTCGGCCAGGCCCGCGTACCAGTCGGTCATGCGGGCGTACGGGATCGCGAAGACCGCTCCCATCGAGACCTTCACCGAGCGCCGGTAAAGAGGGTCGGCGCAGCGCGGTGAGAGGATCACCGCCTCCACACCGAGGGCGGCGGCGCAGCGGAAGATGGCACCGACGTTGCCGTGGTCGACGAGGTCTTCGAGGACCAGGATGCGCCGGGGCGGTGAGCCGGTCCGCGCCACGGGCTCGACGTCCTCGCGGGCGGAACCCGTCGCGGGAGCGCGCGAGGAACGCGCCGTGGATCCGACGTCCTCGCGGGCGGAACCCGTCGCGGGAGCGCGCGAGGAACGCGCCGTGGATCCGACGTCCTCGCGGGCGGAACCCGTCGTGGGAGCGCGCGGGGAACGTGCCGTGAATTCGGCGGCCTCGGGATCGGGCGCTGCCTGGGTGGGGTGCCTTCCATCGCCGGGAGCGGCCCTGCCGGACAGGAGATCCCGCACCCCGGGAAGGGGAAGGCGTTCCATGGCGGCGAGGGCGCCTCGGTGGACCTGGAATCCGGTGACCTCCTCCATGACGGCGTCGTCCACGACGTGGACCCGGTCGCCGAGCGGGCCGAGGAGGTCGGCGAGGGGTTCGGCCCAGCGGGAGGTGAGGAGGACGGAACGCACGGGGTGGCCCGCCGCGACGGCGCGGCGGATGACCTTCTCCCCCTCGGCGATGAAGAGGCCGTGCTCGGCCTCCATGCTCTTGCGCAGCTCGACGTCACGCAGGTTGGCGTAGTCGGCCAGGTGGGGGTCGATGGCTTCAGGCACCCTCGAATACTGCCATGACCCGCCTGAGCTGCCATATCAGAGCGTAGACGAGCAGCATGGCGGAGCAGCCGACCATCACCCCCGCGCCCAGTCTCGTCACGAGCTCGACTTTGCTGCCCGCGGGGAAGGCCACCGACCAGGCGATCGCGCCCAGCGGGATCGACACGGCGGTGGCCAGGAGCACGGCACCGCGCTCGCCCGCGGGCAGGAGCAACCGCTCGGGCACCGGCCTCGGCTCCATCCCGGCCAGTCCGCGCCAGGCCCACCAGAGGACGATCGCCAGGCCGACCACGGTGGAGGTGTACTGCAGCAGGCGGAACAGGGAGATCACTCCCGCCACCCGGACGTCCAGCCAGCTCCAGCCCCACAGGGCCGAGCTGTACGAGTGGGTGAAGGAGTCCCAGACCTTGTGGGTGAGGGCGCCCACGACACCTCCGGCGATCACGGCGGGCAGCCGCCGCGGCCCGTACATACCGGGGGTCAGTGAGGCGGCGCGCCCGGCGAGGGTGGGGGGCAGGAGCGCGGTCAACGGGTCGCGGAGCACCAGGTGGAAGACGGCGAGCAGCACCACGACGGCGAACGGGTCGATCGTGAGAACGCCTCTGAGGGAGTGCCAGATCATGTAGTCGGGCAGGAAGGGGAAGAAGATCGGCAGGTCGGGCACCATGGCGCCCAGGGCGAGGGCCCAGGGGTCGAGGAACCGGCGCGTCCGCTCCGAGGAGATCAGCGGCAGCACGGCCGCGACGTGACTGGGCGTGAACGGCACGGACTTCCCTCCGACGATCTGCTGGACAGGTCCATCTTGCGGCATGACCACCACGCGGCAGCGGACTTTCGCCCGCCCGCGAGGCCCTACCGCTCTCCTGCGGCGACCGCCGCGCGAGAGCACGCCGCCACCGTGAGGAGTTTCGCTCCTTCCCCGCCTTTCGGCACCCTGCGACGTATAGGTTACCGAGAGTCGTCGAGCGGGTACCCGGAGACCGTCGTGACCGATCAGATCGTGCTGGCGCCGCCGAGCGCCGAGTGGTTCCGTGACGCCCGCAGGGCCCGCACCCTCTCCCTGGTCACCCTGGTCTGGCTGGGCGCCGAGAGCGTGCTCGGCATCGCCGCCGGTCTGGGGGCGCACTCGGTCGCCCTCATCGGCTGGGGCGCGTCGGCTCTGGTGGAGGCGGCGGCCAGCCTGATCGTGGTCTGGCGGTTCACCGGGACGAGGACCGGTTCCGCGTACGCCGAGGAGCGGGCCCGCAAGGCCGTGGCGATCAGCTTCTGGATCCTCGCCCCCTACCTGGTGCTGCACGTGGCGTACGACCTGGACGCCGGTCACCGGGCCGTGCCGAGCGTGCTCGGGATCGTGGTGACGGCGGCCAGCGTGGTCGGCATGCCGTTCCTGGGGACGGCCAAGCGGCGACTGGGTGTCCGGCTGCACTCGACGGCGACCGCGGGCGAGGGGACACAGAACCTCATGTGCGCCCTGCTCGCGGCGGGGGTTCTGGCCGGGCTCGCGCTGAACTCCGTCGGGTGGTGGTGGATCGATCCCACCATGGCGGTTCTGCTGGCGGCGGTGGCGGCGCGAGAGGGGTTCAGGGCGTGGCGCGGGCACTCCTGCTGCCACTGATCACCCGTTTACCGCCACCTCTCCAGCCGTCGTCCCCATCTAACACATCGGCCCGTTTACCGTCGGCCCCTTCAACCACCGACCATCCGTTCACCGTCGCCGATCACCCGTTCCCCCGGCCATTGATCATTTGTTTCCCGTGCCGATCTTTCATTGTTTCCGCCGCCCGACCAGGCGATCTTCATCACCACCGGCCGTCGGCCGCCTTCACGGACACAGGGTTTCATGATCAACACATACAGTAACAGCAGTACCGAAATGTGTTTTTTGCCCCAGTAACCATTCCAAGTACAGTTCCGTGAATATTGCGGACGACCTCCCGATAGGGTGACCCGCTAGCTCCATGACATCGACACCGAAGAGGACATCGTGGGCGGACGTCACCGGACGGATGAACTCGAGGACGGCTACACCCCGTACAAGGAACCGCAGCCGAGACGCAGGCGCGGGGGGCGCGGCAAGGTGCTGGTCCCGCTGGCCGGGTCCGTCGCCCTCGCGGTGCTGCTCGGCGTCGCCGCGTTCGTGGTCATCAACCGCGACCGCGACGGCGGGTGCTCGGGTGAGGCGCTCCCGCTGCGGATCACCGCCTCCCCGGACATCCAGCCCGCCCTGTCCCAGATCGCCGGGCGCTTCAACAAGGCGGCTCACGACGTCGACGGCAGATGCGCCGCGGTCACGGTGGCCAAGGGCACCTCGGCGACCGTGGCCTCCTCCTTCGGCGGTGGCAAGGCCGCCGCGATGGACATGTGGGTCCCCGACTCGAAGCTGTGGGTGACGAACCTGCGGGCGAGGAACCAGGAGGTGCCCGAGGCGGGCGCGTCCATCGCCCACTCCCCCATCGTCATGGTGGCCTCGGGCTCGGTGGTGCCGAACCTGAAGAAGAGCTTCGGCGAGGCCAGCTGGGGCGGCATGATCAACGCCGCCAACGTGGCCAACGTGGACGGCCCCGGCCGCAAGGTGCGCGTGCTCGTGCTGGACCCTTCGCTCAACGCCGCCGGGCTCGGCGCGCTCCTGGCCGCCGCCGGGGTGGCCACGGCCTCGGGGGCGGGCGAGGAGCAGCTGGTCGGCGCGCTCAAGAGCCTGTCGGGATCGACGTCGACGGTCCGCGACCAGGACGCGCTGCTGTCCAGCCTCGGTGTCCAGGGCAGCAAGGCCCCGCTGGGCATCTCCTCGGAGCAGGGAATCTGGGCGTTCAACAAGGTCAAGAAGCCCGAGGTCCCGGCCGTGCCGCTCTATCCGGCCGAGGGGACCATCAACCTCGACTACCCGGTGGTGATCACCGCCCAGGACGCCGCCGTACGCAAGGCCGCCGAGGCGTTCCAGAAGGAGCTGGGCAGCGAGGCGTCCAAGAAGACGCTGCAGGAGCAGGGATTCCGCACCCCGGACGGCAAGGGCGGCAAGGCGATCTCCGGCTCCGCCGGCTTCCAGGCCAAGGCCCCGCAGGCGATCGAGCCACCCGACGGCAAGACCGTCGCGAGGATGTCCCAGACCTGGTCCCGGATCAAGCTCGGTTCCAGGCTCCTCACCCTGCTGGACGTCTCGGGGACCATGGCCCTTCCCGTGCCGGGCACCGGCCTGACCCGGATGCAGGCGATCACCAGGATCGCCGTCGAGGGGATGAAGCTCTTCCCCGTCAAGAGTGAGCTGGGGCTGTGGGAGTTCTCCACCCATCTCAACGGCCGGGGGGTCGACTACCGCGAGACGGTTCCGGTGGGGCCGCTCACCCAGGACGTCAACGGCGCCCTGCGCAGGGACGTGCTCAACCAGAGGCTGATCTCGACCCAGGCCAGGTCCACCGGCGACACCGGGCTCAACGACACCCTCGCCGCCGCCTACGAGCAGATGACCGACGAGTACCAGAGCGACAAGATCAACACGGTGCTGATCCTCACCGACGGGGCCGGTAACGACGACCCGGACGGCGGGATCAGCAACCAGCAGATCCTGAAGCGGCTCAGGGACCAGTTCAACCCGGAAAAGCCGGTGAGCGTCCTGATCATCGCCTTCGGCCCCGACGCCCCCAAGGGCAAGCGCCAGATGGACGCCCTGGCCAAGGCGACGGGCGGTGACGCGTACATCGCCAAGGACGTCCTGGAGGTCAGGAAGTTCTTCCTGGAGGGCATGTCACGCCGGCTCTGCGCCCCCAACTGCTGACTCTCCCGCATCACTTTCATCCTGTACGGCTGGCGCCACATTGGTACCAGCCGTATCAGTTTTCCCAGGTCATACCGTGTCGGCATGATATCGACCTCTTTGGTCAACCGGTTGCGGGGAGGTGACGTCCTACGCGTGTGGGCTGGAACGGGTGAGTGGTGAAACCCGTGAACGAGCCCGTCTCGCGGGGGAGGAATGTCCGTGCCCGGATGGCCGACCGTCGGCCGAACCGACGATCAACAACTTGTTGAGGCGCTGCGGCGTGCCGACACAACGGCGCCCGCGAGCCTCTACGACTCCTATGCCGAACGTCTCAACGACTACGCCCACTCGCTGCTGGGCGACCGCGAGACCGCCGCCGGCGCCGTACACGACGCCCTGGTCACGGCCCAGGGCAGCGTGGACCGCCTGCGCGAGCCCGGCCGCCTGCGCGCGTGGCTGTACGCGCTCGTACGGATCCGGTGCGCGGACGGGGGACGCGGCGGCCCGCAGGGGTCGGCGCCGCCGCCCGACATCCACGACGACCCGGCCGAGCGGGAGCTCGCGGCCCTGGTCCACGAGGCGATGGCGGAGCTGAGCGGGCAGGAGCGCGAGGTGCTCGAACTGTCGCTCCGCCACGACCTCGGCAGCGGTGAGGTCGGCGCGGTGCTGGGGCTGACCTCCCGCCAGGTCACGGCGAGGCTCGGCCGGGCCCGCGACCACCTGGAGAACGCGGCCGCCGCCGTGGTGCTCGCCAAGGTCGGCCGGGCGCACTGTCCCGACCTGTCGGCGATGGTGGACTCGTGGGAGGGTCCCCTCACCACGATGCTGCGCAGGCGGCTGTCGGCCCACATCGGCCGCTGCGAGGTCTGTGTCGAGCGCAGGGACCGGCACGTCTCGGCCGGACGGCTGCTGGACCTGCTCCCCCTGGCCTACCCGCCGCTCTCCCTGCGCCGCCGGGTGATCGAGACCTGCGTGAACCCGGAGTCGCGCGAGGAGCGCGCCGCCATCGTGGCCGGGAACGGCTTCGACAAGGCCGGTTTCCCCACGGCCGCCGAACGGCGTACGGGGGGCCGCCGATGGGGCGGGAGGAAGGGCGGCAGGCGGGCGCGCGACGAGGGAACCTCCAGGGGCGAAGGGTCCACACCTCCCTCGGGCACCCGCTCCCGGCACGCGGCGCCCCCCTCGGACACGGGAACACCGGCCGCGGACGCGAGGGCGTGGCCGTCCGGGACGGAGGCGACGGGGACGACGGGGACGACGGGGACAACAGGAGCGCGGTACGCGGAGAGCGGGCCGGCGCCTCGGTACGTGATGGCGTCGCCCACGGACGGCGAGCCCGAGCGCGCGGCGCCGTGGACGGACGCCGGGACCCGGCACGCGTCACGACCGGCGGACGACGGGGTGCGGCACACGCCGCCACCCGTGGACAGCGAGGTCTGGCCGGAACCCGCGGCGAGCGCCGAGGCGTGGCCGGTGCCGACCGTGAACGCCGAGGCGTGGCCGGCACCGCCCGCGGACGACGAGGCGTGGCGCACACCCCCACCGGTGGAGACCGGGATCTGGCCGGCACCGTCCGTGGACGACCAGGCGTGGCCTGGCCGCCTCACCGAGGACGAGCCGTGGCGCGCGACACCGTCTCCGGACGGCGAGCCATGGCGTGCGACACCGCCGGTAACCGACCGGGCGTGGGACGCGACACCGCCCGCGGACGACCAGGCGTGGCAGGCATCATGGCAGGCGGATGACGAGGCCCGCCACACCCCGCCGGGCGGAGGCGGCGACGACTGGCACGTTCCACCCGCGGAGGCTCCCGAGGCACGGCGCACACCACCGGCGGGAAGCACCGAGGCATGGCGTACGTCATCGGCGAAGGACGGCGGCGAGGTCCGGCGTACGCCGTCGCTCCCGGGCGACGGGAAGCGGGGGACGGAGGCGCTGCCCGCGCAGCGGCGGAGGCGGCGCGGGCGCAGGGGGCCGGTGCTGCTGGCGGCGGTGTGCGTGCTGGCCGCCACCGGGGCGGTGGTCGTGGTGGGCGGGCAGGATCTGGCCGGAGGGGCGTTGAGGGACCCCCAGACCGCGCCGGGGACGGAACCCGCGCTGATCACGCTGGAGCCCGGCCCCGCACCGGAGCCCGACCCCCTGCTGGAGGACCCGGAGGACCTGGAAGCCGTGCCGACACCCACCCCGAGGAGAAGCCGAAAGAGCGAGACCCCCGTCCCCACCGCCACCGCCACCGCGGCGCGACCGGCACCGAGCCGCGCCCCCACGACGGGACGGCCCCGCCCCACCCGTACCGCCACCACGCCGCCCGCGGCCGGTCGGCTGAGCGTCTCGTGCCCGGGAGACATCGGGGAGGGCGCCGGGCAGATCCGGCTCGCGGCCCGCGACGCCACGGTCTCGTGGTCGGCGACCACCTCCGGCGGGCTCGACGTGCACCCCGCCCAGGGGCGGTTGAAGGCGGGCGCGAGAAGCGTGATTTGGGTCACTGCCAAGGATCCGTCGGAGAGCGGCACGGGACGGGTCGCGTTCAAGTCCGCCGGGGGCAACGCCGGATGCGCGATCTCGTGGGAAAGTCCTGAACCCGACGCCCCCGCGCCCCCCGACGACCCGGCTCCCGAGCCGACGCCGACCCCCTCCGCCGGGGCGAGCTCCGAGGGGGCGACGGGCTGACTCCCGCATCCCGTTTTACCTAACACCGAGACTTCTCTCAGGGATCCGGTAAACCATGGACTCGTGCCGAGCGTCGGCATTGACGTCCATGCTGAGTGATTGGTCACATGAAAGGCGCGATCAGTCACATCATTACCTACAGGAGCTCGGAGATGTCGATCAACCGCAGGGTGCTCAGATGGGCACTCACCTTCGCGTGCGTCGCGGGGGCTGTGATCGCTTTAGCCGACATCGACACTCCGTTACGCTTGATCCTTACGCCCCTGTTCCTATTGGTTGTTCCGGGCGCTGCGGTGGTAGGACTGTTGCGTGATCGTGACCCGCTTGCGGCACTATCAGTGGGTGCGGCGGCGAGCCTGGTTGTGAACGTTCTCTTGGCCGCTGCCATGCTTACCTTTGACGCATGGTCGCCCCGTGCCGGAGTCGCGACCATCGCGGTGCTCGGTGGCTTCATCTACGTACTACGCGTGTTGTATCGGGGGGGCGGGAGCTTGCAGACCGAACAGGGGGCCAGGTCAAGGTGAACATCGTCATCGTTCGCCCAGGAGACCTCGGGGAGCCCGAGATCTCGCGATGGCGGGAGTTGCAGGTGGCGGATCCGTCGCTGGACAACCCCTTCCTCTCCGTGGAGTTCACCCTCGCCATGGGGCGGCTGCGTGACTACGTCCGGGTCGCGGTCATCCAGGACGGCGGCAAGATCGTGGGGTTCTTCCCCTACGAGCGCCACAGCTTCGGGATCGGCAAGCCTCTCGGCGGTTTCCTGACCACCTGCCACGGACTGATCGCGGTCTCCGGCCTCAAGCTGGACGTCCGGACCCTGCTGCGCGCCTGCAAGCTCTCCGTCTTCGACTTCGACCACCTGGTTCCCGGCCAGCCGACGTTCGCGCCGTACGAGTCGGACGTGCGACCGGCTCCGGTGATGGACCTCAGCGTGGGGTTCGAGACCTACATCGAGCAGGTGAGGGCCAACTCGCCGAAGAACCTCAAGACGGTCCGCTACAAGGAGCGCAAGCTCGGCCGCGAGCAGGGCGAGATCCGCTTCGAGTGGTACTCGGCCGACCCGGGCACGCTCCGCACGCTCACCAACTGGAAGTCCGACCAGTACCGCAGGACGGGCCGGGTCGACCGCTTCGCCCAGCCGTGGATCGTCCAGTTGCTCGACGAGATGCACGCGGAGAGGTCCGAGAGTTTCGCGGGCGTCCTGACCATGGTCTACGCCGGGGACAGGCCGGTCGCCGGTCACTTCGGCCTCCGGACGGCGACGACCCTGGTGGGCTGGTTCCCGGCCTACGACACCGAGTTCGCGCGTTACTCCCCCGGCATCATGCATCACCTGCACATGGCCGAGCACGCCGCGAACTCCGGGCTGCGGCAGGTGGACATGGGCAAGGGCGGGCGCGAGTACAAGAGCTGGTTGAAGAGCGGTGACCTCTTCGTCGCGGAAGGCCGCGTGTCGCGTCCCTCCCCGGCCGCCGCCGTCCACTGGATCGGCCGCACCCCGGTCAACAAGGCGCGAACGATTGTTACAGATCGCCCGAATTTGTACAGGCTTGCTGACCGTGTGCTGAAGGGTTTCGGCCGTATGCGCTCCCCCGCGCAGAACCAATCAGGCACTCCGGTCGTCAAGGAACCATGGGGAGTGGGCTAGCCCGCTTCCGTTCATCATCACACCACCCGCCAGGACCCTCGCATGCATCCCTCATCGCATTCGCCGTTTCCGCCGATCGTCCCGATCGGCCATGGCCCCGGGTCCGTCCGACAGTCGCCACTGACGACCGACCGCCCGGAAGGACATCCGTCACAATGAGCCCCGAGATCACCAAGCAATACAACAACAGGAAGCCACCGCTGAGGGCGGTGCCACCCATCGAGCGGTTCACCCCCATCACCCCCAACATGGCGATCTCCCCCACCGTCAGCGTCGTCGTACCGGCCATGAACGAGGCGGAGAACCTTCCGCACGTCTTCGCGACGCTGCCGCAGTGGATCGACGAGATCGTCCTGGTCGACGGCAACTCCAAGGACGACACCGTCGCCGTGGCGAGGAAGCTGCGCCCCAACGTCCGTGTGGTCCACCAGACGGGCAAGGGCAAGGGCAACGCGCTGACGGACGGATTCGCCGCCTGCACCGGCGACATCATCGTGATGATCGACGCCGACGGCTCCACCGACGGCCGCGAGATCATTCAGTTCGTGGGCGCGCTGGTCACCGGGGCCGACTTCGTCAAGGGCTCGCGCTACGCGTCCGGCGGCGGCAGCGACGACCTGACGTTCATCCGCAAGTTCGGCAACAAGTCGCTCACCGCGCTGGTCAACAGGATGTACGGCACCAGCTACAGCGACCTGTGCTACGGCTACAACGCCTTCTGGGCCCGCCACCTGGACGTCCTCAACCTCGACTGCGACGGCTTCGAGATCGAGACCCTGATGAACGTCCGCGCCGCCAAGGCCGGGCTCAAGGTCCACGAGGTTCCCAGCCACGAGCGCTGCCGCATCCACGGCGAGAGCAACCTGCACGCCGTGCGCGACGGCATCCGGGTGCTGAAGACCATCATCCGCGAGTGGCGGAGCAACCCGGCTCCCGTCGTTCACGAGCCGGCCGCCGCCCCTCCGGCCGCCGACCAGGGCGCCGCGTAGTCATGAGAAGCAGTGTCGTCATCTGCGTCTACACCGAGGACCGCTGGGAGGACATCCGAGCGGCCGTCGAGTCGGTCCAGAACCAGACGCGCGAGCCGCACGAGATCATCCTGGTCGTCGACTACAACCCGGATCTCCACCTGAGGCTCAAGAAGGAGTATCCCGGCGCGATCGTGGTGGAGAACGCTCAGGAGAAGGGGCTGTCCGGTGGCAAGAACACCGGCGCGGCGACCGCCTCCGGCGACATCGTGGCGTATCTGGACGACGACGCCGTCGCGGAGCCCGGCTGGCTGGAAGCGCTGGAGGAGGGCTTCCAGGACCCGACCATCGTGGGGGTGGGCGGGCAGACCAGGCCGCTGTGGGGAATCGGGCACCGGCCCGGCTGGTATCCCCACGAGTTCGACTGGACCGTGGGGTGCAGCTATCTGGGCATGCCCACGGAACGGGCGCGGATCCGCAACGTCATGGGCGGCAACGCGGCCTTCCGCCGGGAGGTCATCGGCGGTGTCGGCGGGTTCCACACCGGCATCGGGCGCAGCGTGCAGGGGCGCAAGCCCCGCCCGCTGGGCTGTGAGGAGACCGAGTTCTGCATCCGGCTCTCGCAGCGGATGCCGGGGTCGGGAATGCTGTTCGAACCGGCGGCGGTGATCGGCCACAAGGTGCCGCCCGTACGCTCGACGTTCGCCTACTTCCGCTCGCGCTGTTTCGCCGAGGGCCTGTCCAAGGCACTGGTGGCCCAGAGCGTGGGAGCGGGCGACGGACTGTCGAGCGAGCGGGCTCACGCGCTGAAGGCACTGCCGCTGGGCGCGCTGCGCGGGGTCGGCGAGGCCCTGCGGGGCGACCCGTCCGGTTTCGGCAGGGCCGGGGCGATCGTCGTCGGCCTCGCCTGGACGACCTGGGGTTACGTCGTCGGTTCCGTACGGCTGAAGCTGAAGCGGGTGCGTTCGGCATGATCCGCGTACCGATCCTGATGTACCACTCTGTCTCCGACCGGCCCAACGCCGAGACGAAGCCGCTGGCGGTACGTCCCTCGGCCTTCGCCGAGCAGCTGGCCTACCTGAAGGAGAACGGTTTCACGCCGCTGACGGTGGCCGACCTGGTCGCCTCGCTGCACAACAACAACGGCCGCTCCATCCCCGAGCGGCCGGTCGTGGTGACCTTCGACGACGGGTACGCCGACTTCCACAGCGAGGCACTGCCCCTGCTCGAACGCTACGACTTCCCCGCGACGGTCTTCCTGACCAGCGGGTGGGTCAGCGACGCGGGCAAGGACGCGGCGGGCAGGCCCCTCGACACGATGCTGTCGTGGAGCCAGGCCCGCGAGGCCGCCTCGTGCGGCATGGAGATCGGCGGGCACAGCCACAGCCACCCCCAGCTCGACCAGCTGCCCGATGACGAGCTCCGTCAGGAGCTACGGCGCAACAAGGCCCTGCTGGAGGACAAGATCGGCTCCCTGGTCTCGACGATGGCCTACCCGTACGGCTACTCCAGCGTGCGCGTGCGGCGCGAGGTCAGGAAGGCCGGATACTGGGCCGCCTGCGCGGTGAACAACGCCATCGCCGCCGACCGGCACGACGTGCTCGCGCTGCCGCGCCTCACCGTCGCCGAGGGCACGTCGATGAAGATGTTCAGCCGGGCGGTCGAGGGAAACCAGGTCCCGCTGATCTACATGCGGGAACGAATGCTGACGAAGGGGTACGCCGTCGTCAGGCGCACGAGATACGGTCTGCGCCGGGTACGCGGCCAGGCGTGAACGACCGGGTACGCCCCGGAGCGGCGCGGGGCGCGCTCCGGTGAGATCGGCGGTCCCCGCACCGTCCGGCGCCCCCCTTCCCTCGGGGGCGGAGGCGCCGGGAGGGGACCACCTGGCTGGAACGAGGCCGCGATAGCGCTTTTTCACCGGTGTACGCGAAGCACCCGGACATGACGGATATCCGTGGCAGCCCGTCACACCCCGGTCCGCGTAGCCGCCATGATGTTAGACGTGAGGCAACGGGCAGGTAATGACGTGACGACGACGGGGGCGGCGGAAACCGCCGAGGTCGGGGAGATCGATCCCACCCACCCCGCGCCTTCGGACGGGGCTTCGGCCGGGTCCGACGGCGAGCCCACCGGCACGGCGCTCCTCGAAGCGCCCGGCGACGAGGCTCCCGACGAGGTCCCGGGCGAGATTCCCGACGGCGAGGCTCCGGGCGGCGAGACGTCCGGCGGCGGGAGCCGGTACGGCAGGAGTCCGTACGGCGAGACTCCCGGCCGTGAGACTCCCAGCCACGGGACTCCCGGCCGCGAGACTTCTGACAGTGAGGCTCCTGGCCGCGAGACTCCCGGCGAGACGTCCGACGAGACGTCCGGCGGCGAGGAGGCTCCGGGGGATGACCCTCGTGGTGACGACGCGCCGGTCGACGACGCTGCCGATGACGACACGCCACCGGACTCCGCGGACGACCCCGACCCCAACACTGACGCCGACGCCGCCACGCCACCGGGCAACACGGATGTCACCGGTGACGACACGCAGAACGACGCGGACGACACCGACACCGACACCACCACCGACAGCGACAGCGACAGCGACACGCCGGACGGCTCTCCGGAGGAGAGCGCCTACGACGACGACCCCGAGGTCACCGCCGTCATCCGGCTCCCCCTCCGCCCGATGTCCCCGTCCCGCGCCGACGCTCCCGAAACCGAGACGGCCGAGCCCCCGCCCGCGCGCCCTGAGGGCCCCGAGGACGACGGGGACAACGACGACGGCGACGAGGACAGGGCCGACACCACGACGGAGATTCGCCTGCCCGGCCGGGCCGCGTCCTCTCTCACGGCATCCCCCGCCCCCTCGGAGCCTTCGGAACCGGGCCTTCTCGGTGAGGAGCCACGGGAAAGCTCCGCGGGGGCGCCCAGGCAGCCCCTGGAAGTCTCGAAGCCCCTCCCCGAGGTCACAGAAACCCCTGCGACCCACCAGGCCCCACAGGGCACGCAGAGGAGCCCGGAAACCGGTTCCGGGAAGAGCACGGCGAAGGGAGCCGGGAGGGCGGTACCGGCGACCAGCGCCATGCCCCCATCCGCGGTGGCCACCACGGCCCCCCCGGACGCGACGCCCACCGCCAAGCCCTCGCGCCTGCAGACCGTGATGCGGTCGGCCATGGTGTGGCTGCCGCCGCTGCTCACCGTCGAGGGCCTGATCATGTACGTGCTGGCCCTGCGCGTGGCGCCGGGCCCGCTGCGGGGCGTCGACCTGACCGAGATCGACGGTGTGGGCCTGATCTCGGCCATGCCGCCGACCGCGTTCGCCGCGATCCTGCTGATGCTCGTCGCGTTCTTCGTCACGATCGCGCAGAACACCGACCGCAAGTTCCTGCTGCTCTTCCAGATCGCGGCGATCACCTTCGCGCTGCACGGGGCGGCGGCCCTGATCGAGGACGAGGCCAGGTTCCACACGGCCTACGTCCACGCGGGCTTCGTGGAGTACATCAACCGCACCGGTGAGGCCTCCGCCATCCTCGACGCCCGTCTGGCGTGGCCGGGGTTCTTCGCGCTGGTGGGGTTCGTCACCAAGGCCGCCGGGGTCACCGACCTGACGACGATCATGCGGTGGACGCCGCTGCTGTCGAACCTGCTCTACCTCCTGCCGTTCGTGCTGATCCTGCGCCAGGTCGTCGCCACCACCAGGGCCCGCTGGTTCGCCGCGCTGCTGTTCGTCATCGTGCAGTGGATCGGCCAGGACTACTTCTCCTCCCAGGGCTTCACGTACGCGATCTACCTGGCCTTCGTGGCGATCGTGCTGCGCTGGTTCGGCAAGGTGGAGCCGCGCGACAAACCGATGCCGGTCAAGGGGCCGATCCGGCGGCTGCTGGCCCGCCTGGACGGGCTGACGCCGGGTGAGCTGCCCCACTCCACCGGCGTCTACGACCGGGCCATCATGCTGATCGTGCTGATCGGCCTGTTCGCGACCGCGACCGCCTCGCACCAGATCACCCCGTTCATGATGCTCGGCGCGCTGACCGGCCTGATCCTGCTCCGGCGCTCCTCGCTCAGCTGGGGGCTGCCCTTCTTCCTGGGCCTGATGGTGCTGGCCTGGATCAGCTACCAGACGGTCACCTTCTGGAGCGGGCACATCGACCAGCTCTTCGGCGGTCTGGGCCGGATCCTGGAGAACCTGCAGAGCAACACCGGCGACCGTATCGACGGCAGCGATCCCAAGCACGCGCTCGTCCTCATGGCCCGCCTGGGCATCTGCGGCGTCATCCTGACGCTGGCCGCCGCCGGGCTGTTCCGCCGCCTGCGGCGCGGCGTCGGCGACCGCGCGGCCCTGCTGCTGCTGTGCGTTCCGGTGCTCGCCCTCGGCCTGCAGAACTACGGCGGCGAGATCGGCCTGCGCATCTACCTGTTCGCGCTGCCCGGCGCCTGCATCCTGGCCGCGTACGCCTTCTTCCCGAACCTCCCCGCGGGCACCGAGGACGCGCCGGAGGAGACGGTGCCGATCCGCAGGCGCAACATCCGGTTCAACCCGGAGCTGACGCGGCGGATCTCGCTGCTGCTCGCCGCCGGGTGCGCCATGGTGCTGGCGATGGTCTTCCTGGTCGCGCGGTACGGCAACGAGCAGTTCGAGCGGGTCTCGGCCAGCGAGGTCGCGGCGATGCACTACATCTACGACCACGACACGCCGAGTGCCCGCGTCCTGTACCTGGTCCCGCTGCTCGGCGAGGAGGTCACCCCGAGCATCCCGTGGGGCGAACGCGACTTCGACAAGATCTCCTACCAGCAGGTGCTGGTGGAGAAGAACCCGGCCCAGCTCCGCTGGGTGATCGACAAACTCCGGGTGTCGCCGCCCAACACCTATCTGGTGGCCACCCGTGGGCAGGCCGGATACCTGCAGCTCAACCACGGCTTCCCGCACGACTGGGCGCCGAGGTTCCGTGCCGCGCTCGACGCCAGCAAGGAGCTCAAGCGGGTCTTCAACGGCGAGGACGCGGCCGTCTACACGCTGAGGTCCTACCCCGAGGGCGCCGAGATCCCCGAGCCGGGGGTGCCGACCGGCGGCAGCGACCCGACCTCGCCCTGGACGCCGGTCGGCCTGGCCGCGCTGGGCCTGACGTGGATCGCGCTGTTCGGCTACGAGGTGGTCCGCCTGCGTGGCCGCGACCAGGCGACCAGGCGGAGGAGGAGGCGCATCCTGTTCGTCGCGGTGCCCGCGTTCGTGCTGGCCGTGGCAGTGATCGCGGAGCGGTTCATCGTCATCGGGTACCAGCTTCAATAAGCGACAAAGTCTCTCGGCGGGCGGCCGGGCCGCGCCATACTGGGCACCGTTCGCCGGGGGAAGCACCTCGCTAAGCTGCTCGAAGGACGGTCAGATGCTCGCAGGGGAGCCCCGCGGCCGGGCGGGGACCTCCACCGGGACCGCGGGGCAGCGGATCGCGGCGGTCGACGCGCTACGCGGTTTCGCGCTGTTCGGCATCGTGGTGGTCAACATCACCTATCTCGCCTCGGGATACCGGATGGCGGGGCTGGCGGCGCCGTCGTTCTCCGCGCCGCTCGACTGGGAGGTGCGCTGGGTCGTCTCGGTCCTCTTCGAGAACAAGTTCTATCTGCTGTTCGCCTTCCTGTTCGGCTACAGCTTCACCCTCCAGATCGACTCGGCCCGCAGGTCGGCGGCGGCGTTCGCGCCCAGGTTCCTGCGCCGCCTGGGCGGCCTGTTCCTGCTCGGCCTGGCCCACGGGATCCTCCTGTTCCCCGGCGACATCCTGGCGACGTACGCGATCGTGGGGCTGGTCCTGCTGGCGGTGCGGCGGATCACCCCGCGCGCCGCGGTGATCGCCGCGCTCGCGCTGACGGTGGCGCTGGCCGTGGGGGTGCTGCTGCTGGCCGTGCTGGCGGCGCTGGGCACCGACGCCTCGGAGGCCGTCTCGGAGAACGCGGCGCAGGCCGCCCTGTCGGACCAGGCCCTGCACGGCTCCGCATCCATGATCATCAATGAGCACCTGCACAGGCTCGCCAAGATCTTCGTGCTGCGGGTCTTCTTCCAGGGGCCCACGGTACTCGCCGCCTGCCTGGTCGGGCTCGCCGTGGGCAAGCTGCGGCTGCTGAACGACCTGTCCGGGCACACGGCCACGCTGCGCCGGATGCAGTGGGCGGGGTTCACCGCCGGGCTCGCCGGGGCGCTGGTCTACGCGCACTCGACCTGGTCGGGCGGCGGGCACGCGTACCACATGGTCGGCCAGGCGGTGAACCTGGTCACCGCGCCGCTGCTGGCCGCGGCCTACGCCGCCACGCTGCTGCGCCTGCTCCCGGCGGTGCCGCGTCTGGCCGGGGCGTTCGCGGCGCCCGGCAGGCTGGCGCTGACGAACTATCTGGGGCAGTCGCTGATCAGCTCACTGATCTTCACCGGTTACGGGCTGAGCCTGGTCGACCAGCTCAGCCCGTTCTGTGTCGTGTCGATCGGCGTCGGCATCTTCGCGGCGCAGGCCGCCTGGAGCCTGTGGTGGCTACGCCGCCACCGCTACGGGCCGGTGGAGTGGCTCCTGCGCTGGTTCACCAACTGGCGCAAACCCTCCACCGCCCCGGACGCCGCCTAGTGCTCCGTTCCTCCGACCTCCCTCCGGGCCGTTTCGGGAACGTTCCGGAAGGAAGGAGGTGCCGGGGCTCAGCTCCGCGGTTGCAGACGGAAGGTCTGGGCGGGGCTATTGTGGCAGCTCCACTGCTGCAGGAGCGCGCCGTTGCCGGTGGACATGTCGGTCACGTCGAGGCATTTGCCGCTGTGCCGGGCGGTGAAGGTGAAGCCGCCGTCGGCGCGCGGGGTGGGCTTCCACTGCTGGTTCGTGCCGCCGCCGTAGGTCCACAGGTTGACCTTGGCGCCGTCGCCGGTGGCTCCGCCGCCGCCGGTGACGTCCCAGGCCAGGGCGGGGGCGCGACGGTAGACGACCCGGTAGAAGCCGTCTCCGGCGGGCTGGAACCGGAAGTCCTGGTTGTCGGCGGCAGGGCTGTTGCAGGTCCACTGCTGCAGAGCGGTGCCGTTGCCGGTGCCCAGGTCACGCCCGTCGACGCACTTGCCGCTGTTGGCGTTGACGACCTGGTACCACGTGGCCGGGTCGATGGGGGCGGTGCCGGTGGCCGAGGTGGTGACGCTCCTGGCGGCGGACGCGCCGGAGACGTTCCCGGCCGCGTCGCGGGCCCTGACGGTGTAGGAGTAGGTCGTCGACGGGGTCAGGCCCGAATCGGTGAACGAGGTCGTGGCGCTGGTGCCGACCTGGGTCGCGCCACGGAAGATCTGGTAACCGCTCACCCCGACGTTGTCGGTGGAGGCGGTCCAGGTCAGGGTGGTGGAGGTCGCGGTCGTCCCCGTGGCGTTCAGGCCGGTCGGTACGGTGGGCGCCTGGTTGTCGACGGGACCGCCGTCGGCGGGCCAGGTGAGGGTGGCGATGGCACCGCCGGGGATGGTGTAGCTGAGCAGCCTGCCGTTCCACTCGACGCCGAAGGTGCGCTGGTCGCCGCTGATGTTCGTGACGACCAGGGCGGTGGAGCCGTTGGGGTTGACGAACGCGGTGTTGTGCAGGTCTCCGGCGTTGTTGGAGTTGAGGCGGACCGCGCCGTCCTTCACGAACCTGCTGAGGTGGCCGAGGGTGTAGTACTCGGCGTTGCGCCTGACGGTGGTGCCGTCGATGGAGACCACGCCGGTGCACATGCCCGCGGGATTGTTGCCGCAGCCGCCGTTGACGGGGCCGCCCTGGGAGTTGAGCGCGAGGTTCCAGGTGGTGATGCCCTTGGCCCAGTTGCGGGTGGTGCCGATCGAGATGTTGCGGGCGTGCCACTTGAGGGTGTCGGAGAAGAAGCGGTTGTAGTCGTCCCCGGCACCGTGCCAGCCGGAGCACTCGGTGAACCAGGTGTCCTTGGCCGGGAAGGCGTTGTGCAGGTTGGTCTGGGCGCTCGGGTCACCGGCGTAGCAGTGGTAGCCGGTTCCGGCGACCCACTGGGCGGCCGAGGAGTTGAGGATGTCGTAGGGGTAGTTCGGCTCGGCCGGGACGCCCATACGGGCGGCGTCGGCGGCGTCGTCGGGGTGCTGGGCCCAGTTGTGGTCGTAGGAAATGATCTTCACTCGGGACAGGCCCGCGTCGCGCAGCATCGGGCCGAGCTCGTTGATGATCGCGACCTGGTGCGCGACGGGCATGTCGGTTCCGGCGTAGGCGTCCGGGGTGCGGTTCTGCGGCTCGTTCTGGACGCTGATGGAGTGGATCGGCACGCCTTCGGCCTCGTAGGCCTGGACGAACTTCAGCAGGTACAGGGCGTAGGAGCGGAAGTAGGCGGGATCATTTTTGATCCGTCCGCCGATGACGGAGTTGTTGGCCTTCATCCAGGCGGGCTGACCCCAGGGGGTCGCCATGACCTTGAGCGCCGGGTTGAGTTGCAGGGCGCGGCGCAGCAGCGGCAGGATCTGGGACTGGTCGTGGGCGATGCTGAAGCGCGCCTGCGGCAGGTCGGTCTGCCCGTTCGGCAGGTCGTTGTAGGTGTAGTGCGGCTCGTCGATGAAGTCCGAGCCGCCGATGGGCTGGCGCAGGAAGCTCATCCCGATGCCCTCGGTCGGGCTGAACAGCGAACGCATCACCTCGTCGCGCTGGGCCGCCGGGAGGTCGTAGAGGAGTTCGGCGGAGGAGTCGGTGAGCGAGCCGCCGAACCCGTCCATGGTCTGCAGGCGCTGGCCGGTGTTGATGATGATCGTGTCCGACGGGCGGTTGCCACCGGTTTCGAAGGTGGCGCTCGGGCCGGGGCTTAGCAGCTGGGACCGGTCGGGGGTGGTGACCCAGGAGGAGACCGTGGGAGCGATCTGCGCGTACGCCGCGGTGTTCGGCAGGCTGGTGAAGGAGGCGAGCGCCGTCGCGAGTCCGGTGAGCACGGCGAGCGCCCGGATGCGGTGACGCGGGGCGTGCCGAGAACGTGGGGCTGTCATCTTTCCTCCGTGTGAGGGGGTCCGCCGGTCGCCGTCTGGCGTACCGGCCGGTGCGGGGGCTCCGGTGGTGCGGGCCACCGGAGCCCGTGGTGCCTCGGGTCGGTGTGGAGGATCCCGGCGCCGAGGTTCAGGAGCGGGAGGCAGGGCTGAGGGGCAGGGCTGAGAGGTCAAAGCTGGGAGGTCAGGGCTGGGAGGTCAGGCGGAAGCTCTGGGCGGGGCCGTTGTGGCAGGACCACTGCTGCAGGCGGGCGCCGTCGGCGGTGGAGACGTCGGTCACGTCCAGGCACTTGCCGCTGTTGCGGGCCTGGAAGGTGTAGGTGCCGCCGGTGCCGACCGGCTTCCACTGCTGGTTGGTGCCGCCGCCGTAGGTCCACAGCTGGACCTTGACGCCGTCGCCGGTGGCTCCGGCTCCGCCGGTGAGGTCCCAGGCCAGGGTCGGCGCGTTGCGGCTGAGGACCTGGTAGAAGCCGTCGGTGGTGGGGCGCAGCTGCCACTGCTGGTTGCCACCGGCCGCTCCGCACGCCCACTGCCGCAGTACGGCACCGTTGCCCGCACCGGCCGCGTCCAGGCACTTGCCGCTGTTGACATTGACCACCTGGTACCAGGCCGTCGGGTCGATACCACCACCGCCGCCGCCGGGCGGCGTGGTCACGCCGTGGGCCCCCGAGGCGGGCGAGAGGTTACCGGCGGCGTCGCGGGCCCTGACGGTGTAGCTGTAGGTGGTCTGCGCCGACAGGCCCGAGTCGGTGAAGGTCGTCGTGGCGCTGGTGCCGACCTGCGCGCCATTGCGGAAGATCACATACCCGCTCACCCCGACGTTGTCGCTGGAGGCTCCCCACGACAGCCGCGTGGAGGAGGCGGTGGTCTGCGAGGCCTGCAGGTTGGTGGGCGCGGTCGGCGGGCTCGTGTCCCCGCCCGAGCCGCCCCCGCCGTCCCAGGTGAAGGTTCCCGCCGCACCGGCCGGCAACGTGTAGGTGAAGGACTGGCCCTTCCAGCGCACCTTGAACGCCTTGCCGCTCGATCCGGCGTTCAGGGCGAGCAGGGCGATCGAGCCGTCGGGGTTCTTGAAGGCGACCGATTCGAGGTCGCCCGCGTAGGTGCTGGAGTCGATCCGCCTCGCGCCGGGGACGACGAACTTGCTGACGTGCCCGAGCACGTAGTACTCGACGTTGTAGGCGACGTTGCCGGAGTTGTTGTCGATCGTCACGACGCCGCGGCAGGTAGTGCAGCCGCCGTTGGTGGGACCGTTGTTCTGGTCCAGCGCCATGTTCCACAGCGTGACGCCCTTGGCCCAGTTCCGCGTCGCGCCGATGACCAGGTTCTGCAGGTTCCATTTCAGGTTGGCGCCGAAGTCGGTGGCCCAGTTGCCGCCGGAGCATTCGGTGAACCAGATGTCACGGTCGGGGTGGGCATTGTGCACGGCGCTCTGCGCGCCGACGTCGCCCGCGTAGCAGTGGAAGGCCGATCCGGCGAGGTACCTCTTGGCACCGGCGTCGTTCAGGACCTCGATCGGGTAGTTGGGCTCGTCCCAGTTGTGGTCCCACGCGATGATCTTGGTGGAGAGGCCCGCCGCGGCGAAGGCGGGGCCGAGGTGGTTCTTGACGACGGCGGCCTGCTCGCCCGGCTCCATCCGCATCGACGCGTACGGCGCTTCGTGGTGGGGCTCGTTCTGCAGGGTGACCGCGTAGATGGGCAGGCCCTCGGCCGCGTAGGCCTGGGCGTATTTGACGAAGTAGTCGGCGAAGGCGGCGTACCTGTCGGTGCGGAGCTTTCCCCCCACGAGGGAGTTGTTGGTCTTCATCCACGCGGGCGGGCTCCAGGGAGTGCCCATGATCTTCAGGTCCGCGTTTCTGGACTTGGCCTGCTTGAGCACCGGGATGATGGCGGAGCGGTCGTGGTCGATGGAGAAACCGCCCAGGTCACAGCAGCTGTCGTCGTAGGTGTAGTTGCTCAGGGCGAAGTCGCTGGTGCCCATCGGCTGGCGCAGGAGGCTGAGGCCGATGCCGGAGCCTCGGTCGAACAGCTTGTCCATGAGCGCGGCGCGCTGGCCGGTGCTGAGCCTGTTGGCCACCAGCCAGGCGGAGGAGTCGGTGAAGGAGGCGCCGAAGCCGTCCATCGTCTGGTAGGCGGCGGCGTCGGAGACGTCGATGGTGCTCGCGCTGCCGCTGTCGGCGCCGAAGGTGACGGCGGGCTGCTGCTGGAGCAGCTTGCCGCCGTCGGCGGTGGTGACCCACACGTTCGCCGTCGGTGCGGCGGCCTGGGCGGGTGCGACGACCTGGAGGGACAGGCCGCCCCCGAGCATCACGGCGGTGGCCCACAGGGCGTGGCGCCTGCCCGTGCCGGGCGTTGGTCTTCTCATCGTCGATCCTTTTCTGGTTGCGGGGGGAGCCGGGAGGATCAGCGCGGAGCGAAAAGCGCGCGGGGAGGATCAGCGCGAGGTGAAGGACTACGGGAAGGGTCGGCGCAGGGCGAAGGGGGCGGGAAGCATCAGCGCGAGGCGAGGAACCGCGGGAAGCATCAGCGCGAGGCAAGAAACCGCGGGAAGCATCAGCGCGAGGCGAGGAACCGCGGGAAGGGTCAGCGCAGGGTGAAGGTCGCCACCGCTCCCGCGGGCAGCGTGTAGGAGAAGCTCCTGGCGCCGAGCGTCACGTTGAACCGCTGCTCCCCGGCGCCCCAGTCGTCGTTGACCGCGATCAGCACGATGTTCCCGTCGGGGTTGCGGAAGGCGACGCCCGTGACGCTGCCCGCGTAGGCCGTGGAGTCGACGCGGACGGCGCCGGGCCTGAGGAACTTCGAGCCGTGGCCCGCGACGTAGTAGTGGGCGGTAGGTGTCACCTCCCCGCTCTCCGGGTCGATGGTCACGGTGCCGAAGCAGGTCGCGCAGCCGCCGTTGTGCGGGCCGCCGGACGGGTCCAGCGCCAGATTCCAGCCGATGGCCGTCTTGGCCCAGTGCCGCATGCCCCAGACGGTCACCTGGCGGGTCTGCCAGTGCAGGGTGTCGGAGAAGGTGGTGGTGGGATCGCTCGACTGGTTGGGCGAGCACTCGGTGAAGTAGATGTCCTTGTCCGGGTACAGGTCGTGCAGTCGCGACTGTCGCTCGGGATCGCCGGAGTAGCAGTGGAAGGCGGTGCCGGCCAGCCAGCGGCGGGCGGTGGGGTCGTCCAGCAGGGATTCGGCGTAGTCGGGGTTCGCCGGGTCGTCGGCGGGGCCGCCGTCGTTGGGGTGCAGGGACCAGTTGTGGTCGTAGCCGAGAAGTTCGGTGGACAGGCCGGCCGCCCGTAGTTCGCGTCCGACCAGGGGGATCAGCCTGATCGCCTCGTCGTGGCGCAGGTCCATGCCCGGGTAGCCGTCGGGGGTGCGGTTCTGCGGCTCGTTCTGCAGGGTGATCGCGTCGATCCTCACCCCGGCTCTGGCGTACGCGCCGACGAACGTGGCGAGGTACTTCGCGTAGGCCCGATACACGCGTTCGTCGTCCTTGAGCCGTCCGCCGACGAGGGAGCCGCTGGTCTTCATCCACGCGGGCGGGCTCCACGGGGACGCCATGATCTTCAGGTTCGGGTTGAGCGCGCGGGCTTCGCGCAGCAGGGGGATGATCTCCTTTCGGTCGCGGTCTATGGAGAAGTGGCGCATCTGGTAGTCGGTCCGGCCCGCCGGCAGGTCGTTGTAGGTGTAGTGCTCTCCGGCGACGAAGTCCGAGGAGCCGATGGGCTGGCGCAGGTAGCTCAGCCCCAGTCCGGTGCGGGGTTCGAACAGCTCGCGCATCAGCGTGCGCCGGTCCCGTCCGGGCAGTTTCGCGATGAGGTGCGCCGACGAGTCGGTGATGGAGGCGCCGAAGCCTTCCACGGTCTGGAAACGGCGTGAGGGGTCGACGGCGATGGTGGGCGACGCGGCGTCGGAGGGGCCGACGAGGTCGGTGCGGTCGGCCAGGAGGTTGGCCTGGTCGCCGGTGGTCAGCCACGCCGTGACGGGACGGGTGTGCGCGGGGGTGGCGGTCGCGGTCGTCGCGGGCACGGCCAGCACCAGGGCTGTCGTCACCGCGACGAGAGGGGTGCGCATGGCGTTACTCCTGAATTACATTAAGGCGAAAATTAACTCTGCATCAGAGTGGCTTCACCTCACAGACCTGTCAAGAGTGAGTTTCCAAACGACCGCGACCTTCCCCATCCGCGGAAGCGCGCCCAAAACCGCTGGTGAACGCGATGATGGGCCTGGCGCACACCAGGCCCATCACGAAAAGGCGCGATCGCGCCGACCACGCGATGCGCCGGAGTCCGAGGCGGCCGCTACTCGGTCGCGCGCTCCGCGGGAGCGCTGTTGAGCAGGAACTCCTCGACGACGAGTGTCGCCGCGCCCAGGGCGATGGAGTCGACGCCCAGCCGGCCCAGCCCGATGGCGGCCGTGGTGTACGGCCTGGCCAGGCAGTTCTTCTCGGTCGCCTGACGGATCTTGACCAGCAGGCGCTCGCCGAGGAGCACTCCCGCCCAGCCGCCGATGACGATGCGTTCGGGGTTGAAGAGATTGATCAGGTTGGCGAGACCGATTCCCAGGTAGTTGACGGTCTCCTCGATCACGGGTGAGCCGCTCGAAAGCAGCCCGGCCAGGGCGGTGGGCTCGTCGATCGTCTCGCTCCACAGCCCGGCTCGTTCCAGGATGCTCTTGGCGCCCACGTACGCCTCCAGGCAGCCCCGCCCCCCACACCGGCAGGCCCGCCCGTCCGCCATGATCTTCGTATGGCCCCACTCGCCGGCGCTGCTGTTGGCGCCCAGGTAGGTGACGCCGTCGGCGATGATGCTCGCCCCCACCCCTGAGCCGATCAGCACGGTCACGACGTGCTGTGCCCCGCGTCCCGCGCCGAACCACAGCTCGGCCTGCCCCATCGACTTGGCGCCGTTGTCCACGTACAGCGGCAGGCTGGTGCCCTCCCTCAGCAGTTTTCCCAGGGGAACCGCGTCCCAGCCGAAGCTGGGGGCGTGGATGACGGCGTCGGGCCCCTTCTCCACGACGCCGGGCACGCCCACCCCGACACCGAGCACCTGGCCGGGGGTGATCCCGGCCTCGCTCAGCACCAGCTCGATGCCCGCCAGGATGTGACGGACGACGATCTCGGGGTCGTGCCGGGCCGGGCGCAGGGCGTACTCGATCTTGGCCTGCCGGTTCATCTCCAGATCGAACAGCTCAACGCGGACGTGGGTCTCCCCCACGTCGATGCCGATGACGTAGCCGTGGCTGGTGTTGATCCGCAGCAGCACCCTCGGCCTGCCCTTCTGGGACTCGGCCTGCCCCGCCTCGTAGATCACTCCGTAGGCGAGCAGCTCGCCGACGACGTTGCTCACCGTGGCGGGGCTGAGCGAGGCGACCTCGCTGAGCTGCTGGCGACTCGCCGGCCCTCCGAGATAGAGGGCGCGGAGTACGGCCGCCCGGTTGCTCCGCCGAAGGTCGTGGACCGTTTTCTGTCGTACTGCTGCCATGCCGACATATTAGGTCACGACGAAAAATAAACGAGCACCACGTCCCCCCCAGAGCATTGACGGGATACCGGAGCAACATTAACGTAAGGCTTAAATTAATTAGACGATCTTGATCGAGGATCCATGAACTCTCCGCACGTCTCGCGTGAGCTGGGTACGCTGGCGCCCTCGGTGGAGCTGCGCACGCTCGCGGGCCGCGTCGTTCCCTACGCTTACGGCAGGCCGCTGCCGGGAGGCGAGCGGCAGCGGTCTCGTCGCGTGATCGACCTGGCCGGCCGCTGGCGTGGCCGGCGGATGGCCTTCGACCACGATCTGTCCCTCACCGACCGCGCGGACTCCCTGGCGGCCATCGAGTCCGACGGGTTCCACTCCCCCGACCTGGACGACAGCCGATGGGCGCTGCGCGACCTGCCCGCCTGCGAGAACGGGCCCGGCGAGCCGTACGAGGACGGGATCTGGTACCGGCGGCGCTTCACGGTGGCACACGCCGACGGCGAACGGGTGCGGCTGACGTTCACGGCGGTCAACTACGTGGCCGACGTGTGGGTCAACGGGCGCTGGATCGGCTGGCACGAAGGCGGTTACACCCCTTTCGCCCTCGACATCACCGACGCGCTGACCGGCGGCGAGAACGTGCTGGTGGTCAGGGTCGACAACCCGCCCTGGGGAAGCAGGACCGACATCGTACCCGCCGTGCCCAGCGACTGGTGGAACTACACCGGCATCATCCAGGACGTCTACCTGGAGATCCTGCCCGCCCAGTCCATCGCGCGCCTCGACGTCGTGCCCTCCCTGAACACCCTCAGCACGACGATCGTGGCCGAGGGCGCCTTCGAGGCCAGACTGCGCCTGCACGAGGCCGTCGTCAGCGAGGACCTGCTCGCGACGCCCTACGCCGAGGATCTGGCGGGCCCGCAGGTGTGGTCGGCGAGCGTGTCCGGTGTCGACGTCGCGACCCTCACGATCGAGGTGCCCGACCCCAGGCCCTGGTCACCGGAGACGCCCCATCTGTATGTGCTGATCGCGACGTTGCCCAACGGCGACGCCTACGCCACCCAGGTCGGGCTGCGCACGGTCGCCATCGCGGACGCCGAGCCGCGGATTCTGCTCAATGGGCGGGCCGCGCGCTTCCACGGCGTGGCCCGGCACGAGGACTGGGCCGACACCGGCCGCACGGTGGGCGACCCTCAGCGCGTCGTGGACGACCTGACCGACATCAAGTCCCTCGGCGTGACCCTGCTGCGGACCGGCCACTACCCCAACCACCCGCTCACCTACCTGGTCGCCGACCGTGTCGGCCTGGCCGTCATGGAGGAGATCCCCACCTGGTGGTTCGAGCCGTACCAGTTCGCCGACCAGCTCCAGCGGGGCATCGGCGAGCAGATGTGGCGGGAGATGATCTTCCGGGACTACAACCGCCCCAGCGTCCTGCTGTGGGGCGGCACCAACGAGTCGATGGGGGTGACCTACCGCGCGGAGTTCCTCCGCCGCCTCCTGTGCGACCTGCGCCTGCACTACGACGACGGCCGCCTGATCACCCAGACCGCCGCGCCCGACCGGCCGGGACCGCACGACGCCACCCAGAACGTCGTGGACGTGCCGGGCTGGTCCACCTACTTCGGGGTCTTCATGGGCGAGGAGGGGCAGGAGAGCGCGCTCACCGCCGCCTTCCTCGACAGGGCGCACGAGGAGTTCCCCGGCAAGCCGATCCTGGTGACCGAGTTCGGCACGTGGGCCCGCGAGGACGACGGGCTCGCCCAGCGCCAGCTCGACGTCTTCGCCGGCACCCACCCCGCCTACGACCGGCCGTACGTGGCGGGAGCCGTGTGGTGGACGGCCTACGACTGGTTCACCCCCATCGCGGGTTTCAACACCTTCGGGCTCACCCACATCGACCGGCGGGCCCACCGCCCCGCCCGCGCCGCGCTCAGGACGGCCTACCGGGCGGCGGCACCGTCCACCTCGGGGCCGCCGCTCGCCCCCAGGAGACCGGCGATCCCCCTGCGCCCGCTGCTGCCGCAGGACTGGCGGGTCGCGCCGCAGCTCCTCGCGGACTTCGCGATCGAGGACACCGCGCACGTCATCCGGGACGCGACCGTGGAACGGGTGGCGCGGCCGGAGCTGAGCACAGGCTGGGCCGGCGAGATCACCGTGACCGGGCCCGAGACCGAGGTCGGTTTCTACCTCTACCACCGGCCGGTCGACCTGTCCGGCCACGAACTGTTCGTCCGGCTGCTCAACCCCGCCGGTGACTGCACGGTGCGCCTGCTCGTCGAGGGCGTGCCCGTCTACCTGCCGGGCCCCCTGCCCGCCGGGCGCTGGACGACCCTCAGCGCCGGGCGCGTCAGCCTCACCACCAGCCACATTCACGTGACCGTCGCCGCGGCGCGGGGACAGCGGCTCTATGTCGACGGCATATTCACCAAGGAGATCTCATGACACCCCCCTTCAGGTCGGCGGCGGTCCTCGTCCTCGTCCTCGTCCTCGCCGGGATCACCGCCTGCGGCCAGAGCGGCGCTCCTGGGCGGACCGGCACGTCCGCCTCCCAGACGGTGAACTTCTGGTACTACCAGCCGACTCCCGAGCAGTCCGTGCGGGTCAAGGACCTCGCCAAGAAGTTCGAGGCCGCCAATCCCGGGATCAGGCTGAAGATCACCGAGATTCCCAAGGACGACTACAACACCAAGCTGGCCTCGGCGATCAGCGGCGGCAGGGCACCCGACGTCGGCTACCTCGACCAGCCGCTAATGGCCCGCTACGCGAACGCGGACCAGATCGTGGAGGTGCCCGCGGGCACCATCGAGGAGGCCGACTACTACGAGGGGGCCCTCAACACCAACAAGGTCGGCGGCAGGCTCTACGGCGTGCCGCTGCAGCAGACCACCGTCGTGCTCTTCTACAACAAGAAGTACGTCACCACCCCACCCACCACCTGGGAGGAGCTGGTCACGGCCTCCCAGAAGGTACACGCCGAACATCCCGGCGTCGCCGGGGTCGAGGTGCCCAAGGGCGACGGCTACGGCGCCTGGCTGTTCCCCGGCTTCGTGGCCTCGGCGGGCGGGTCCATGCTCGACGAGGCCGGCCAGAGGGTCACCTTCACCGAGCGGCCGGCCCAGGACGCGCTCACCCTGTGGCGCACGCTGCTGGCGAGCTCGCCTCGCAAGATCAGCGGCAGCGAGAACGCCTTCCAGAAGGGCCTGACCGCGATGAAGTTCTCCGGCCCCTGGGACGTGCTCGGCATTCGCGAGCAGTTCCCCGGCCTGCGGTTCGGCACGGCGTTGCTGCCCAGGAAGACCCGGGAGGCCAGCACCATCGGTGGCGACAACGGCGTCGTCTTCAAGGGCGCCAAGAACGCCGACGGCGGCTGGAAGTGGCTGAGGTTCCTCACGGACGCCACCCACAACGCCGAGTTCAGCGCCATCACCGGCAACTTCCCCGTCAACAAGCGAGCCGCGGCGAGCGTGAAGGCCGGCACCGACCCCGAGTTCGAAGCGGTCCTCGAACAGCTTGAGTCGGCGACCCCCCGCCCCGCGGTGACCGAGTGGCTGCAGATCAACGACCAGTATCTCGCCAAGGCCATCGAGGAGGCCGTCGACGGCGGCAGGTCTCCTGCCGAGGCGCTCGACACCGCCGCCGTCAGCGCGCGCAAGGTCCTTGGATGGAAGTAGGGTCCGCCCCGCCCATCGCCGGCGGGCGGAATTCCCGTACGGCCCGGTTGAGGCGCGGGCGGAGGAACACCGTCGCGGGCTATCTCTTCGTGGGACCCGCGATCCTGCACACCGTGGTCTTCATGCTGGTCCCCGCGGTGGCCGCCCTCTACTTCAGCTTCACCCGCTGGGACATGCTCTCCCCCGCCGAGTGGGTGGGACTGCGAAACTACACCGAGATCCTCACCGACTCCCAGCTCTATCCGGACTTCTGGAAGTCGGTCAGGGTCACCCTGCTGTACACGGTGCTGGCCGTGCCCGTGTCCCTGCTCACCGGCTTCGTCCAGGCGTACCTGATCGACATGGTCAGGAAGGGGCAGTCGTTCTACCGCCTCGCCTTCTACCTGCCGGTCGTCACCGCCGAGGCCGCCGTCGCCGCCATCTGGCTGTGGCTGTACGACTCCCGGTTCGGGCTCCTCAACGCCGCGCTGGGCGTCGTCGGCGTCGAGGGGCCCGACTATCTCGGCACCCCCGGGCTGGTGGTGCCCGCGCTCGCCCTGATCGCCGCCTGGCAGTCGGGGACCGCGATGCTGATCTTCCTTGCCGGGCTCAAGGGCATCCCGAAAAGCTACTACGAGGCTGCGGAGATCGACCGCGCCGGCCGCTGGCAACGCCTCGTCCACATCACCCTGCCGCTGCTGCGGCCGACCACCTTCTACCTGGTCGTCACCGGCGTCATCGCCTCACTCCAGATGTTCGGGCTGGTGTACGTGCTCTTCAAGAGCAACGCCGGCCCCGAGCGGTCGGGGCTCAGCTACGTGCTCCACCTGTACCTGTTCGGTTACCGCGACGGGCTGATGGGGCCGGCGAGCGCGATGTCGTTCCTGCTGTTCGTGACCATTCTGATCGTGACGTGGGCGCAGTTCCGCCTCGCGCGCCGCCGGAACGGGGAGTGACCCGATGACCGCCACCACACCGATCCGGGCCGCCTCCCCCGGCGCCCGGCCGGCACCCGCGCGCCGTCACGCCCGCCCCGGGAAGTCCCCCGCGGCACCACGCGTGATCGCGAATCTGATCCTCGCGACCGGCTCCGTCGTGGCGCTGACGCCGTTCGTGTGGATGATCGCCACCTCCTTCAAACGACCCCAGGACGTGTTCACCCCCACCCCGAACCTGCTGCCGCTGGACGCCGAGACCGGCCGGTGGGCGCCGACCCTGGCCAACTATCTCAACGTGCTGGACATCGGCGGCTTCGGGACGGCGCTGCTGAACAGCGTGATCGTCGTCGCCGTCCTGATACCGGCCAAGCTGATGTTCGACGCGCTGGCGGCCTACGCCTTCGCGCGCATCGACTTCCCCGGCCGCGACAAGCTGTTCATGGTCCTCCTCGCGACGATCATGGTTCCCGGGATCGCGCTGCTGATCCCCAAGGTGTTCGTCACCCAGGAACTCGGCATGGCCGACAGCCTGACCGGGGTGATCGTGCCCAACCTGATCTCGGCCTTCGACATCTTCCTGCTGCGGCAGTTCTTCCTGACGATGCCCCAGGACGTCGAGGACGCCGCCGAGATCGACGGCGCGGGCAGGCTGCGGGTGTTCTGGCACGTCGCGCTGCCCCTGGCGAGGCCAGCGCTGGCCGTGGTGACCATCACCAGCTTCATCTACCACTGGAACGACCTGCTGTGGCCGCTGGTGATCCTGTCCGACCAGGAGAAGTACACCCTGCCGCTCGCCCTGCAGGCACTGGCCTCCGGCCGGGCCGCACAACCTCACCTGATCATGGCGGGGGCCGTCGTCGCCGTCATGCCGGTCATCCTGATCTTCCTGGTCTTCCAGCGCCGCATCCTCGACGGCATCCAGCTCACCGGCCTCAAAGGCTAGATCCCGGCCGCCCCTCACCCGCCACCGGCCTGCCCCTCTCAGCAACGGAGCACACGCATGACCATCGAGATCCGCGACGGAGTCACCATCATCGACGGAGTGGCAAGGATGCTGGTGACCGCCGACTACCCCTACTACCGCGACGCCCCCTCCCGCTGGGCCGATCGGCTGCGGAGCGTACGAGACGAGCTGGGCATCGACGTGATCACCAGCTATATCCCCTGGCGGCACCATCAGCCCTCGCCCGGCATGGCGCCCGACTTCACCGGCGAAAGCCACCCCGGCACCGACGTCGTCCGGTTCCTCCGGCTGTGCGGCGAGCTGGGGCTGAAGGTCATCGCCAAACCAGGTCCCTTCGTCCACGCCGAAGTCGACTACGGCGGGCTGCCCGACTGGGTGAGCCCCGCCGCCGACCCCGCGATCGAGCCGCTGCTCGACGCCCGGGGCGTACCGTCGCTGTGGTCGCGGGAGGCGCTGCCCGCCCCGCTCTGCCCCGCGTTCGAGGCGCACACCCGGCGGTGGCTCTCGGCGGTGGGCGAGGAGGTGCTGGAGTCCGCGTCGTACCCGGACGGTCCTGTGATCATGACGCAGATCGCCAACGAGGGCATCTTCACCAACGGCGCACTGCCGCTCACCGCCTACGACTACAGCCCGTCCGGCCTGGCCTTCTTCCGTTCCCGCCTGCGCGAGTGGTACGGCACGCTGGAGGACTACAACCACGCCCACGCCACCGGCGTCGCCTCCTGGGACGAGATCGAGCCGCCCGGGGCGCGAACCGGGCCCGGCCGTTCCGAGGGGGCGGCGGCCCACGCCGACTGGGGCCGCTTCCACGCCGCCTACCTCGCCGAGGTGTATCACCGCTGGAGCCGGGCGGTCGGCTGCCGGGTGCCCGTCGTGGTCAACCTCAACCCGCCGACCGTCGGCGACCTCGACGCCTGGCTCGCCCGCGTCCGCCCCGCCGCCTGGGACGGCGTCCACTACGGCTTCACCAACTGGATGGGCGTCGTCTCGGCCGACCCCGACGCCCATGCCCGCTACGTGATGGCCGCCAAACTCGCCCCCGGCCCCAACCTGGAGGAGAACTGGGGCTTCTCCGAGCTCTACGACCGCGCCTACGCCGACGCCACCACCAGCTACCACCAGACCCTGCTCGCCCTGGCCTGCGGCGCGACCGGTTTCAACGTCTACACGGGCGTCTCCACCTCCGGCTGGTCCCCGGCGCTCGACTCCCGGCACACGGCGCCCTACCCCGACTGCGCGCCCATCGACCAGGACGGCGCGGCCACCGCGAAGGCCCCCGTGGTGAAGGCCCTCGCCGACTTCTTCGCCCTGCACGGCGCCGAGTTCCTGGAGTGCGCGCCCGTCACCGGCGCGGCGTTCGGCCTCTACCGCCCCCACGCGGCCCTCGCCGCCTGGCCGGACGGCACGGGGACCCCGGAGTGCGGCCGATCACTGCGCGCCTTCCACGACCGGATGCGGGCGGCCGGAGCCGACTACGCGATCGTCGACCTGGAGACCGCCACCGCCGGGCAGCTGGCGGCGCACCCGTCGATCACCGTCTCCGAGGGCCCGCCCATGCGCGGCGACGTCCAGGATCTCCTCACCGCCTATCAGGCGGGCGGCGGGCTGGTCGGCACCGGCGAGTCTCCCGTCCCGGTGCCGGAGGCCCGGGTCACGCATGGTGAGGCGGACGTGTACGTCCGCCGCCACCCCGGGCGCGACGTGCGGTACATGACCGTCCTGGCCCGCAGCGACAACGACGGCCCGATCCGGGTCGAGACCGGTGAGGGCACCTTCGAGCTGAGCACCTGCCGGGGCGGCGGCGCCGTGCTGAGGCTGGCCGGAGGACGGCTGGACGACTTCATCGTCAAGGGCAGGAACGCTTTCCTCGACTCCGACGTCCCCGCGTCGATCGCCTTCGGCGACACGGTACACGCCTCGGATCGCCCAGCGGACCTGGTCATGGTCGACGCCGTCCTCCGCGTGCTCGGCGACGACCTCGCGCTCCGGCGCTGAGCGCGTCCCGCCCCGGGTTCGGCCCGCCTGCCCGCCGAGGCGGGCAGGTCCTCGCGCCCCGCCCGTTCGCCCCGTCCGGTTCGTCCGCACTGCCCCCCCGGCTCGTTCGCCCTGCCCGCCCCGTCCGCCCGGTCCGGGAAAAGGAGCGCTAAGCTCCCGTGCGCTCGCTCCATCTGACCTCGTACGGCTTGAGCTGGAACTGCCTGCCGTCCACGACGGTGGTGGTGGCGGCGTTGGTGGTGTTGACCATCACGAGCTGGCGCTCCTGGGCCAGGACACGCACCCGGGCGTTGGAGGAGGCGACCGTCTCCAGCGTGACCCCGAGGGGGAACCACTTGGTGAAGCCGCTCAGGATGCCCGCCATGGGCATCTCGACACCGGTGGTCGGGTGCCACAGGCAGCCGGGGCAGGCCTGGTCGTCACCGGTGGACTTGCGCTGGGGGTTCCAGAAGAGCGAGGTGGTGACGCCGCTGGTGGCGAACTCCATCAGCGCGGCCGTGTGGACGGCGATGCGGCGGTCCTCGGGCCAGTCGCTGTTGTTGGGCTCGACGTACCACTCGGCCCACCAGACCGGCAGGTTGCCGCTCTTCTCCTGCAGCCACTTGGTGAGGGCGCCGAACTTGCCCAGGGCGGTGAACTCGTCGGGGAAGGCCCCGGCCTCCTTGGTGACCGAGGCGCCGTCGACGACGATGAAGTCGGCGCCCTTCTTGTTGTCGATCCAGTAGCGGACCGCCTCCAGGTCGCGCTGGACGATGCTCCCCCACGGCCCCTGGATCTCCGCTCCCCGCTCGGGGACGGTGGTGCTGCCGACCGACACGTAGGGACCGCCGATCTTGATGTCCTTGTCGACGGCTTTCAGGGCGTCGTAGACCTTGTTGTACAGCTCGGTGTAGCCCTCGATGTCCCAGCGGTTCTGGGGCGTGTTCCAGAAACCCTTCAGCTCGTTCCAGACCATGAAGTGCTTGACGGTGGGGTAGCGCCTGGCGACGGTCGCCGCGAGCTTGGCGTAGTCGTCGAAGTGCTCGCGCCGGGGCGCGGTCTCCAGCTGCGTCCAGTCGGTACGGCCCGAGCTGCCGCCCTTCATCCAGTCGGGGGCGCAGCACAGCGTGATGATCGGGATGGACTGGGAGCCGGACATGAACCTGATCCGGCGGTCGAGGTCGCGGAAGTCGTTCTGGCCCGGCGCCGGTTCGGGGTTGCCCGCGCCCCAGCCCATGATGTGCTGGTTCTGCAGCATCGGGACCCGGCTCAGCATGTGGGAGGCGGCCTCGGTGACCTCGCCGCCCTCGTTGTCGGCGCTGAACTCCGTGTGGGTGATGCCCCAGCGCGGCCACTCCTGGAGGACGGGGGGCGCCTCCAGCACGGGGGCCGCCTGTGTCGGGGCCATCGTCATGCTCTGTCCGCGGGGAACGTCCGGCTTCGCGGCGTAGGCGATGATGCCGACCACGAGCGCCGCCGTCACGATCATCGCCCCCAGTGCGACCGGCCAGGCCGGGCGCCGTCGCTGGTGCCGTCCGTTAGTCGGTATCACCGATTCCTCGATCCTCGCAGGTCAACGAATGTAGCGTTCCACAGCGGCATTGGACGTGACGGTGCGCTCACCCGGTTCACAGGCAAGCGTTACCAGCCGCGCCGCCAGCGTATCCGCCGCGGCTTGCATGACGCTTGAAACTTCTACCGGCCACCGGAGGGCCGGGTCAGTCTCCCAAAACCCTCAGGGCCCGGTCGACGAGCGTGGGGACGGCGGCGCCGATGTCCTCGAAGCCCTCGCCGACGGTCTTGCCCTGCCTGAACCTGGCGTGGATGCCCTCCGCGATGACGGCGAGCTTGTAGTTGCCGAAGGCCACGTAGAAGTCCAGGTCGGACAGGTCCGCGCCGGAGACCTTCGCGTAGTGGGCGGCGAACTCGCGGGCGGTGAGGAAGCCGGGGGCCACGGTGACGTCCGCCACGACCGAGACCGAGGCGCGCTCCTCGTCCCCGGGATCCTGCCAGTAGGTGAGGGTGAGGCCGAGATCGGCCAGGGGGTCGCCGAGCGTTGACATCTCCCAGTCGACGACGGCGAGGATGTCGGGGTCCGGGGAGAACCGCACGAGCGTGTTGTCGAGCCGGTAGTCACCGTGGACCAGCGTCGAGGCGGACCGCGCGGGCAGGCGCTCGCGCAGGAGGGCCACCAGGCGGTCGTACGCGGGCAGCTCGGCGGTCTTCGACCGCTCCCACTGCTGTCCCCAGCGCTCCAGCTGGCGGGCCATGTATCCCTCGGGACGCCCGAAGTCCCCCAGCCCCACCTCCTCGTGGTCGATCGCGTGGATCGCGGCGAGCACCTCGGCCAGCCGCTCCGACAGCCGCCGGTTCTGATCGGGGGTGAGCCCCTGGGCGTCCTCCCGGGTGCGCACGGCCGCGCCGTCCACGTGTCCCATGAGGTAGAAGGGCGCCCCGATCACCTCCGGGTCGTCGCAGAAGGCGACCGGTTCGGGCACCGGGACCGAGGTCGGCGCGAGCGCGGAGATCACCCGCCACTCGCGCCTCATGTCGTGGGCGGTCGGCAGTACGTGCCCCAGCGGCGGGCGGCGCAGCACCAGGCGGCGCCCGGGGGTCTCGACGACGTACGTCAGGTTGGATCTGCCGCCCGCGATGAGAGAGACCCCGGTAGGCTCACCCGCGTCGGGGACATTGGCCGCGATCCATCCGACAAGGTGTGGCCAGTCGATGCCAGGGGTGCTCATAGCCACCAATTAGAACGTCACTCGGGTCGGCGGCGCCAGCCGGGGTCGCCCAATGAGATCCCGAAACGTTGTGATGGACGCCACCCACCCCCGCTTCCGTCCTTTATCGTTACATTACGTCCCTGCCAGCATGCTTGAGCTTTACGGCATTCTTCACAGGATGACGTAGGGGACCCCGCACATCCCAGTAGGAGCTCATGCGCGTCTCAGTTGTTCAGCCCCGTGACCTCGGCCCGGCCGACATCGACCGATGGAGAAGCCTCCAGGGTTCCGACCCCGCCTTCGACACCCCGTTCCTGTCGCCGGAGTTCACCGTCACCGTCGGCGCGCTCCAGGAACGCGTCCGGGTGGCGGTGCTGCACGACGGGACGGACGTGGTGGGATTCTTCCCCTTCGAGCGCCACCCGATGGGCATCGGCATGCCCGTCGCCGCGGGCCTGACCGACGCGCAGGGGCTGGTGCACGCCAAGGACGTGGAGATCGACGCGCAGCGGCTGATCAGGGCGTGCGGCCTGGCCGTCTACGAGTTCGACCACCTGGTCCCCGGGCAGCCGCTGCTCCAGCCGGGACACGGCAGGCATCCCTCGCCGATCATCGATCTGCGCGACGGCTTCGAGCCGTACATCGAGACGATCAAGGTGACCTCCGGCAAGACCTACCGCTCGACGGCGTACAAGAGCCGCAAGCTCCAGCGTGACGTCGGGCCGCTCCGGCACGACTACGCCACCACCGACCTGGCGCCGCTGCGCACGCTGCTCGGCTGGAAGACCGAGCAGTACCGCCGCACCGGCCGCACCGACCGGTTCGCCCGGCCGTGGATCGTGGAGCTGGTCGAACGCTTCCTCGCCACCGACACCGAGCACTTCGGCGGGGTCCTCGACATGCTGTACGCGGACGGGCGGCCGGTCGCCGGGCACTTCGGGCTGCGCACCGGCACCACCCTCGCGGGCTGGTTCCCCGCCTACGACACCTCCTTCGCGAAGTACTCCCCCGGCCTGATCCACCACCTGGCCATGGCCGAGAAGGCCGCCGACGCCGGGATCCGGGTCATCGACATGGGCCGCGGCGAGAAGGAGTACAAGGAGAAGCTCAAGAACGGCGAGTACGAGGTCGCGGAGGGCCGGGTCGCCCGGCTGAGCCCCGGCGCCGGGGTCCACTGGATGCTGCGGGTGCCGGTGCGCAAGGCGCGCGGCACGGTCCTGGCCAGCCCGCTCCTGCGCACCACCGCCGACCGCGCGCTCAAGACGTACGGCCGCCTGCGAACATCCCTGCAAGCGTGATCCATTCCGCCGTGGTGTGGGAACGGTCCTTCCACGCCCGGCGGGTCCGGTGACGGGAGGGTCTGCGGGCTCAAGCGGCCGACGCCGCGGTCCGTCCGCCGCCCGGAGACCGTTCCCACAATCCGCCCGGACGGTCAGCCGATCAGTTCGGCGACCACCGAGACGCCCCGCCTGACGTCGGCCCGCGACGCGGAGCCGTAGCCGATCACCAGGCCGTGCCGCAGCCTCGGCCCGTGGTAGTGGCGGGCCATCGAGTCGAGCAGCACGCCCCGGGCGCGGGCCGCCTCGACCAGGGGCGCGACCGTGTGCTCCGGCAGCTCCACCATGACGTGCAGGCCCGCGGTGTCGCCCGTGACCCTGGAGCCCAGGATCTCGACCACCACGGCGCGGCGGCGCGCGTACTCCAGGCGCATCCGCCGCAGGTGCCTGTCGAGGTCCCCCTTCTCCAGGAGCACCGCCACCGCCTGCTGGGCCGGGCCGCCCGTGCGGTCGGCCAGGGCGTCCCTGGTCACGGCGAGGGCTTCGACGAAGCTCGGGCGGGCGACCAGCCAGCCGACGCCGATGTCGGGTGTCAGGGCCTTGCTCAGGCTGCCCAGCAGCACCACCTGACCGGGGTCGAGGCCGTGGAGGGCGGGCAGCGGGGCGACGTCGTAGCGGAACTCGGCGTCGTAGTCGTCCTCCACGACGATCGCGCCGGTGCGGCGGGCCCAGGCGAGGAGGCGCTCCCTGCGCGGGATGGGCAGCCGCCCGCCGAGGGGGTACTGGTGGGCGGGAGTGGTGTACAGGACGCGCAGGTCGCCGGGGAGGCCGTCCACGACGACGCCGTCCTCGTCGACCGGGCAGGGCACGATCTCGGCGCCCCGCCCGGCGAAGACGTTCCTGGCGACGCGGTAGCCGGGCTCCTCGACACCCGCCCGGTCACCGGGCCGCAGCAGGGTGGCGGCGACCAGGTCGAGCCCGTTGCCGGTGCCCCGGGTGACCATGACGTTCTCCGGCCCGACGGGGATCGCCCTGGTCCTGCGGAGGTGCTCGGCCAGCGCGGCGCGCAGCCTCGGCAGCCCGCGGGGGTCGGGGTCGCCCTCCGGCGGCAGGTCGGCCGCTCCCCGCCAGGCCCTGCGCCAGGCGGCCCTGTCGTAGTCGTGGACCCACGGCTGCCCCGGGCGCAGGTCGATCACGCCCGGCCCGTGCCCGTTCCCGTATCCGTTCGCGGGAACCGTGAGCGGGACGGGGGCGGGGACGGGTTCCCGCCGGGCCCCCTCGGCGGGAAGCGCCATGTCGGCCACGTAGGTGCCCGAGCCGTGCCGTCCTTCGAGCCAGCCCTCCGCGTACAGCTGCTGGTAGGCCTCGGTGACGACGGTGCGGCTGACCGCGAGCTGGCGGGCGAGGGCGCGGGTGGAGGGCAGGCGCTCCCCGGAGGGGAGGGTGCCGCCGCGCATGGCGTCCCTGAGCCGGTCGCCGAGCTGGACGGCGAGCGCCGTATCGGACCCGCGGTCCACCGACACCGGCAGATCGACGACGGGGCGCGGCAAAGTGGTCTCCTGTAAGAGCATGGGAGTGGACGTGTTCCCGATATCCACTTCTTCCTAGATTAGTGCCATGCTCTCTACGACTCCCCGTACCACCCTCAGGCGCGCGAAGGACAGGGGCAGGACCTCCCGCGAGGATCTGTACGCGGTGCTGGACGCCGGGCTGGTCTGCCACCTGGGCGTCGTGACCGGCGGCTCCCCCATGGTCGTCCCCACCGGCTACGGCCGGATCGGCGACACCCTCTACCTGCACGGCTCCACCGGCGCGACCTCCCTGCGCGACGCGGACGAGGTCTGCGTCACGGTGACCCATGTGGACGGCGTCGTGCTGGCCCGCTCGTCGTTCCACCACTCGCTCAACTACCGTTCCGCGATGGTCTTCGGCCGCGCACGCCGGGTGGAGGACGCCGAGGAGCGCCTGGCCGGGCTGCGGGCGATCACCGAGCAACTCGCCCCCGGCCAGTGGGACGCCACCCGCGAGCCCACCGGCAAGGAGCTCGCCGCGACCATGGTGCTCGCCCTCTCCCTCGCCGAGGCGTCGGTGAAGGTGCGCCAGGGCCCGCCGGTCGACGACGAGGAGGACTACGGGCGGCCGATCTGGGCCGGGGTCCTGCCGCTGCACCAGGTCTGGGGAACCCCCGAGCCCGACCCCGCGCTCACCTGGGACCTGGCCGTGCCCGAGCACATCGCGTCGCGAACCATGCCCGCCGCCGGGAAGTGACGAGCCACTCGCCCACGGTCAGGACGGTCGTCCGTGAAGTCCCCGGTCAGGACGGTCACTCGTGAAGCTTTCGGTCAGGACGGCCATCCGTGAAGCCCACGGTCAGGGCGATCATCCGTGAAACCCTCGGTCACCCGAAGCGCGAGGCCGAAAACCGAGGTTTCGGTCAGCCCTCCACCGTCGCCGTGTTCAGGTCGCTTATAGCGGATAATCACTGATCAGATCCACTCTGCGCGACTTATTCACAGTTAATGCGCGGGATGCGGCTATCTATGGTTAAGCTACGGTCCGTCTGTTATGGGTGGGGGCCCAGACAACTGAGGAGACCGTATGTACGGCACGCCGTCGGCCTGGCGAGTCCCCGGATACACCGAGATCCGCGAGTTGGGCGCCGGTGCGGCCGGGCGTGTGGTGATGGCTCGGCACGACGCCGACGACATCGTTGTGGCGATCAAGTATCTGTCCGACGAGCTCAGGAGCGACGTCGGGTTCGTGGCGCGCTTCCGGCACGAGGCGAGGGTGCTCAACACCCTGAACAGCCCGCACTCCGTCCGGCTGTACGACTACGTCGAGACCGGCGACGGCGCGGCCATCGTCATGGAACTGGTCAACGGCGTCGCCCTGCGGACGTTGCTGCGCTCGGAGGGGCCGACCGGCCCCGAGGCCGCGCTGCTCGTGCTCAAGGGTTCGCTCCTGGGGCTCGCCACCGCGCACTCGACGGGCGTGGTGCACCGCGACTTCAAGCCCGAGAACGTGATGGTGGAGGCCGACGGGCGGAGCAAGCTCGTCGACTTCGGCATCGCGGTCCGCTCCGGCGACGGCGACACCCCTGCGGGCACGCCGCCCTACATGGCTCCCGAGCAGTGGGTGGGCGGACCTGCGGGGCCCGCCACCGACGTCTACGCCGCCACCATCGTGTTCTTCGAGTGCCTGACCGGCACCCGTCCCTTCCGGGCCACGAACATCGCCGCGCTGGCCCGCCAGCACCAGGTCATGCCGCCGCCGATCGAGGAGGTCCCCTCCGCCCTGCAGGGGCTGGTCGAGCGCGGCCTGGCCAAGCACCCCGCCGACCGGCCGCCGACCGCCACCGCGTTCCTCACCGAGCTCGAGGCGGTGGCCGCCGACGCCTACGGCCCCGAATGGCAGGAGCGCGGCCGGCGCCGCCTGGCCGGGATCGCCGGACTGCTCGGCGCGATGTTCCCGATGGACACGCCCATCCCCGGTGCCGACACCTCGCTGGCCATGACCGAGCTCGGCGGCGACGACGGCGGGGGAAAAACCTCCTCGGTCAGCAGGATGAGCGTCAAGATCCTCGTCGGCATCGGCTGCATCGCGGTGATCGGCGGGCTGACCGCGGTACTGGTCGGCTCCGGCGACCCCACGGAGATCCAGTCGCAGAGCTCCGTCACCTCGCAGAGCCCGACCCCCTCGGACCCGCTGGAGACGCTCGTCCCCGAGGACGAGACCGACGAGATCGACGAGCCGGTGGAGGAGTCGCCGTCCGAGGGCACGCCCACCCCGACGCCGACCCCGAGCACCACCGCCACCTCGGGCCTCCCGCCCGTGGCGCCCACCGCGACGTCGGCGGCCGCGACGCCCACACCGTCGGCGCGGCCCACCAGAAGGCCCACCACCCGGCCGACGAGGAAGCCGACGCAGAGGCCACCGTCCACGGCCCCCACCCCGGACGAGAACACCACCCTGGACGGCCCTCGCGACCCCGGCCGTCCCACGACCCGGCCGCCGTCGGCCACCCCGACCCGGCCGACGACCGCCCCGCCCCAGCCCACGACCCGCCCGACCCGGCCGACGTCCTCCCCCACCCGGCCGACGGAGCCGACCCCCACCACGGAGCCCTCCTCTCCCACCACGGAGCCCTCGTCACCGGGTACCGGGACACCCACCCTCACCTCCTCGCCCCTGCCGCCCGCCGAGACGGCTCCCGCGGCGTTCCTCGCCCTGGGCCTGGTGACGAGTGGGGCCCTACCGTTCACACTGGCCGTCAAGCGCGGCCTGACGGGACGGCACCGGAAACGCCGGTAGACAGGGGAACGATCGCGATCATGAACACCGACCCATGAGCACCGATCGCGGAGGTGTCGCCGGGTTCCGGCTGACCGGCCGTACCTGGGCGGACGACCTGGGAGTCTGGTCGTCGGCCGTCGCGGCCGACGGACGGCCGGGGAGCGCGCTCAGGTTCGATCCTCGGCTGGTCGCCGATCCCGCGGCGCGCGAGCGGCTGGTCGCGGCCGTGCTCGCCGACCGCAGGCTCGCGCAGAGCGGCATGACCGGGCTGGTCCCGGTCGCCGACCTCATCACTGCCCGGGACGAGGTCTGGCTGATCACCTCCACCCCGGCCGGACCGACGGTGGGCGACCTGCTCTCGCCCGGATCGCCCGGGTCGCCCCGGCCCGACGCGGGCAGCGCGGCCACCGTCCTGGTGGAGACCGCGCAGGCGCTGCTCGCCGTACACGCCTCCGGGCTCGCCCACGGGGAGCTCCACCCCGGCACCGTGGTGATCGCCCCGGACGGATCGGCGCTGCTCGCGGAGCGGGGGCTCGCCGACGCCCTGTTCGGCCGCCCTCCCGCGCCGGAACGTGACGTGGTGGCCTGGGCGTCGCTCGCCCGGGGGCTCGCCGCGACCTGGGCCTCGGCCGACCGCGGGGCGGCGGAGTTGCTGGAAAGGGCGGCGGCGACGGCCTCCATCAGGGGGCTCGCCCCCGCGCGCGACGCGCTGCTCGCCGGGCGCGACGTCCTGCCGTCCGGGTTCACCACCCGCGACAGGCTCGTGGAGACCCTGCACCGGTGGCCGGCGCACGAGGCGCCCGCCCCGGGCGGGTATCCGGCCCCCGCGCGGTCCGCCCCCGACGAGGGGGAGATCGTCACCCTGCTGCACGTGCCGAGGGCCGGTGATCCGCGCGTCCCGGGGACCGGCGAGCGGCGTGGGTCCGAGGAGGTGGTCATGCGGTTCGGTCCCGGGGTGCCCTCGGAGACCACGGCCGCCCAGCTCTGGCGGGCCGGCCGCGACCAGCAGCGGACCGAGCCACCCTCCGGCGCGCTCGGCGCCGGTGTGGCCCATCACGCGCGCCGCGGGCGCGGCCGGACGATCCTCGCCTCGGTGATCCTCGCGCTGATGGTCGTGGGCGCGCTGGCGCTCTGGCTGTTCCGGGGCCCGGCGACGCCCCTGGAGGTGACGAAGGTGGACATCAGCGCCCCGAAGAAGACGCAAGGGTGCGACACGACGGTCAAGATCACCGGCGTGCTGTCCACCAACGGCGCGGGCGGGGAGGTCAGCTACCAGTGGAAGCGCAGCGACCGCAAGCAGCCGATCACGCAGACCGACAGCGTCCCGTCCGGGGCGGCCTCGCACGAGGTGAGCCTGGAGTGGACGGTCAAGGGCGAGGGAAGTTTCAAGGGAACCGCCACCCTGGTGCTGCTCTCTCCCCTCCCCGAGGGGGAGAAGCTCCAGGACAGAGCCACCTTCACCTATAAATGTTCATGAGTGATCACCAAGGTCCACAATGCGGCACAAAGCCGTTCTTACTACTCTGGCGGCCATGACCACGCAGACCCCTCCCGGCTGGTATCCCGACCCCTACGGCTCGCCGCTGCTGCGGTGGTGGGACGGCACTCAGTGGACCGACGCCACCCATCAGACGGACGCTCCCGCCGGACAGGGCACGGAACGGGGGCCGCAGACCGGCCCCTCCCACCAGCCGCACCTCGCGGGACCGGGCCCTCAGCGGCCGGGGCCGTCTTCCGCCCCCGAAGGACCCCACGGGGTGGGTCCCACCGGCCAGTGGGCCCAGCAGGGCACGCACCAGCAGGGCCCGCCGGGACCGGCGGGCACGGGACAGCCGCAGTGGGGCGGGCCGCCGAACGGCCATACCGCGCAGATGCCCCTCCCTCCCTACGACGGCTACCCGTCCGGGCCGCCACCGCGCAAGAGCGGCCCCCTCCCGTGGATCCTGGGCGGCGGCGGCGCGCTGATCCTGATCGTCGTGATCGTGGTCGCCGCGATGTACCTGATCAACCCCGCCAACAGGAACACCGCGAGTGAGTCCACCGGGCTCCCGACCCCGCCTCCCACCGCGAGCCTGGAGCCCAGCCAGGAGCCGACTCCCGAGGCGACCCCCGCGCCCTCGGGGAGCGCGCCGCCCCAGCCGGTGGACGGTCGCGTCACGGACCCGGTGACCGGCCTGTCGTACGAGATGCCCGAGGGCCCCTGGAAGGTGCCCCCCAGCGGCGGCGGCGGGCTCGGGTTCGTCTGGAGCAGCGCGGTCGTCGCCGTCGCCCAGGAGAACTTCGACGGCAGGGGCGGCGACTGGCTCGGCAACGTGCTGACCGGCGAGCTTCCCGACCAGTACGGCTACCAGGGCGTCGGCAGCATGCGGTCGGTCGCCGCGACGCTGCTGCAGGTCGTGGAGCCCGCCTTCTACAGCCCTCCGCACACCCGGAAGATCGTCGAGGACAAGGCCGTCAAGGTCGGCGGCAAGGACGCCTGGCTGCTCGTCTTCGACCTCGACTTCTCCGAGCAGGCCGAGGCCAACGACTGGAAGTGGAAGCGGGAGCGGGCCGCGTTCCTGATCGTCGACCGTGGCGAGAACACCCGTCCGGCGCTGGCTTACGTCTCCGTACCGGACAATCTCGACATATCCGTAGCAGACAAGGTGATCAAGTCATTCAAGCTCCCATGAAGTGAGTACTACCCTGAGGGCTATGAGTGACCTGCTGGTCTGGATCGACTGTGAGATGACCGGGCTCGACCTTGGCCGTGACGCGCTTGTCGAGGTGGCCTGCGTGGTCACCGACGGCGAGCTGAATCAGCTTGACGAGGGTGTGGACGTGGTCATCAAGCCCCCGCCCGAGTCCCTTGAGCAGATGTCGGAGGTGGTGCGGGAGATGCACACCGCCTCCGGCCTGCTGGACGCGCTGGAGGGCGGTGTCACGCTGGCCGAGGCGGAGTCCATGGTGCTCGAATACATCAGGAGTCACGTCCGGGAGCCGAAGAAGGCCCCGCTGTGCGGCAACTCCATCTCCACGGACCGGTCGTTCATCTACCGGGACATGCCCGCCGTGGACGGGTTCCTGCACTACCGGATGATCGACGTCTCCTCGGTGAAGGAGCTGGCCCGCCGCTGGTACCCCAGGGTTTACTTCGCCTCGCCCGAGAAGCAGGGCGGCCACCGGGCGCTGGCCGACATCGTCGAGAGCATCCGGGAGCTGCGTTACTACCGCGCGGCGGTCTTCGTGCCCCAGCCGGGCCCCGATTCCGCCACCGCCAGGGAGTTGGCCGAGGGCGTGTCCACGCACAGGTCTTGAGCGTTTCACGAGAAACCCGGTACGAAACGACTCCCAAAGACCGCTACACTTTTCATGTGCTGCTGCGGCGGCGATGGTGGGCGTAGCTCAGTTGGCAGAGCGCTAGGTTGTGGTCCTAGATGCCGGGGGTTCAAGTCCCCTCGCTCACCCCACGAGAACGGCCGGTCCTCACGGACCGGCCGTTCTGTATTTCCGGCCCCACTACCCACCAAAAGTGGATATTGCAGGTTATGCTCGCTGCTATCGCTACGCCGTTAGGATCGGGGGTTTCGGCGACCTGACCGTGTTGCAGCCACGGAGGCCGGATGAGAGTCGACGATGCCCCGTTCGACGCAGAGCCCAGAGTCGTGACGGGTCTGAGCAGGCGTGAGACCGAGGTCATGGAACTGATCGCGACGGGTCGCTCCAACGGGCAGATCGCCCAGCACCTGTTCCTGAGCGAGAAGACCGTGAAGAACCACGTGAACCGGATATACGCCAAGCTCGGCGTCGACTCGCGGGTCACCGCGATCGACCTGTGGCTGGAGCGGGCCGCGCGCGAGGAACCTCGGCACTACTAGGGCCTGTGGACGCGGAGGTCGCCGTACCCCCGGCACCGCTAGGCGGAGAGCCGCAGGCAGCGGGAGGCCTCCAGGGCGCGGGCGATGGCGGACGTGCCCTCCTCCAGCTCCTCCGAGGTGATCGAGAGCGCCGGGCGCAGCCGTACCGACCGCTCGCCGCAGGGCAGGACCAGCACGCCCTCCTCCTCCCGCAGGCGGGCCACCAGGAGATCGCGCTCCACGGCGTCCGGCAGGTCGAAGGCGCACATCAGGCCGCGCCCGCGCGCGTTCTCCGCCAGGCCGGGGAAGCGCCCCTGGATCTCCAGCAGGGCCGCGAGGAGCTCGGCGCCGAGCCTGCCCGCGCGCGGGATCAGGCCGTCGCGCTCCACGATCTCCAGTATCCGGCGGGAGCGGACCATGTCGACCAGCCCGCCGCCCCAGGTGGAGTTGATCCTGCCGCTGACCTGGAACACGTTGCCGGGCACCGTGTCGACCCTGCGTCCCGCCATGATCCCGCCCACCTGGACCTTCTTGGCGAAGGCCACGATGTCGGGACGCAGGCCCAGCTGCTGGTGCGCCCAGGGGGTGCCGGTGGTCCCCGCGCCGGTCTGCACCTCGTCCATGACGAGGAGGGCGTCGTACTCGTGGCAGAGCCGTTCCATCGCGAGCAGGAACTCCGCCCGCATGTGGTTGTCGCCGCCCTCGCCCTGGATGGGTTCGGCGATGAAGCAGGCGATGTCGTGGGGGTGGCGTTCGAAGGCCGCCCGCGCCGCGGCCAGGGAGCGCTCCTCGGCCGCCTCGACGTCACCGAGGTGGATCGCGGGCACCTCGATCCTGGGCCAGTCGAACTTCGGGAAGCGGTCGGTCTTGATCGGGTCGGTGTTCGTCAGCGAGAGCGTGTAGCCGCTGCGCCCGTGGAAGGCGCGGGTGAGGTGCAGGACCTTGGTACCGAGCTCCGGGGAGTGCCCCCGCGAGGCATTGAGGCCGCTCTTCCAGTCGAAGGCGCACTTGAGCGCGTTCTCCACGGCGAGGGCGCCGCCTTCCACGAAGAACAGGTGCGGCAGCTCGGGGTCGCCGAGCACCCGGGCGAACGTCTCGGCGAAGTCGGCGAGGTGGGCGGTGTAGAGATCGGAGTTGGCGGGCTTGTTCGCGGCGACCCGGCCGAGCAGCGCCAGGAACTCCGGATCGTCGTCGAACGGGTTCACCCCGAGGGGCGCCGAGGCGAAGAAGGTGTAGAAGTCCAGGTAACTCCGGCCGGTGTGGGCGTCGACGAGCCGGGACCCTCGGCTCCGTTCCAGGTCCAGCACGAGCCGGTAGCCGTCGACGAGCAGATGACGAGCGAGACGGCCATGAACGTCCATGTCCCCTCCACGGTGATCCGAGAAGATGATCCCCCGTCGTTGACACTTATACACGGAGACATTACGCGTTAGAACCGATTCTTGTGAATATTTTCTTGCGTACGCGGGGGTCGGGCGTGAACGTCCGGACCGTGCGGCCCGGCCTTCCCGTATGACCGTTCACCTTCCCGGAGATCACCCCCACCGAGACCACAAGCCGGTCAAATCGGCTTATCGTGCGATAAGGCAGTACGACCGCCAGGAGGAAGCCCGATGTCCCTTCGCGAATCCGCAGCCGACATGCGCGACGAACTGGTCCGTCTCCGCCACGCCCTGCACCGGGAGCCCGAACTGGGCCTCGACCTGCCCCGCACGCAGGAGAAGGTGCTGACCGCGCTGTCGGGCCTGCCCCTGGAGGTACGGCTCGGCAGGGGACTGAGCTCGATCACCGCCGTGCTGCGCGGTTCCCTGCCGGGGCCGACCGTGCTGCTCAGGGGGGACATGGACGCCCTGCCGGTCTCCGAGCGCGGCGACGCGGCGATCATCTCGCAAACGGCCGGGCGGATGCACGCCTGCGGTCACGACCTGCACACCACCATGCTGGCGGGCGCGGCGCACCTGTTGGCCGCCGGGCGCGACCGGCTCGCGGGGAACGTGGTCTTCATGTTCCAGCCCGGCGAGGAGAGCTCCGGCGGCGCGAAGATCATGATCGACGAGGGCGTGCTGGACGTGACGGGCGAGCGTCCGATCGCGGCCTACGCCCTGCACGTGATCAGCTCGCTGATTCCCCAGGGCGTCTTCGTGACCAGGGGCGGTCCGATCATGGCCGCCGCGGACAGGCTCACGGTGACCGTGCGCGGCGCCGGGGGCCACGGCGCCTCGCCGCACCGCGCCAGGGACCCGATCCCCGCGGCGTGCGAGATGGTGACCGCGCTGCAGACCATGGTGACGCGCGGTTTCGACGTGTTCGACCCGGTGGTCGTCACCGTCGGCAGCTTCCACGCGGGCAGCGCCGACAACGTGATCCCCGAGGAGGCCCGCTTCGAGGCCACGATCCGGTCGTTCTCGTCCGCCGCGCACGCGCGCGTCCAGGAACGGGCGGTGACCCTGGTGAAGGGCATCGCGGCGGCGCACGGCCTGGAGGTGGACGCCGGCTACGAGGTGAACTACCCGGTCACGGTCAACGACGGCGCCGAGGCCGGCTTCGCGGGCTCGGCCATCCGCGAGGTCTACGGCGAACGGCGCTTCGTCGAGGCCCCTCAGCCGTTCACCGGCTCCGAGGACTTCTCGTTCGTCTGCGACCAGGTGCCGTCGGCCTTCGTGGCACTCGGCGCCTGCCCCGCGGACCTCGATCCGGGCAGGGCCGCCTACAACCACGCCCCCGAGGCCAGGTTCGACGACGCGGTCCTGCCCGATGGGGCCGCGCTCTACGCCGAACTCGCCACCCGGCGCCTCGCCCTCGCCGCGAGCTGAGCGGGCCGGACGGGACCGGCCGGGCCAGGCGGAGCCGAGCGGGGTGAACGAGCGGCGAGGGGTCACCCCGCCGCGTGGACCACCAGCGAGACCGCCACGTACTGCGCCAGGTAGGCGGCGACGGTGAAGGCGTGGAAGACCTCGTGGAAGCCGAACCAACGGGGCGAGGGGTCGGGCCTGCGCGTGCCGTACACGACCCCTCCCGCCGTGTAGAGCACCCCGCCGAGGAAGAGCAGGGTGACCGCGGCCACCCCCGCGCCCTCCACGAGCTGGGGCAGTACGAAGACGGCCGTCCAGCCGAGGCCGATGTAGAGCGCGGTCGAGAGCCACCGGGGAGCGCCGGTCCACAGCACCCGGAAGAGGACCCCGGCGATCGCGCCGGTCCAGATCACGCCGAGCACCACCGCCTCGGCCGTCCCGTCCAGGGCGAGCAGCGCGAACGGGGTGTAGGTGCCCGCGATGATCAGGTAGATGTTGGCGTGGTCGAGGCGCCGGAGCACCTCCTCCTGGCGCGGGGAGAGCGCCCCCCGATGGTAGGTGGCCGAGATGCCGAAGAGCAGGCCGGAGGTGATCGCGTAGATCGCCGCGGCGATCCTCGCCTCCACGGTGGGCCCCAGCACGACGAGGACGAACCCCGCGACGAGCGCCACGGGCAGCGCCCCGGCGTGCAACCAGCCGCGGAGGCGGGGCTTGACGGACTCTGCGGGCGTTTCCGCGAGGATCGAGGCCATGAACCTACGGTAGCGTAAGTTACGTGTCCGTAGGTTGTGATCTGCCCTACACGGCCGCCAACCGGTCGTGACTGCGCATATGGTTTCCCCCTCGGGTTCACGTCATGGAACCTCGTGGAACGTCACGCAACGTCATGGAGAAGAGGACCGAACCGATGGGCAGGCGGGAAACGCGGGAGCCGATGCCGGGACGGTATCCGGTGACCTTCGGCGAGGTCGACCTCCTGCAGGACCTCGACCGGCCCTCCGGCTGGGTGGTCTCCAAGGACGGTGTGCCGCAGTCGTACGTCGACCTCGACGACGCCACCTACCTCGACTTCGAGTACGTCCGGCTGATGGCCGACGTCATCGACCTCCTCGGCGAGGGCCCGCTGGACGCCGTGCACGTGGGCGGCTGCGCCTGCACCCTGCCCCGCTACGTCGCGGCGACCCGCCCCGGGTCCCGGCAGATCGTCGCCGAACCGGACGAGGGGCTCGTCCAGCTCGTCAGGGACCAGCTCCGGCTCAAGTCGGTGCCCCGGCTCAAGGTCAGGATCCTCGACGGCCGCACCGCCACCGCCGGACTCGGCGACGCCTCGGCCGACCTGCTCGTGCTGGACGCCTTCAGCGGCGCCACGATGCCGATCGAGCTGGCCACCTCCGAGTACATGGGGGACGTCGCCCGCGTCCTGCGCGCGGACGGCACCGTGCTGCTCAACGTCGCCGACGGCAAGGGGCTGGCCTTCACCCGCCGGGTGCTCGCCACCGTCCGCGGCACCTTCCCCCAGGTGGTGCTGCTCGCCGAGCCCGGCGTCATGCGGGGACGCCGCTTCGGCAACCTCATCGTCGCCGCCTCCCGCCTGCCCCTGCCCGTCTCCGACCTGACCCGCAGGGCCGCGGGCGGCCTCACGCAGGCCCGCTGCGTGTACGGCGAGGACATCGGCAACTTCATCGCCGGAGCCCGTCCCCTGAACGACGGCGACGCCGTGGTCATCCCCGTCCCCCCGCCCGCGGTCTTCGGCTGACCCGCAGGCCCACCGGCCCGGCCCGTCAGCCCGGCGCGGGAACCCAGGCACTGACCAGGGTGCCCTCGCCGGGCGTCGAGGAGACGTCGAGGCCGCCGCCGAGCGCGGCGATTCGGTCGGCCAGCGCGCCCAGGCCCCCGTGGCCGGGCGCGCCCCGCTCGAATCCCACCCCGTCGTCGGAGACCGCGACCCGCAGGCGCCCGCCCGACCAGGCCAGCCGTACCTCGATCCTGGAGGCCTCGGCGTGCTTGAGCGCGTTGGCGACGGCCTCGCTGACCGTGAAGTACAGGGCTCCCTCGATCTCGTCGGGGAAGCGCCGCGAGCGGAGCGCCGGATCGGCCGTCACGGTCGTGGCCACCGGCAGCCGCGAGCAGCGCTCCTCGACCGCCTCCGCCAAACCGCCCTGGCTGAGCACGGACGGATGGATGCCCGCCGCCAGCTCCCGCAGGTCGGTGAGGGTCTGGCGGGCCTGCTCACGCAGGAGCGCCAGGCTGCCTGAGCCGCCGCCGGTGGCGCGGGCCAGCTCCAGCCCCGCGATCAGCGCGACGAGCTGCTGCTGCGCCCCGTCGTGGATGTTGCGCTCGATCCGCCGCCGCTCCGCCTCCTGCGCGTTGACCAGGCGTGCCGCCAGCCCCGCGCTCTGGATCGCCAGCCCGATCGGCACCGCGAGCGCGCCGAGCAGCCTGCGGTCCTCGGCGTTGAAGCGCCCCGCAACCTTGGGGCCGCAGGCGATGTGCCCCAGGCCCGCCGGGACGGTGAGCACCGCCTCGCCGTCCTCCCCGCCCGCCACCACCCGCGTGCCGTCCGCGAGCGTCACAGCGGCCCACCGCGTCTCCAGGCCCGCCCGTACGGCCCCCGCCAGCCTTCCCAGCTGCTCCACGGGCTCCGCCTCCTCCAGACCCGGCCCGAGCTCTGTCAGGAGCTCGTCCACCGTCGGCCTGAGGTCGAAGATCAGGAAGAGCCTGGAACCCCTGATCCCCACCCGGATGTCGAGCAGGTTGTGACGGAACACGACGGTGGCGATCACCGCGGGCAGCGCGGCCGCCGCCGTCACGGCGGCGATCCAGCTCACCGCCTGGCTCACCTGCCCGGAGATCGGCATCACCACGGAGCTGCCCAGGGTGGCCACCGCCCCGGCGATCATCCAGCGGAGGCGGCGGCGCTCGGCGAGGAGACCGCGCCGCCCGCGCCGTACGAGGGAGACCAGCACCGACAGCGCCACGAGGAAGACCGTCAGCTGCCCGAGCCCGCCCGCGAACGCGGCGAGCAGCCCGGCCGCGCCTTCGAGCCCCAGCGGGTTACCGTGCGGGAAGGCCGTGGCGTAGACCTCGTCGGGGCTCAGCAGGACGCCCAGCCAGTGGAGGAGGATCGCCACCCCGGCGATCCAGGCGACCGGCCGCCAGCGCGGCGAGGGCAACCTGCCGTCCGGGAAGATCAGTGGGATGAACACCCAGCTCAGACCGTAGAAGACGGAGAACAGCGAGACCAGTGCCGCGGCGGCCACCGCGAGCGGGCCGTGGGAGTCCCCGTACGTCACCATGACACCCACGCCGAGGCAGCCGAGACCGAGGCAGACGGCGGTGACCAGCAGCAGCCAGCCGTAGGGGTTGTCGGGGCGCCTGACCGCGATGAGCAGGCCGACCGACGGCAGGATCACGCAGGCCACGATGAACAGCCACTGGCCGAACGGCACGGGCATGCCGATCTCCAGCAGGCTGCCCGCGACGATCCCGGCGACCGACACCGCGGCCATGGAGGCGGCCAGGACGCGGACCGGGACGGCCGACGTCGGCGAGCCCTGCGGCGGCACGGGTGCCGGAGCGGTTCGGAAGGCCGTGGACGTCATGGGACGTAGGGTGACCCGCCGGGGGTTCCGCCGTCCAGGGGGTTGTCCGCACATCCGGTGCGGTTCGCCGCACCCGCGAGGGGGAGGACCGCCGGGTGTCGCGAGCCGGGAGCGCTTCCTAGTTTCGGATGAGGGCCATCGGGGAGGTGGCCGCGACGCCGGAGAACATCCGAAGGAGTATTTCTATGCGGTTGCCGTTCCGATCGAAGCGCCTGCTCGCCCTCGCCGTCGCCATCACCGCGGTTCCAGCGACGATCCTGCCACTGGCCGTCCCCGCGGCAGCGGTCACAACGGGAACGGCAGGCGCGGGGGCGACCACGGCCGGAAAACCTCTCGCCGAGCCGGAGATCCCGGACAGCCCCGCCGGTCGGCAGCTGCGCTGGTTCCTCGGCGCGCCGGACCGGGCACCGCTGCCGGAGAGCGAGCTCGGGGAGCACCTCAACTCCGGCTACCTCTCGTCGCTGACGGTCAACGGCGTCAACGCCTTCCTCACGGCGTCGAAGGGATTCCGCCTGGAGAGGCTGACCAAGGAGACGCCGTCCGCGCTGGCCGGGACCGGGGCGATCGGCGAGCAGGCGTTCACCCTGCAGCTCGGCGTGGACGGCGACGGGAAGATCAACCTGCTCGGGCTGACGCCCCCCGAGCCCTCCGTGCCCGCCGCTCCCAAGAGCTGGAAGAAGCTCGACGCCCGGCTCCGCGAGGTCGCCCCGAGGGTGGGCTTCCTCGCCGCCGAGATCGACTCGCGGGGCAGGTGCGACGTCGCGCACGCCGTGGCGCCGGACACGGTCCGGCCGCTGGGTTCGATCTTCAAGCTGTACGTGCTGGGCGCCGTGGCCGAGAGGATCCGCGACGGCGGGCTGCGCTGGAACACCAAGCTCACGATCAAGCCCGAGTGGAAGAGCCTGGGCGAGGGCGGGCTCACCGGCCGCCCCGACGGCAGCACCACCACGGTCAGGGAGGCCGCCAAGCTGATGATCTCGATCAGCGACAACACCGCCACCGACATCCTGATCCACACGGTCGGCCGCAAGGCCGTGGAGTCCACGGTACGGCGGTGGTCGAGCCATCCCGAACGGAACATCCCCTTCATCACCACACGCGAGGCCTTCCTGCTCAAGGGCGTGAACCACCCCGCGCAGGCCCGCGCCTACCTGGCGCTCGACACCGCCGGCAAGCGCGCCTACCTGAAGGACACGGTCGCCAAGCAGTCCCTGTCGGACATCGTGCTCTGGAACAGGCCCAGGGAGATCGACACCCTGGAGTGGTTCGGCTCACCCCGCGACGTCTGCCGCGCCTACGCCGGGCTCCTCAAGCCGGGCGGCAAGGAGGTGGGCGCGGTGATGTCGGCCAACGACCTCGGGATCAAGCTCGACAAGAGGAAGTGGCCGGTGGTCTGGGCCAAGGGCGGCTCCGAGATGGGGGTCCTCGACCTGTCGTACGCGGCCCGCTCCGCCGGGGGGAGGACCTACGTCGTGACCGCGCTGACCAGCGACCTCGCCGGTGCGCTGGACGAGCGGGCCCTGGCTCCCGAGCTGATCTCACTGAGCCGGGGCGGCTTCGCGCTGGCCACCCGGAAGTAGTGCCGCCGGGGCGACCGGAACGGGAAGCGGCCCCGCACCGGGTCACGGGTGACGGGCCACGGGAAGCGGTCCCGTCCGGTGACCGGCGGGAGGTGCTCCCCGTCCGGCCGGACGGGTTCGCCGTCGCGGCCGTGGAACTCCGTTGCCACGGTCGCACCCGCCATGGAATAGTTGAAACATCAACTGAGTTATCACCGGCGAACATCGCAGGAAGGAACACAAGATGCCCGCCGTGACCGTAGAGAACCCGCTGACCCTGCCTCGCCTGCCGCAGCCGCTGAACACGACCCGCGAGCGCCGGGTGCTGGCCGTCACCACCGCGCCGAGCGGATTCGAGGGAGAGGGCTTCCCGGTCCGCAAGGCGCTCGCGACGATCAAGTCCCAGTATCTCGACCCGTTCATCATGATGGACCAGATGGGCGAGGTCGACTACGCGCCGGGCGAGCCCAAGGGCACCCCCTGGCACCCGCACCGGGGCTTCGAGACCGTCACCTACATGATCGACGGCGTGATGGACCACGCCGACTCGCACGGCGGCGGCGGCACGATCTCCGACGGCGACACCCAGTGGATGACGGCCGGTGGCGGCATCCTGCACAGGGAGGCTCCCCCGGAGTGGCTGGTCCAGAAGGGCGGCCTGTTCCACGGGATCCAGCTCTGGGTCAACCTGCCGGGCAGCGAGAAGATGGTCGCGCCGAAATATCAGGACATCGGCAGGTCCAACGTCGTCCTGCTCAGCAGCCACGACGGCGGCGCGCTGGTCCGCCTCATCGCGGGGGAGGTCGGCGGGTTCACCGGACCCGGCTCCACCCGGACGCCGATCACCCTGCTGCACGCCTCCCTCAGCCCCGGCTCCCAGCTGACGCTCCCCTGGAGCAAGGACTTCAACGCGCTCGCGTACGTCCTGTCGGGACGCGGCACCGTCGGCGGCGACCGGCAGCCGATCGAGTCGGGCCAGCTGGCCGTCTTCGACGGCTTCGGCGGCCTTCCCGGCCTGGGCACCGACGGCGAGACCATCACGCTCTCGGCGGCCGGCACGCAGGAGAGCCGCAGCCCCAACCTGGAGGTCATCGTGCTCGGCGGTCGCCCGATCGGCGAGCCGGTCGCGCACTACGGGCCGTTCGTGATGAACACCCAGGCGGAGCTGGCCAAGGCGTTCGAGGACTACCAGGCGGGCCGCCTCGGCGTCATCCCCGCCGGTCACGCCTGATCGCGGACCACACGACCCGGTACCGGGATCCGGTGCCGGGTCGGCGTCCCGCGTCGAACGGAGACATCACGGCCCGGAACGCCATGGCCCCGGCAACCCCTAACGCCATCATCGCGAAGCACCGGGATCGGCGCCCGGCGAGAACGGACATCACGGCCCGGAACGCCTTGACCCCGGTCTCGGGGCCCGCCGCCGGGTCTAGCGCTCGGTGAGGGTGACACAGGCGACGCGGGGACCGGCGGCGCCGGCCTCGGCACCGGCGGTGCGGGTGGGCTCGGCGTGGATCACGAGCGACCGGGGCAGCCGCCCGGGGACGAGCGCCCAGTCCTGGGTGGTGGTCGCGGTGGCGTCGCCCCGGAGGTCGGTGGTGAAGTCGAGCCAGACCTCGTTCTCGGCGCTGGCGTGGGTGTGGGAGTGCTGGTAGTGCGGCCCGGCGTCCTCCGGCTGGTAACCGCACGCGTTGACGTGCAAATGTGCCCCGTACGTGCGCCCGGGAAGCATGCCCTTGACGCTCACCGTGGCGGTGGCGAGCACCGCCCCCGACTCCACGGTGACCCGCGCCGAGGCTCTGGGCGGCACCAGCGCGGTGTCGTAGACGATGGCGGAGGCGCGCGGCGCGGGACCGGTGAACGTGCCGCCCCCGCCGAGGCGGATCTCGCGGGCGCCCGGGGTGGTGGCCGCCCCGGCGCTCGGACCGTGCCCTGCCGGGTGGGTTGCGGCGACCTGCTCACCGCAGCCCGCGCAGAGCAGGGCGACGGCGGCGAGAACTCCCAGAATGCGCATCCACGATCTCCTTGACCGGGCCGGAGAAGAGCAGCGCCCACCATATCGAGTAATCATGTGACCACGCTCGGTATTGACCGCTCCCGGCCACGCCACCCCGGAGATCCACGGCACGCGGGGAAGGGTCAGGGACGGGAGGCCGGGCGGGGCGGAGCGGGAGGGTCCGCTGCCATCGGGCCCGTCACGACGGCGACGACCGTGGTGTCGCGGGGGAAGGCCCCGCGTTCGGCCAGGGTGAAGAGGCCCCACATCATCTTCGCCACGTAGATCCGGTCGAGCGACATCCCGTGCCGGTGGGCGAAGTCGTCGGCGAACGCGTCGAGTTCGGGGCCGCGTCTGGCGTAACCCCCGGCGTGGAAGTCGTACTCGATCGTCCAGTTGGCCGACACCTCGCCGTAGGCGGCGGTCTGGAGCCCGGCGACGACGTCGGCCAGGAACCGCCCTCCCCGCAGGACGGAGAAGCCCAGGGCCCGTTGGCCCTCGGCCAGCCCGGCGGCGATGCCCGCGAGCGTGCCCCCGGTGCCGACGGGGCAGCACACGACGTCGAACGGCACGCCGATCTCCCCGGGGAGTTCGGCGCAGCCGCGGACGGCCCGCTCGTTGCTGCCGCCCTCGGGCAGCAGGTAGAACCGGCCGAACTCCCGGCGGAGCTCCTCGACGACGGGCGCGGTGTCCTTGGCGCGGTAGGTGGCGCGGTCCAGGTAGGCCAGCCGCATCCCCGAGCCCGTGGCGAAGGCGAGGACCTCGTTGAGCGGCAGGTGCTCCTCGCCCCGGATGACGCCGACGGTCCGGAACCCGAAGCGGGCCCCGGCCGAGGCGACGGCCCGCACGTGGTTGGAGTACGCGCCGCCGAAGGTCAGCAGGGTCTCGTGGCCCAGCTCGGCGGCCCGCGCCAGGTTGTACTTGAGCTTGCGCCACTTGTTGCCCGGCAGGAGGGGGTGGGTCAGGTCGTCGCGCTTCAGGATCACGCGTACGCCCGCGCGGGAGAGCCGGGGGTCGTCGAGCTCCATGAGGGGCGAGGACGGCGTCCGGTCGAACTCCCGCCGTATGCGTCCGGGGTCACCCATGAGGTTCAGGCGTTGGCCGAGGCTATCTCGTCGATGCGGGCGGCCAGGGTGAAGTCGAGCTCCGTCAGGCCACCCGCGCTGTGCGTGCTGAGCGCCAGGTGGAGGGTGCGCCAGCGGATGTCGATGTCGGGGTGGTGGTCGAGCTTCTCGGCCTCCACCGCGATCTCGTCCACGACGCGGATCGCGGTCGGGAAGTCGGTGGCGGTGATCGTACGGCGGATCTCGTCGCCCTCGCGCCGCCACTCGGGCAGGCCGGTCAGCCGCTCCTCCACCGTGGAGTCGTCAAGCAGGTTCATCCTCCCAGGAGATCATGTCTCCGGCGAAGACGCCAAGCCTGGGCAGGCTTCCGGCGCGCCGGGCCATCGCCATGACGCCCTGGGCCATCGCGGTGGCGTGGCTGGCCTGGTCGAGGAGGGGCTCCAGCTCGGGCAGGAGGCCGGGCAGCCGGGCGAGGCTCCACTCGTGCCACTCCGACAGGCGGGTGCCGCCGCTGTCGGGGTCTTCGGCGCGGTAGGCGGCCAGGATCGGGCACTCCTGGTTGATGCGGAGCAGCCATCTCTCGATGTCGGCGTTGAGCGCGGCGATCCTGGAGGGGGCGGCGTACAGCCAGCCGTCGTCGCCGATGCGGTCGGTCTCGCCGTCGGCGGCCGGGTAGGAGTGGACCACGGTGCCGTGCAGGAACAGGCCGCTGGCCACCATCAGCTGGCGTCCCTCGCACCAGTCGAGCGCGCCGCGCAGGGGCACCGGGACGGTGTCGACGATGACCGCGCGCTGGGAGGTGCTGGGCTGCCGGGCGAAGCGTACGTGCACCTCGGCCCACATGTAGTAACTCGCCTCCCCCGCGCCGAAGAAGGGGAAGGGGAAATCCTGGTCGGGGTGGGCCATGTGTCGGGTTCTCCGCGGAGAGGGGACAGGAGTCGTTCCGAATATGAACGACTCCTGACGACGCCCCTGGGATTACTCGCCGGAACTCTTCGTTTGACCGGATGCGGTCATTTGACGGCGCCGGAGGTCAGACCCGACTGGATCTGGCGCTGGAAGATGATGTAAACGATCATGACGGGGATGATGGCCATGCTCAGCGCGGCGAACAGGCCCGGCCAGTCGGCCTCGTACCCGGCGCTGGTGGAGATGTTGGCGACCCCCTGGGTGATCACCCACTTGTTCTCGACGCTGCCGGTGAGCAGCACGATCGGCAGGAGGTACTGGTTCCACTGGCCCAGGATGTTGAAGATCGTGATGCTGATCAGGCCCGGCTTGGCCATCGGCACCATGATCTGGAAGAACGTCCGGGTGTGCGAGCAGCCGTCCATCATCGCCGCCTCGGCCACCGAGGTGGGCAGCGTCTTGAAGAACGCCGACAGGAAGAAGACGGTGAACGGCAGCGAGTAGGCGATGTAGACCAGGATCAGGCCGAGGTGGGTGTCGAGCAGGCCGAGGTTCTTCACCACGAAGAACAGCGGGACCAGCGCGAGGAAGACCGGGAACGTCATGCCCGACACGAACAGGAAGTAGATCACCCTGTTGCCGGGGAAGGTGTAGCGCGCCAGCACGTACGCGGCCATCGAGCCCAGGAGCATGGTGCCCGCCGTGCTGCACGCCACCACGAAGATGGTGTTCAGCATGTACTGGCCGATGTGGGCCTTCTCCCAGGCCCGGCCCCAGGCGTCCCAGCCGAACGAGGCCGGAAGGGTGATCGCGTCCCCGAAGATCTCGGCGTTGGTCTTGAAGGCGGCCAGGAACGTCCAGACGATCGGGCCGATGATCAGGAGTGCCCAGACCAGCAGCGCGACGTGGGACAGCGCGCCGAAGGCTCCGAGCGGATTCCTCCCCCGGCGCCTGACGGGCGCGGGGGCGGAGAGACGGGAGGTGGGCTTGCGAGCCGTGTCCGTGGCCATCAGAACTCGATCCTCTCGCGCCGGGTCACCCGCAGGGTGAGGGCGGCGAACGTGATGGCCATGAAGAACAGCGCCACGCCCATCGCCGACGCGTAGCCGAACTTGGAGAAGTTGAACGCCGTGCGCCAGATCTCCAGCGGCAGCACCGTCGTGGAGTTGTCCGGCCCGCCCCGGTCGACCGAGAGGACCTGGACCAGGGCGAAGGCGTCGAAGGCGGCGATGCCGAGGTAGACCCAGGCGACCTGCATGGTGTCCCACAGCATCGGCAGGGTGATCCTGAAGAACAGGGTGAACCGGCCCGCGCCGTCCAGCGCGGCGGCCTCGAACACGTCCTTGGGGATGGAGGACATACCGGCCGAGAACAGGACCACGTAGAAGCCGACGGCCTGCCAGACCATCACGCCGATGATCGACAGCAGCGCGATGTCCGGGTTGATGAGCCAGCCGACCGGGTCGATGCCGATCTTGCCCAGCAGGCTGTTGATCACACCGGTCTCGTCCGAGCGGTAGATCGTCTGGAAGAGCACGCCGACGATGGCCACGGCCAGGACCTGGGGCAGGAAGAAGATCACACGGTAGACCTTCGAGCCCCAGAGCCCGGTCATCTGGCCGCCCCGCTGCCCGCCGCTCAGGTTGAGCAGGAAGGCGAAGAACAGGGCGATCACGATCGTGACCAGCGGCATGACAAGTAACAGGACACCGTGGTGACGCACCGCGGCCCAGAAGACCTCGTCGTCGAAGAGCCTCGTGAAGTTCTCCAGACCGATGAACCGGGGGGCCGCCGAGATGCCCTTCCAGTCGGTCAGCGAGATGTAGAAAGCCTGGATGTACGGGCTGATCACGAAGACCACGTAGAGGAGGACGGGCGCGGCGAGAAAGCCGACGATGAACGGATACTTGCCCTGCCGCATCGGGAACTACACCGTCCGGTTCTGCTTGGTGATGGACGAGTCGGCCTTGGTCTTGTCGGCCGCCGCCTGCACCTTCTCGCAGAACTCGTCGGCGGAGATGCGGCCGAACAGGAGCGCGTTGGTCTGCCTGCGCAGCTCGGTCTCGAACTCCTTGTACCAGTTCTCGAAGTTGCTGAAGGTGACGATGTTCTGGCCGGCTGCGGTCTGCGCGGCGCTGAGGCTCGCGTTGCCGGGCGTCAGCTCCAGGCCGTCGGCGGCACCGGTCACCACGGTGATGTTGCCCGACTTCTCGGTGAAGCCCCGCGCGCCCTCCTTGGAGAGCATGATGCGCAGGTACTCCAGGCCGCCCTTGGGGTTCTTGCCCTTGGCGGGGACGATGTAGGCCTCACCGGCGGCGGCGCGGATGGCCTCGAACGGCATCTTGTCGGCCGCGGTGACGCTGGGGGTGGGCGTCAGCGCGTACTTGAAGGTCTCCGGGGTCTGGGCCTTCTGCTCGTTCTCCAGCCAGGAGCCGGAGGGGTACAGGGCGACCTTGCCCTGGTTCTGCTGGAGCTGCACCTGGGTGTGCTCCTTGTCCTCGAAGGACTTGTCCATGTACTTGGCGATCTCGGCCCAGGCCGCGGCGGACTGCTTCATGGAGTCGCGCTGCCAGACCCCGTCGACGAGGTTGTCGACGTCGATCAGGATCTGGTTGCCCTCGATCTTCGCGGCGGAGATGAGGATCATCCAGTACGCGTAGTAGGCGGCGTTCTTGCCCGCGTACGCGAAGGGGGTGATGCCCGCCGCCTTGGCCGTCTCGGCGAAGGTCTTGAACTCGTCGAAGGTCTTCGGCGGGGTCCAGCCGTTCTTCTCGAACAGCGCGGAGTCGTACCAGAGGCCGTACGCGGAGAAGACGTAGTTCATCAGGTAGGGCTTGCCGTCGATGAGGCCCGACTCGACGGTGCCCGGCGCGACCATGTCGCGCACCTTCTTGCTCGGGTCGTCGATCGAGGGGGCGTCCCACAGCTCGGTGAGCTCCAGGAGCTGGCCCTCCTGCTGCAGGGCTCCGTTGTCCATCAGGTCGGTGCCGGAGTTGGCGATCATGTCGGGGACGTCGCCGCCGATGAACCTCGGCTGCAGGGTCTGCGCGATCTTCTGGGTGGCGACGTGCTTGATCTGGGCCTGCGGGAACGCCTTCTTGTACAGCGGCTCGTGGATCTCGGTCGCGTAGCTGTCGCCCAGGCCGCCCTTGAAGATGACGACCTCAAGTGGCGCGTCGGCGGCGACGCCGAACGGGTTCGTCGCGGAGACCGCGCCACCCGCCGAGGGGGCCGCCGAGGCCGGGGCCGCGGGGGTCGTGCCACCGGTGGCGCAGGCGGTGAGCAGCCCGCCGCCGGGGCCGGCGATCAGAGCGGTCATGCCGATCCGGCGGAGCATCTGCCGCCGAGTGATATCTCCGGGCGTACCGGCCGATGTGGACATGTAACCCTCCTGAACGGGGGATCAATTAGGAAAGTTTCCTAAACGTTTGCCCGAAGGTACGTACCCCCGGAGTCCACCGTCAAGGGCTCGTATCCGGTCTAGACCGAGCCGTGATGTCCTTGCGACATATCTGGTAGAAACCAAACGCCAGGGAAGTGCAATCCAATGACAGAACGGCACATAGTAGCTGATATTTCCCCGTAAACCATTGACTAACGGTCCACGGAGAGGTAAAGGAACTATGCTCTCCGGTCATCGATGAGCAACAACCGGTCTAGACCAGATAATGAGGGTTTGCCGCCCGGTACCGCAACCCCCTACTTTTGAGGACATGTTGCTGGCCGAGCAGCGCCGCCTGCTGTGTGAGTACGGCCACCGGGCCGCCACAACCGGACTGGTCGTCGGGACCGCGGGAAATCTCAGCGTTCGCGCGGGCGATCTGGTCGCCGTGACACCCGGCGGCGTCGCCCTCGACCGGCTGGAGCCGGAGGCATGCCCGGTCGTCGACATCGAGGGACACCTCGTCGAGGGCGACCTGCGGCCCTCGTCGGAGACCCCCATGCACCTGGCGGTCTATACGACCACCGGCGCCGGCGCCGTCGTGCACACCCACTCCGTCTTCGGCACCGTGGTCGCCACGACCATGAACGAGCTGCCGCCGATCCACTACAACGTCCTGCTGCTCGGCGGGACCGTCAGGGTCGCCGAGTACGCCACCTACGGCACCCCCGAGCTCGCCGCCTCCGTCAGGGCCGCACTCAAGGACAGGCGTGCCGCGCTGATGGCCAACCACGGCGGGGTCACGATCGGCGACGACCTGGACGGGGCCTTCGAGGCGACCCGGCTGCTGGAGTGGCTCTGCGAGGTCTACGTCCGGGCCAGGAGCGTCGGCGAGCCCCGGGTGCTCACCGAGGAGCAGCTCGCCGCGGTGGTCCGGCGCGCCCTCGACCCGCCCACCTTCCCCCGCCGCGAGGACTGACCCCATGCCCCTCCAGCTCACCGGCGCCCCGAGCGATCCGGACCTCATCCGCCTGCCCTGGGACGTCCCGCTGGAGCGGTGGCCCGAGCACCACCTGGTCTCGCTGCCCCGCGGCATCTCCCGGCACGTGGTGCGCTTCGCCCGCCTGTCGGGCAAGGTGTACGCGATCAAGGAGATCAGCGAGTACTACGCCAAGCGTGAGTATCGCCTGCTGTGGGACCTGAGCCGGTTGGACACCCCGTCCGTCGAGCCGGTGGCCGTGGTCACCGGGCGGACCGGCGCGGACGGCGAGCCGCTCGACTCGGCGCTCATCACCCAGCACCTGCAGTTCTCCCTGCCCTACCGCGCGGTCATGTCGGGGACGGTCCGGCCGGAGACGCTCAACCGGCTCCTCGACGCCCTGGCCGTGCTGTTCGTACGGCTGCATCTCAGCGGCTTCTACTGGGGCGACTGCTCGCTGTCGAACGTCCTGTTCCGCCGGGACGCGGGCTCCTTCGCCGCCTACCTGGTCGACGCCGAGACCGGCGAGCTGCACCCCATGATCAGCGAGGGCCAGCGGCTGTACGACATCGACGTCGCGCACACCAACATCTTCGGCGAGATGCTCGACCTGGAGGCGGGCGAGCTGCTGCACCCCTCCATCGACCCCGAGCAGATCGCCGACTCGGTCGTCCGGCGCTACCACCGCCTGTGGGGCGAGCTCACCTCCGACGACATCATCGACGAGGTCGACTGGCACATGATCGACCAGCGGATCCGCCGGCTGAACTCCCTGGGGTTCGACGTCGCGGAGATGATGGTCCGCCGCAAGGCGGGCACCGGGCGGCTCATCGTCCGGCCCAAGGTCGTGGACGCCGGGCACCACCAGCGCAGGCTGCTGCGGCTGACCGGCCTGGACGTGGAGGAGAACCAGGCCAGGCGCCTCCTCAACGACCTCGACTCCTTCCGCGTGTCGCACGGCCTCCGCCACGAGGACGAGGCGATCGTGGCCCACCGCTGGCTCGCCGAGGTCTTCCAGCCCACGGTGCAGGCCGTGCCGCAGGAGATGCGCGGCAAGCTGGAGCCCGCCCAGTTCTTCCACGAGGTGCTCGACCACCGCTGGTACATGTCGGAGGAGGCCGGGAACGACGTCGGCCTGCCCGCCGCGGTGAATTCCTACGTGAAGAACATTCTTATTTTCAAGCCGGACGAAAAGGCACTCATCGCCGATGACCTAACCGGTTGATTTCCACTCGGGATGGATAACTTCGAGGAGAAGCTCGAAGTCTGATCCTCCGGTGCGGTCCGCGCCCCGGGAGGCGCGGACCGCACCGGGGCCCATCTGAGGAGAAATCGGCGGGCGTGGCGGAGGTCACCGTACGGAGAAGGTCGGTGGCGAGCGTACCGGAGGTCACCGTCCGGGAAGGGCGGTGACGAACGCGCCGGAGGTCACCGTCCCGAGTCGGCGGAGGTGGTGAGCTCGTCGATCGCGTCGACGAAGGTGGGCCAGAGTTCGGCGGGCAGGTCGTGGCCCATGCCGGGGAAGGTCATCAGCCGGGCCCCGGGAATCGCGTCGGCCGTGGCGACCCCGGCGGGCAGGGGGACGAGCGGGTCGTCCTCCCCGTGGAGCACGAGAGCCGGAATCGCGAGTTCCCTGAGCCGGGGCGCGCGGTCACCGGAGGCCATGATCGCGGCCACCTGCCTCGCCGTACCCGCCGGATCGTACGACCGGTCGTAGCCCACCCCGGCGATCTCGGCGTTCCACTCCCGGTCGAACGGGTAGCCGGGCGAGCCGACGGCGGCGCAGTTGTCGAGGGCCCGCCGGACCGCGCTCTCGCGGTCGGGCGTGAAGGCGGGCATGAGCACGTCCGGATCGGTCAGCAGGGCGGCCTGCGGGCTCGGGGTGGACAGAATCGAGGTGAGGCTGCGCACCCGGTGCGGGTGGCGGATCGCGAGTGACTGCGCGATCATCCCGCCCATCGAGAGGCCGACCACGTGGGCGGTGTCCCAGCCGAGCGCGTCGAGCAGCCCGGCGGCGTCGTCGGCCATGTCGTCCAGCAGGTAGGGGACCTCCCCGCTCCCGTCCAGGGCGGGCGTCCCCGCCTCGTCCAGGTGGGTGCTCTCTCCGCTGTCGCGGTTGTCGAAGCGCACCGCGCGGTAGCCTCGGTCCGCGAGCAGCTCGCAGAACCTGTCGTCCCACTGGATCATCTGGCAGCCGAGGCCCGTGATCAGCAGGAGGGGGCGAGCCTCCGGAGAGCCGAAGATCTCGTAGGCGATCTCGATGCCGTTCGCCGGGGCTCGCAGAGTCATGGCACTCCCACCATCCGTACTGTTTGTGCGGGACAGAATGCCATTTGGGGAGAAACGCGACACCGGCGGGGTGGTCCCCACCGGTGCCTCAGGACCGCCCCGTGCGAGCGGGCCGCGGTCCTTCATCGGACCCGCCCCGGCCTTCACGAGCGCACGTGAGCGGATCGGTCATTCCTCGGGCCGCTCCCCACGGAGAGCGAGGTCAGTTCTTCCCGGCACCGAGCTCCGCGGCGCGGATACCGGCGGCCGAGGCGTGCGCGGAGGCGGGCTCGACCATGACCTTGGGCTTGCCGATCCACGGCCGCGCCTCGGCGCTCACCAGCTGGGTCCCCAGACCGATCCCCAGCCGCCTCGCCATGGCGAAGACGGTCGTCGGCGGCTTGGCCGGGCTGGTGTCCCTGCGACCCCAGGCTCCGGTGGAGAACGCCACGGGGTGGTTCTTGATCCCCGTGCCGTCGCCCCACTTGGTGACCACGTACTGGATGTCGATGTGGCCCATGCCACCGTTGCCGTCCACGCCGAGCGTGCTGGAGTTGAACGTGCCGCCGGTCAGGTCGGCGAAGGTCTTGGCGTCGATGTCGACCATGATGCCCTGGTTCGAGGGGTTGCCCGGACCGCGGTCGCCGACGAAGAACTTCGCCTTCTTGCCCTTGTAGAGAATGTAGCCCTCGGTGAGCAGGGGCCAGCTCGGGCTGGCGATCATGCCCTTCTGCATCGGCTTGCCGCTGGCGGGCAGTCCGGTGTCACCGGCCCGGCCGGAGGAGTCGTCCCAGAAGTAGGAGGCCGTGGTCGACCCCTGGAGGAGGACGGCCTCGGAGCCGGCCGGCGCGCCGACCGCGGGGTCGGCGGCGAGGCGGGTGGGGGCCGCCAGGGCGTGGGCCGGAAGCGCCGAGGCGACGCCGACGGAGGTGAGAACACTCGCACCGACGAGGGTGGCGGCGACGAGGCCGCGCTTGAGGGGGACGTTGTTACCCGGGAGATGCTTGCTCAGGCTGTTCTTGTGCAAACCAAACTTGTGCAGACCAAAGAAGGGGTGCATGGAGAAATGGCTCTTTCACGAGGGAACGGGGCGGCCGGATGCGAACGCCGAAGGGGTGCACCGGCGGGGACGCGCTCGTCGGAAAAGGGGCGTAGCCGGATCGGCCGATTCAGCCGATCGCTACGCGGAGCACGGTCCTGAAGATGCCGCGATCAGGCGCGGCGGCGAGGTCGGGGGGAAAGTTCAGGTGGTCGGCGCGGACAGGGGGTGCACCGACGTGGTGACGCGGTGATCCATGAGGGGATCTCCTCTCCATCTCGTCTACCGGGTTAGCTGACGGGTTCGGGCGGTGGAGTTGCCCTACCGCCGCGCGCTCGCGGCGGATTCACCCCGGAAAAGTGGTTCCCCGGCTCCGGGGCCCGGCGGGCCCTCGGGATTCGACGTCGGCCGGCCGCTCCCTCTTGTGAAGGGCAGGTCGCCAACCGATAACAGTGGACACTACTGCCCAAACCGGACAAAGCAAAGCAAACACCATGAAAACCCCAGAAGATCTACCTACAAGCTTCAAGAAAGCCTCATCGATCACCCCGCCAGGCCAACGCCCGCCCTACCAGCACGAATGCCACGCCGATCGCGGAATTCATCCCGGGGCACCCGTGCCCGGAGACCCGCGCGGGGGAATCCGCACACCGCGCTCCCCGCAGACACGGCACACCCGGTAAACGCCCCGGAGACGAGCCCGGACGCCGCACTCCCCGCAGACGCCCCGGAGACTCACACGGAGGCGAGTCCGGAGGCCACGCTCTCCGCAGGCACCCCGGAGACCCGCGCGGGTCAACCCGGGCCGGTCAGTCCCACCAGAACGACCAGGCGTTCCTGCCCTTGATCTGCTCGGCGTAGTCGATGAGGTTCCCAGCCCCCTGGATGATGCTGTCGGGGCAGAACGTCCAGTGTTCGGCGGCGACGTGCAGGGCGTGCTCGGAGGTCGTCGGGGGCGCGGCGACGCTGAGGTCGAGGGTGTTGAAGCCCATGCCGACCACCCGCACCCCGAACCTGTCCTCCCAGCTCCGCACGACGGCCGCGAGCGGGACCATCCACTCGTTGTGGTTCAGCGCGCCCTGCCAGCCCATGACGGCGAGGGCGTCGGCCCCGCGTTCGACCGCGACGAGCCCGAGCGGGGTCCTGCGCTCGGCCACCAGCCCGGCGTACCAGTCGGCGACCACGCCGGGGTCGGCGGCGAGTTTCCCCGACGGGGCCGGGCCGGGGCACTCGGGCCCGAAGGGGTCGAGCAGTTCGAGCTGGTCGAGGTTGGCCCTGGCGATCCAGTCGGACCACACCTCGGCCATGAACGCGGCTGCGTGGTAGTTGTCGATCTGACCGGCGGTGTCCGGGGCGATCTGACCGGCCGACCAGGGCTGGACGGAGTCCTCCAGCAGGACCGGCCACAGGCCCGACTGGCCGTGCTGGGCCCTCAACCGGGCCCAGTACTCGCCGGAGACCGCCACCTCGCTGAGCCAGAACGCCGGACGGCGACGGACCGCGAGCTGAGCGTAACCGGGGTCGGGCCAGACCACGTCTCCCGGTGGCAGCTCCACCGAGAGCCTCCGGCCCGCACTCCCGCCGCCCCCTTCGCTCCCGCCTGCTCCATCGGCTCCGCCTGTTCTGTCGGCTCCGTCGGCGAACAGCTGGCCCAGCACTGGCGGAAGTTGCCCACTCTCCCAATCGCTCATCTCTACCGATCCGATCCTGACCACGGACCAATTTTGGCCTGTCAACCATCCCGAGTGACAGTTCTGTCCTGGTCCAGGCAAAAATTATCGGTACGGGGAGGAACGGAGCCGGGCGGGTGTCAGTCCTTCACCGCCCCGCCCAGCCCGGCGACCAGCCTGCGCTGGACGGCGACGAAGAAGATCAGCACGGGGATGGTCATGAGCGTCGAGGCCGCCATGATGCCGCCCCAGTCGTTCTCGTCGGGCTTGAAGAAGACCAGCAGGGCCGCGGGCAGCGTCTGGTTGTCCCTGGCCGAGATGATGAAGGTCCTGGCGAAGATGAAGTCGTTCCAGGCGGTGATGAACGAGAAGACGCTCGTGGCGACCAGTCCCGGCGCGACGAGGGGGAAGACGATCCGCCACAGGATCACCGGCCGGCTCGCACCGTCGATCATCGCGGCCTCCTCCAGCGTCTCGGGCACCGCGGCCACGAACCCCCGCATCATCCAGATGGCGAACGGCAGTGAGAACGCCAGGTGGACCAGGACGAGCGAGCCCAGGGTGTTGAGTCCCACCCCGGGCACCACCGCGCCGAGGTCGCGGACGAGGAAGAACAGCGGGATGGTGAGCGCCTCCACCGGCACCATCTGCGCCACCAGGAACATGATCAGCACGGTCGTACGGAACCGGAAGTGGAACCGGGTGACCGCGACCGCGGCGAGGAAGGCCACCAGCGCGGACAGCACGACGACCGCGAGGGCGACGCCCAGGCTGTTGAGGAGGTAGCGGCCGAAGTTCTCACCGCCGAGCACCCGCTGGAAGTGGTCGAGGGTCGGCGCCAGGGTCCACGGGCGCGCCTCCAGCGACTGGATCTCCCCGGTGGGCTTGAGCGCCGAGAGCACCATCCAGTAGATCGGGAAGAGGGTGACGAACGCGGCGACCAGCGCCACGACGTTGGCGGCCGTGCGGGACCCGCTCACAGTCTCTCCCCCGTACGGTAGAGGGCGCGGATGTAGAAGAGGGTGACCGCGAGCAGGATCAGGGTCATGACGACGCCGATCGCCGCGCCGAGCCCGTACTCCGAGGAGCCGAACGCCGTCTGGTACGCGTAGACGTTGAGCACCGAGTTCTGTCCCGCTATCCCGCCGCCGTTGGTCATCACGTAGATCTGCGTGAAGATCTTGAAGTCCCAGATGATCGACTGGATGACCACGATCGTGATCAGCGGTCGCAGCATCGGCACGACGATCCGCCAGAACGAGCTCCACGCGGAGGCGCCGTCCAGGGAGGCCGCCTCCAGGACGGAGACCGGGACGGCCTGGATCCCGGCGTAGAGGGTCACCATGACGAAGGGGAAGGAGTGCCAGACCACCGTGGCGCCGACGATCCCGAAGGTCACCCATTTGTCGTAGAACCAGTTGTAGCCCTCGATGCCGAGGACCTGGTTGACCAGGCCCAGGTCGGCGTCGAAGAGGAACATCCAGACCGTCGAGCCGGTCATGGCGGGCGCGGCCCAGGCGGCCATCGCCGCCAGCGACAGCAGCAGCCGGGGCACCCGGCCCGCCCTGGTGAGCACGACGGCCAGGCTCGCGCCGACGGCGAGGGTCGCGACCACCAGGGCCGCGGCGAACACCACGGTCTGCGCCAGCACCGACCAGAAGCGCTGGTCGCCCAGGAGCGTCGCGTAGTTCTCGAAGCCGACGAACCTCGTCGGCTCTCCCCCGCTGACCTGGGCCTGCCGGTAGTCGAACACCGACAGCAGGCCGAGCATGTAGATCGGGTAGCCGAAGAGCGGCAGCAGCACGGCCGCGGAGGGCAGCAGGTAGAGCCACGGCCTGAGCCCGCGCCCCGGGCGCGCTGCCGCCCGGCGGCCCCCGATCCCGGGGGCCGCCGTCGTGGTAGTGCCGGTGGCGCTCATGACCGTGCCCCTGAATCCGCGAAGGTCATGACTGGTTCCCCGGGCCTGCCGGGATCGCGGTTGTATCGGTCATGGTCGCCTCCCCGGATCCGCCGGGCTCTCGACGGCGCCGGTCATGACCGGCCGAACGCCGCCTTCACCGCCGTGGCGGCCTCCTCGGTCGCCTGCTCGACGGTGGACTGCCCGGTGGCGATCTTCTGCAGCATGGTCGGGATGACCTTCTGGTTGTCGATCTTCACCCAGGCCGGGTCGATCGGCACGAAGCGGGTACCCGCCGCGACGGTCTCCAGGAACGGCTTGAGGAAGGGGTCCGAGGCCGCGATCTCGTCCCGCGCGGAGGTCAGCGTGGGCAGGTTGCCCATGGCCTGGTACATCTTGGCCTGGTACGCCTTGCCGCCCAGCAGCTGCAGAAACTTGAACGCCAGCGAGCGGTGCCCGCTGTTCTTCATGACGCCGAGGTTGTTGCCGCCGGAGAAGGCCGGGGCGACCGACCCCTCCTTCGTGCCCGGCAGCGGTACGACCGCGTACTTGCCCGCGGCGGCCCCCGCGTCCACCGCGGACCTGCTGAAGTTGCCCAGGATGCCCATCGCGGCCTTGCCGCTGGCGAACAGCTCGACGGTCTTGCCGCCGGTGAGGCTCGCGCACGCCTGCGGCGGGCAGTTGTCGTCGGCGAGCAGGTCGGTGTACGCCTTCACCCCCTTGCGGGATGCCTCGCTGTCGAGGCTCTCGACGTCGCCTCCGGCGTCCCAGACGAAGGGGAGCGCGCCGAAGGTGTACTCGCCGCCGACGGCGACGCCGTACAGGTCGGGCTTCGCCTTGCGGATCGCGCGGGCGGCCTCGGTCAGGGCCTTGACCGTCGTGGGCGGTTTGAGGTCGAGTTCCTCGAAGACGTCGGTGCGGTAGTAGAGGGCCCGGATGCCGATGTACCACGGCAGGCCGTAGACCTTGCCGTCCACGGTCGCGGAGCCGAGCAGGTCGGTGCCGACGTCCTTGGCGTCCGGCCAGTTCGCGAAGTCGGCGCTCAGGTCGGCGAAACCGCCCGCGGCGGCGTACTCGGCCAGGTCGGTGTTGCCGTACTCGGCGACGTCGGGAGCGCTGGCCGGGTCGTTGAAGGCGCCCTTGAACCTCTCGTGTCTGGCGGGGGTCGTCGGGATGTAGGTGACCTCGACCTTCACCCCCGCGTTGGCCGAGGTGAACTCCTTGATCGCCTCCCCCACGACCTTCTCCTTGGGAGCGCGGTTGGGTTCGTCGAAGAGCCAGACCCTCAGGGTCCCGGACTTCTCGTCGCCACCGCCCGTGGCCGGGGCGGTGGACGGCGCGCACGCGGCGAGGGCCAGCAGGGCCACACCCGCCACGGCCACGTTCAGGATCTTCAAAAGCGTCTCCTCCCGTTGGCGGCAGACCTTAGGAAGCCTCGCCCGCCACGGGAAGTGGGGTGCCGATTTGTTGTGCAGTGCAGAACGTTGTGCTGCAAAGTGGCCGGAGGGCGGTGTACTCGCCTACCTTGACCAGGTATTCGATTGCAGGATCACAATGGGAAGCCGCGATGAGTGAGCCCGCTCCGGAACGCAACCAGTCGGCCTCGCTCCGGCGCGCTCTCGCCGTCCTCGCGCACGTACGCGACCACGCGGGCGCGGGCCACGGTCTTTCCCTCACCCGGCTCGCCGAGGCGCTCGGCCTGTCCAAGAGCACGGTGCTCCGGCTCGCCGCCCCGCTCATCGAGGCCAGGCTCCTGGAGCGCGACCGCAGGAGCGGCGCCTACCGGCTGGGCAGCGGCGCCCTCCACCTCGGGCAGGCGTACCTGGCCACCCTCGACCTGCGAACGGTGGCCGCCGAGGAGTCGCACCGGCTGATGACGGAGGTCAGGGAGACCGTCCATCTCGTGGTCTACGACCCGCCCGACGTGGTCTACATCGACAAGGTCGAGAACGAGACCAACGTGCGGATGGCCTCGCGCATCGGCAGCCGCACCCCCGTCTACCGCACCGCCGTGGGCAAGGCGATCCTCGCCTGGCAGCCGGAGGAGGCCGTCGAGGAGATCGTGGCCGCCGGGATGCCGCACGTCACCCGGTACACCATCACCGACGCCGCGCGGCTGCGCGCCGAGCTGGGCCGGATCCGGCAGCGGGGCTACTCGGTCGACGACCGCGAGAACGAGCCCGAGGTGCGCTGCGTCGCGGCGCCGATCTTCAACCACAACGACGCCGCCACCTCGGCGATCTCCATCTCCGGCCTCACCTCCCGGATCACCGCCACGCGGGTACGGGAGCTGGGCCCCCTGGTGGCCGAGACGGCCCTGCGCATCTCCAGGAAGCTCGGGTCGACTCGATGATCGGAGAGGCCGGGCACCTCCGGCGGCTCCGCGAGCCTGAGGACCCCCGGGCGGCACCACCGGTTCGTCACCGACCCACGAGACCGGGCAACCTCCGGCAGCTCCGTAAGCCCGTCACGACACCCTGTGAAGCCGGGCACGTCCCCTTGACTCCCAAAGGAACCGTTCTCCATGACTGATCTGGTAACGCTCGGTGAGAGCATGGCGCTGTTCACCGCGCGGCGCACCGGCCCGCTCAGGCACGCCCGCGACTTCGGGCTCGGCGTGGGCGGCGCGGAGTCGAACGTGGCCATCGGCGTCTCCCGCCTCGGCGGGCGCGCGGCCTGGATCGGCAGGGTGGGCGCCGACGAGTTCGGGGAGCTGCTGCGCTCGACGCTGGCCGGTGAGGGCGTCGACGTTCGGGGGATGCGGGTCGACCCCGAGGCGCCCACCGGTCTGATGATCAAGAGCAGGCGTACGACCGAGATGGTCGACGTACGCTACTACCGCTCGGCGAGCGCCGGATCCCGGCTGCGCCCCTCCGACCTGGACGTCTCGCTGATCCGCTCGGCGCGCGTGCTGCACGTCACGGGCATCACGCTCGCGCTGTCGGCGTCCGCCGCGGAGGCGGTGCGGGTCGCGATCGCCGAGGCCCGCGCGGCGGGCGTGACGGTGTCGATGGACATCAACTACCGCCGCGCCCTGTGGACCCCCGCCGAGGCGTCCGCCGCGCTGCGGGAGACCGTCGCCTCGGTGGACGTCCTGTTCGCGACCGAGGCCGAGGCCCGGCTGGTCGTCCAGGGCGACGACCCGCTCACCCTGGCCGGAGCCCTGTCGGCCCTCGGCCCGCGCCACGTCCTCATCAAGCGCGGTGCCCTCGGCGCGATCGAGCTCTCCGACGGCGCCGTACGGCACGCGGAGCCGTACCGGGTCGTCGAGCTCGATCCGGTGGGCGCCGGGGACGCCTTCGCCGCGGGCTGGATCGCCGAGACCCTCGCGGGGGCGACCTCCGAGCGGCGCCTCGCCACGGCCTGCGCCGCCGGTGCCTTCGCCGTCACCGCCGACGGCGACTGGGAGAGCCTGCCCCGCCGCGCCGACCTCGACCTCCTGCGCCCGGCCGACCCGGCGGGCGCGGCCGACACGGTCGACGCGGTCAGCCGCTGAGCCGCTGACTCATTGACCCGGTGATCCGCTGATTCACTGATCCGCTGAGCCACGCTCGGCGGATCCCAGCGGCGGCCGGGGTGGAGCAACGGTTCGCCACCCGCGTTCATGAAGCGGACCACGGCCCGCGACGGCGGAGAGCTACGGTTCGAAAAGCACGAGCCGATGCCGCCGCGCCATTTCCAGCACCACGCGGCACACCTCTCCGGCGCGGGGGAAGACCGCGTTCATCAGCACGAAGTCCTCGCTCACGGTCAGCGGCTCGGACCACGGCGAGGCACCGTAGTTGTCGGCGGTGAGGTCGGGGAAGACCGCCGTCAGCTCCTCGTAGAAGGCCGCCACCTCCGGGCGCGGCTCACCGGGCACCGCGTCGCCCTCGTCCCAGACGAGATACCGGCGAAGGGCCTCCTGCGCGGTGATCGGTTCGGCCCCGAGCCAGGCTCCGAGAACAAAGCTCACGTCACTCCTCGTACCGGCCTCGGTCGTCCGGCTGTCGGATACTACGTCTCCTGTGGACGCGCGGCATCTCCGCCCGGACGCCCGGCGCATTCCCGCCGAGGAGGACCGACGCGCACCCCGGCAAAGGACACACCGAGGGCACCGCGAGTCCGTCTCCCCCGCCTATGCGGGGCCCTCTGTTCGACCGCTGCCCCGATCTCCGGGGGCGGGGGCGGCATCGCGATCCGGGGATCCGGCAGACTGGGGGTGAGAGAAAGGGGTTTCCGCCATGACCGACAAGCCCATCCTGCAGCCCAGCCCCAGCCATCCGATCACGATCACGCCGAACCCGGCCCGGATCGTCGTCTCGGTGGGCGGCCGGGTGGTCGCCGACTCGCAGCACGCGCTGACGCTGCGGGAGGCGGCGTACCCGCCGGTGCAGTACATCCCGATCGCCGACGTCGACCGCTCGCTGCTGGAACGGACCGACACCGCCACCTACTGTCCTTTCAAGGGTGACGCGAGTTACTACACCGTCACGGTGGACGGCAAGCAGGTGGTGGACGCGGTGTGGTTCTACGAGTCGCCGTACCCGGCCGTCGCCGAGATCAAGGACCACGTCGCCTTCTACCCCGACCGGGTCGACTCCATCGTCGAAGAGCCGGCCGCCTGACCCCGGGGTCACGACGAAGGACAGCGAACGAGATCGTCGATCGGCCGACAGCCGACCTCTCTCGACGCGCCGCGAAATGGCGGAGGCCGACTTTCCGGCACAGGACGCTAGAGATACTCGCGCCGGACGAGAAGACGATGTGACTCCTGCATCTCCTTCGGCAGGTCGTCCGGCGCGAACCACCTCGCCTCCAGGATCTCGAAATCGTCGATCTTGAGCGTGCCGCCGACGAACGCGGCCTCGTAGGCCACCTCCAGGCGCAACCGGTAACCACTCTTCAGCCGGACCAGCTCTCCGACGTGGACCTTCAGCCCGGTTTCCTCCCGCACTTCGCGACAGACCGTGTCCTCGAAGGTCTCCGACCTGTTCGCGTAACCGGTCGGGAGACCCCACTGCCTGCCCTCCGGCCAGAAACGGTGCTTCAGCAGGAGGACGTTGCCGTCCTCGTCACGCACGATGCCGGTCACACCGACCATGAACGTGGCGTGCCGAAGCCAGTTGATGCGCCACTGGAGCGAGCCGTTGGTCAGCCTCCAGAGCCGGACGATCAGCTTCTTCACGGTTGGTCCCATCCGCAGGCCGGTGCCCACCTGAAGATCAGACGCTACCCGTTCGGACCATGACGCCTGAGCCCGATCTCACGAATCATGGACGTAGGAGGAGTCAACCGCGAGCCAGCAGGTGTAGTTGGGTCCAGCGCAATCAGGCCGGTTGGTCGAACTCACCGGACTTGACGCCACCGACGAAAGCCCGCCACTGAGCGGGGGTGAAGCGCAGCTTGGGACCGTGAGGGTCCTTGCTGTCACGGACCGCGACCGCATTGGGCAGGTTGGTGGCGACCTCGACGCACTGACCCCCGTTATCGGAGGAGCGCGACGACTTCCGCCATACGGCGGCGCTCAGGTCCATCTCTCCTCGCTTCCTGTAGGCAGCACCCAAGTTCCCGGAGGATTCAGACCAGGCGATCAAACTCACCGGACTTGATGCCCCCAACGAAAGCTTGCCACCCGGCGGAAGTGAAGAGCAGCTTGGCGCCATCAGGGTCCTTGCTGTCGCGAACCGCGATAGCACCGGGCAGGTTGACGGCGACCTCGACACACTGAGCACCGTTGTCTCCGGAGAGCGATGACTTCCGCCATACCGCGACACTCAGATCCATTCCTGCCTCGCTTTCTCGATCATTTTGAGGGACATGTGCTCAGGATAAGCCCATCCACGTATTGCTTCATAGCGATTCCATATCGGGGTTACGACGCTAGGGTCGGCCGAAATTTGTCCTTCCGCTGAAGAGTCTGCATAAATCGCGTCCGGTTGCCCGTCTGGAAGCTCCGCGATCATGAAAGCGCCCATCACTCCGGAGAGGCAGAGCCGATCAACGAGTTGGATGGAGATGGAGGGACGCTGGGCGACCTCCAGTAAGTAGCCAAGCTGTTCCCGCATTACTTCGGAGCCGCCGACGTTACGGTACAGCACGCTTTCGTCGATGAGGGCGAGAAAAAGTGGGGGGTTGTCGCCTTCAAGGATTTTCTTACGAAACATCCGACCCTTGACCCGCTCCTCTATCTCCTCCGGGGTGATCCGAGGGGCATGCTTGAAGATCGTTCGGGCGTACGCTTCAGTCTGCAGGAGGCCGGGAATGAGCAGCGGATCCCACCAGCGCAGGACGAGGGCGAACGGCTCGACCTCCTGTGCCCAACTCATGAACCAGACCGGGCCGCTGTAGCGGGCGACGACGTGTTGGCGCAGATCTGTGAAGTACGTACTGCCGTTGGAACCGAAGAGCAGGTCCAGTCGTTCGGCGTCGGACTTCGACGGGGTGCGGCTGCCACCTTCCAGGCGGCTCACCTGGGTCTGGGTGCAGCCGAGGCGTGAGGCCACGGCGGTCTGGGAGAGCTGCGCGGCCTCGCGCAGACGGCGCATCTCGGCGGCGAAGCGCGCGCGGGGGGATCCCGGGTCCAGGGGGACCTCGTCGCTCATCACATTCCTCCCGAATCTGAGAAAAACGGATTTTTGCCTTATCGGCTATTCCAGGCCCGGGTATAGGGAAACCCCCACCCGTCATTCCAGGTCATCTTCCGAGGTGCCAATCCGGCCATGAATTCACCTGCCACATGGGCAATCTAAGCACACGCCCTCTCGATTCGACAGGACGAAAAAGAAACGGATCCGCGCCTTTAAACCAGAGACGAGACGAGTGATGAATGATCAGAACGGCGACCTTTCACGCCTCGATCGTGCTCGCCGGAGGCACCCGGAGGACGGAAGCGTGACGGCGGCCGAGCGGCGCGAGCGGTTCGCGCACCTGACCCGGTTGAGCTGGGACCTGCACGGACTCGGCGTGTGCAGTTCACTGGTCCTTCCGGTGGCGGGGCAGCCGGTCCTGGAGATCCGGTCGGCGACGGGCACGGCACTGGTCAGGATCACGGTCGTCCGGCGCTACTGCGGATGGGCGTTCGTCTGGCGGCCCTGGTGGGCGCGGCTGTGGCAGCGCGGGGAATGGGTCTGGGCGGAGGCCGACAACGCGGCTGACATGATCGTGTCGGCGGTGACCGCGTGAGGTCCGAGAGGGAGACCACGGGGAAGGAGGGTGGCTGTCCTGGACATCACGGCGACGGACCGTACAGCGCGTGGCAGAAGGTCTTTCCCGGCCGGGTCGAATCCGTGCCGGAGGCTCGGGCCTGGGCGCGTGACCTGCTGGCCGGGCGAGTCGGGGTCCCGGTGCTCGACGACGTCCTGCTCCTGCTGAGTGAGCTGGCCACGAACGCGGTGACTCACTCCGACTCCGGGCGTACGGCGGACGGGCGGGTGAGGGTGTACGTGGCCCGTCTCCCCGGTGCGGTTCACGTGGAGGTCACCGACGACGGGTCCGACGCGAGCGCGCCCGCCGTGCGCGTGCCGGAGGCGGACGACGACGGCGGGCGGGGGCTGTGGCTGGTGGAGTCGGTCGCGGCCGGGTGGGGTTCGCACCGCGACGACGCGGGCGGATCGGTCTGGTTCCGGGTGGCGGGATAACCGGAGATCCGACAAGCCGGAGCTCCGGTCGCGGAGGCGGTCAGCCGTCCCAGGTGGCGTTCTTCAGGATCCCGGCCAGGCCGGGGGTGGCCCACTGGTCGACGACCAGGATCCCCGTCTTCGGCAGATACCACTCGCGCTGGTTGAACGTCGACTTCTGCTCGGCGTCGCTGTACGACACGCACCGGCCCGGCCACACCCGGTAGTGCGCCCTGTGCGCGACGCCGATGTCGCGGTAGCCGACCACGATCGCCTTGCCGATGACCTGGCCGTGCTTGGGGTTGGTCGCGCAGGGGACCACGTCGGACGCCGGGTAGTACGGGCCCTGCGTGGGGTCGTAGCGCCGGAAACCCTCTCCCCCGGTCCTGAGCGCCTTCGGTCCCATCACCCAGAAGCTGTCGCACCTGGTCTGGAAGTAGCCCCCGTTGGGACGGGCGCAGGCCCCGGTCACCACCCGGACCCGGTCGGCGGTCCCGTACACGCGCCAGGAGCTCGGGATCTCCAGGGTCAGCCCGCCGCGCAGGCGCAACAACGCGGTGGAGGTGGCGGACGCGGGGAGCTGGGCCGCCAGCACGACGGCCCCGGCGACGGCGGCCAGCGTGATCGTTCTTCTCATCATGGCGGCGATGCTATTGATCCACACTTGCGGTTGATTTGCAGGTTCCTTGCGGCCGGAACGTCGCCCTCCGGTGAAGATTCCGTTCAGTGCAGCATGACGCGCGCCCACCGCCTCCGGGCCACCACGAGTCCCAGCACCCCCATGACCAGGAGATAGGCCACGTTCACGATCATGCCGGGCTCGATCCGGCCGAGGGCGCACCCCCGCAGCAGCTGGATGGCGTGGTAGAGCGGCAGCAGTTCCACGATGACCTGCACCACCCGGGGGTAGACGGTGACCGGGTAGAACGTCGTCGCGAAGAGGAACATCGGCAGCAGCACCAGCTGCACGTACTGGAAGTCGGACCAGGCCCGGATGCGCGTCGTCACGGCCAGTCCCGCGCTTCCGAAGGCGAAGGCGACGAGCAGCGTCCCGCCCGCCGCGACCAGGGCGTCCGGCCAGGAGACCAGCCCGAACACCGTGATCACGAGGAGGAACCCGATCGCGGTGATGAAGCCGCGCAGCACCGCCCACGCCACCTCGCCGACGACGATCCCGGTGAGGGACACGGGGGTGAACAGGATCGCCTGGTAGTACCGCTCGTGGGTGAACTTGACGAAGGCGCCCTCCATCGTCTCGTACAGGGCGCTGTTCATCACCGCCGTGGCGAGCAGGCCGGGCGCGACGAACGCGGCGTAGGTGACGTTCACCCCGTCGACGTCCCCGACGAGTTGTCCGATGCCGACGCCGATGGCCAGCAGGTACAGGATGGGCTCGAAGATCGAGTACATCGCCATGGTCCACGGGTTTCCCCCCGTGTGCACCCGGAGGTTGCGGAACACCAGGAAGTGCGCGCCGCCCCAGCGGGGGACGGTCTCCAGATTCTGCGACATGTGATCCCCCTCAGACGTGGATGTGGCGCCGGTACGTGACCAGGGCCACCGCGATGCCCCCGGCCGTGAGCGCGGCCAGGTAGCCGACGTGGATCGCGGAGGTGAGCGGGGTGGCGGTACCCAGGCTCAGGGTGCGGCACAGGTCGACGCCGTGCCACAGCGGCGTGACGTACGCCAGCGGGCGCAGCCAGCCGGGGAGCGTCTCGATGGCGAAGAAGGTCCCGGAGAACAGGTACATCGGCATCAGCACGAACCGGAACACCGTGTCGAGGGTGTTGAACCTGTCGACGGTCACCGCCCACGCCGCCAGCGGGGCCGCGAAGGCCATGCCGGTGAGCAGCGCGGCGGGCACGGTGAGCACCGCCCACGGGGAGCGGGTGGCGCCGAAGGCCGCCATCACCACGGCGAACGCCAGCGCGCTCGTCCCGATCCTGAACGCCATGAACAGCATGTGCCCGGCCATGATGTCGCGGGGTTCCAGCGGGGTCGCGGCGGCCACCAGGTAGCTCTTGTCCTGCCGCAGGGAGCTGTGGACCACGAACGCCCCCTCGACGTAGGCGTTCTGCATCGCCGCGGCGGCGAGCATCCCGGGGGCGAAGAACTCCAGGTACGTCAGGCCACCCAGCGACGCGGGGTCCACCAGCCGTCCGAGCCCGGCGCCGATGGCGATCAGGAAGAGCAGCGGGTTCGCCACGCTGATGACGATGGTGCCCTTCCAGGATCGGCGGTAGCGGAGCATCCACGAGGAGAACTCGCGCAGGATCATGGGCATGCGTCGTCCGCCTCAGTCGGTCGGGGTCGGGAACACGGGCATGTCGTCCGCCTCAGTCGGTCAGGGTCCGGCCGGACAGACGCAGGAACACGTCCTCCAGCGTCGATCTCCGGACGAGGGCGGTGATCGGGGTCATCCGCGCGGCGGTGACCCCGGCCAGCGTCGCCTCGCCCTCGTGCGTGTAGACCAGCACCCGGTCGGGCAGGACCTCGACCCGCTCCCCCTCCCCGGGGTCGACCAGGTCGTGGAGCTTCTCGGCGGCCTGCTCGTGCTCGTCGATCCGGAACCTCAGCTCCAGGACCTCGCGCGTCGAGTGCCGGCGGATGAGCTCCTGAGGTGATCCCTCGTCCGCGATGAGCCCCTTGTCCATCACCACCAGGCGGTCGCACAGCTGCTCGGCCTCGTCCATGTAGTGGGTGGTGAGCAGCAGCGTCACCCCCTGCTGCTTCAGCCTGAACAGCCGGTCCCACAGCACGTGCCGCGCCTGCGGGTCGAGCCCGGTGGTCGGCTCGTCGAGCAGCAGGATGTCCGGTTCGTTGATCAGGGAGCGGGCGATCGTCAGCCGTCGCCGCATGCCGCCGGACAGCGCCCCCAGGGTCTCGCCCGCCTTCTCCTCCAGCTGCGCGAACTCCAGCAGGCGCTCCGCGCGCTCCCTGATCACGCGGCGGGACAGCCCGAAGTAGAGGCCGTACATCGTCAGGTTCTCGCGCACGGTGAGGTCGGGGTCCAGCACGTCGTCCTGCGGGACCACGCCCAGGCGCGCCCGGATTCTCCGGCCGTCGCGGGCGGGGTCCATGCCGAGGATCCGCAGGGTTCCGGCGGTGGCCGGGGAGACGCAGCCGAGCATGCGCATCGTCGAGGACTTTCCCGCCCCGTTGGGGCCGAGGAATCCGAACGCCTCCCCCCGGTCGACGTGGAAGTCGATCCCGGCCACGGCCTGGAACCCGGCTCCCCGCCTGTCCCTGGGCGGGTACGTCTTCCTGAGCCCCTTCGCCTGGATCAGTGGTGTCGCGCTGTCGTCGCCTGCCATGGACACCTCGGGTTCGCGGTACGGCCAGTCGGGTTACCGATAGATCACAGGATCTTCAGGACTTGATTTTGCAAGAGTTGGTGTAGATCCCGCAATATATTTACCTGGCGGACAGGGTGCCGCATATCGGGCCGGGCTTCCGTGGACGGTGCCCCAGGCCGGGAACGACACCTCGCGAGCGCCCGGCCGGACGCCCTCACCGAGCGGTCGGCGGTGACGTGCCCTCCCCGGCCGCACTTCCCGGCTCTCCGGCTTCCGGGAGCGGATGCCGAGGTGGCCGACGCCACCCCCTTAATGGGCTTGCTCCCTTTTCCGCAATTATTTCGGATTAAAGCGCATATTGTGCATCCAGGGCGGCCGTCCTACGATCGCAGCCGACGCGAAGAAAGGAAGACAGAGACACCCGCGAGCAGGCTTTATGACATAAAACCCTGACCACACGGCCCGTACGGCCTGTCATGAATGACCGAAACCCACCGCGCCCGCTTTCCGGCTGAAATTTTGGTCCCGATTCCACGGTTAACAACGCGTTAATTATGCCTTATGTGCAAGAAGGACGGACAATGCGCACGTCTCACCCTGTCAAGGCGTTTCGCCGGATTACGGTGGCCTTTCGGGCGCCGTACGGGGGCCGGGGGCCCTTGACATGGGGACAGACGGCGATCTGGGAGGTGCTGCGCTGGCTCCCGCCGGGGGACGCCTCGCTGAACCTGCTCGCCGGGTGCGAGGTCGAGCCCGGCCGCGATCTCGACGACGTGCTCGCCGCCGTCCGCGCGCTCGTCGAACGCCACGACGCCCTGCACACACTGTTTCCCCAGGACGACCCGGACGGGGGGAAACCCGTCCAGGTGGTCGTACCCTCGGGCGATCTGGAGGTCGCCGTCCACGAGACGGGGACGCGGAGCCCCGCCAACGTGGCGGCGTACGCCGGGGCGAGGCTGCGTGACGCGCCGTTCGACGTCGGCCGGGAGCTTCCGCTGCGGGTCGCGGTGGTGACCAGGCAGGGCGTCCCGGTCCGGGTGATCCTGGCGATGAGCCACCTGGCGGTCGACGGATGGAGCCTGAAGATCGTCTGTGACGACCTGAGAACACTCCTGTCGGCTCCGGCCGCCCTCGGCCTCCCTGCGGAACAGCCCCTGGTGCGTGCCGCCTACGAGGCGTCGGAACGTGCCGGGCAGCGGGAGCGGCGGGCCTTCGACTACTGGGCCGGGGCCGTGCGCGAGCTGCCGCGCGTCTGGCTGGAGGACCTCAGGCAGGGTGGCGAGGCCAGGCAGGGCTGGTCGGAGATCCGCTCCCGCGCCCTCTCGCGGGCGGTCCGCGCGCTGGCCGCCCGCGCGGGCGTCACCCCCGGCATGGTGCTCCAGGCCGCCGTCGCGCTGCTCCTCGGCCTGTACAAGGACGAGGACGACGTCGCCCTGCGGCTCATCGTGTCCACCCGCTTCAAACCGGAGACGCGGCGCTTCGTGGGAGCCTTCAACCAGAACGCGCTGCTGCGGCTCCGCCTGCGCCACGAGTCGTTCTCCGGCTTCCTGTCCCACGCCGGAAGGGCCGCGCTCGCGGCCTACAGCACCTGCGAGTACGACCCCGTCCGGCTTGAGGAACTCGTCGCCCGTGTCACGGCGGAACGCGGCATCGGCGCGGACGGATACTGCTTCTACAACGACATCAGGTTCGACGCCCCGGCCGCGCCCGCCGGGCGCCACCTGTCCCCGCCGGAGTACGACGCCCTGCTGGACGAGACGGAGCTGGTGGAACCGCCCCACGACACCGACCAGAAGGGCGCGACGTTCTTCCTGTACGTCCACGAGCTGTCCGAACGCGCGGTGCTCACCCTGTGCGCCGACCGGCGGTTCCTGGAACCGAGGGGACCCGCCGACTTCCTTTTGGACCTGGAGTGGCTCGCCGTCGAGGCGCTCCACACGGACGCCGGGCCGCTCCGTCTCGCCGAGGCGCTGGCGAGACGGGTGAGACGGCCCCCGGGGTGACCGCGAGCACGGCGGGGATACCCGGACCCGGCGGCCCCCGATCATCCCCGGGTCCGGGTTCGGGTTCGGGCTCAGGTCCGGGTCCGGCCGGAAGGTCACCGGTCGCGGTCACGATGCCGGTACGGGCCTTCCGAGCACCTCCGCCAGGCGTGAGAAGCTGTCGCCGCCCTGACCGGCGTCGATCGCCCGCCGGGCGACGGCCTGGGCGGCGCTCAGCACCCCCGCGTCGATGCCCTGGTCCTGGGACGCGTGGATGATGTGCTCGATACCGGCGGCGGCCGACAGGATGGTGGACTCGTCGCCCGGGTGACTGCCGCCGTCGACGTGCCGCGCGAACTCGTCGACGATATCGGGCAGCAGGGCGCCGATCCCCTTGGCGAGCGGGGCGAGGTCCGTGGCCGTGATGTTCTCGGCGGCGGCCAGGGCGAAGGCGTGGACGAGACCGCTCATGGACGTCCAGAAGAAGTCGAGCAGGGCCACGTCGTGCGCCGCCGCCCTCCCGGGGTCCGCGCCCAGGTACGCGGAGGTGCCGCCCAGGCTCGCCAGCGCCCGCCGATGGGTCTGGTAGACCTCCTCCGATCCGCTGTACAGGACGACGGCCGCCGGTCCCCCGATGGTCGGCGTCGGGGTCATGATGGCGCCGTCGAGATAGTCGATGCCCCGCCCGGCGGCCCACGCGGCCATCCGGCGGGCGCGTTCCGGCGTGTCGGCGGTGAGGTTGGCCAGGGTACGGCCCTTCAGCGCGTCGGCGGCGGAGTCGACGATCGCCTGCGCGGCGTCATAGTCGATCACGCAGGCGATCGTCAGCGGGCTCGCCGCGACCGCGTCGGCGACCGTGTCCGCGCGGGTCGCCCCCCGGGCGACGAGAGCGTCGGCCCTGGAAGCCGTGCGGTTCCACACGGTCGTGGGGTGGCCCTTCCCGAGGAACGCCCCGGCCAGCGCCTGCCCCATCGGGCCCAGGCCGAGCACCGTCACCGGTGCGGGATGGTCGTCGGTCATTTCCTTCTCCGATTCATGTCGTTCGATCCGGTGTCCGGCGCCCCCGCGAGGTCCGTACGAAGCAGGTCGATCAGGGCTGAGATGTCGCCGCCGCCCAGGTTCGCGGCGACGCCCCGGTGCAGCAGCGTTCCCATGGGCTCCAGCAGCTCGGCGCTGACGCCCTGGTCTCCGCTGGCGTCCAGCAGGTTGACGAAGGCGTCCGCCTGCATCCTCAGGTTCGAGGCGGCGGCGGAGTGGTCGTCCGTGTCGTACGCCTTCGCCATCGCGGGAAGACCGGTGATCATGGCATTGAGCCACGAGACCACCAGCGGCGTGAACTCCGTCGCCGGGACCTTCTCGGAGCCGACCATGGCGATGGCGTGGAAGAAGCCGCCGAACATGCCGTACATCGCGCTGAGCAGCGCGATGTCGTACAGCGACGCCCGGCCCGCGTCCTCGCCCAGGTAGCTGACGGTGCCCGTCGCCGACAGGGTCCGCTCGTGGGCGGTGAAGGCCTCGGGCGATCCGCTGCAGAGGACGAGTGATCCAGGGGTCCCGATCATCGGGGGTACCGCCATGATGCCGCCGTCCAGATAGTCCGCTCCCTGCTCGGACACCCAGCGGGCCAGCTCACGCGCCTGGCGGGGCGTGCCGTTGGTGAGGTTCACCAGGGTCCGGCCCGCCAGGACGCCGGTCACGGTACCGGAGGTGCCGGGAGTGCCGGGGGTGCCGGGGGTGCCGGGGGTGTCGAGGATGTCGAGGATGTCCGCGACGCTCGCGACACCGTCCGCGCCGTCCGCGCCGACCGCGCCGTCCGCGCCCGGTGCCCCCGACGCCCCTTGTGCACCCGGTGCGCCGAGGACGTCGCGCACCGCGTCGTAGTCCAGCACGCAGAGCACGACGATCCGGCTCGCCGCGATCGCCTCGGTGACGGTGGCCGCCTCGGTCGCGCCCCGCTCCGTGAGCTCCCCGCCCTTCCCGGCGGTACGGTTCCAGACGGTCGTGGGATGGCCGTTGTCCAGGAACGCCCCGGCCAGCGCCCTTCCCATCGCCCCCAGACCGATGACTGTCACCGGCGGACGGTCGTCGGTATCCATTCATCCCTCTGTTTCATACGGTGCCAGCATGCGAAAGTCCCAGTCCCGGACCCCTTCGTGACCCCGGCTGGGACGATTCGATGCTGGCGTGCCGCTGAAATTTCCTCAAGTACCTACTATTTTGTCAGGTACTAACCTTTTTGTAAGTATGGAGCGCCGGATGAAGAAGCAGACCTACTCGTGCGGGCTCGACGCCGCCGTCGACGTCGTGGGCGGCAAGTGGAAGGCGCTGATCCTGTGGGCCCTCCACTCGGGGGCCCTGCGGTTCGGCGAGCTGAGCCGGAACGTGTCGGGCATCAGCGAGAAGATGCTGATCCAGCAGCTCAGAGAGATGGAGTCGTACGGCCTGGTGCACCGCGAGGTCTATCACCAGGTTCCGCCGAAGGTGGAATACTCACTGACCGAGTTCGGCCACTCGCTCAACACCGCGCTCATCCCGCTCGGCGACTGGGGCGAGCTCCACATGGAGACCATCGAGGCCCTCCCCCGCCCCTGAGCCTCCGTCGGGTCCCCTTTGAGGCCCCTTTGAGCCCCTTTTGAGTCTCCGCACCAGCCCCTGGGCGCCCGTCGAGCAACGAGCCCACAAACACCTCTGGGCACCCTCCACATGGAGGGTGCCCAGAGGTGCCTCACTCGGTGCGCCGCCAGGGACTCGAACCCCGGACCCGCTGATTAAGAGTCAGCTGCTCTAACCAACTGAGCTAGCGGCGCTTGAAGCCCTTGAAGGATAGCGCACATCGGGCGGCGCCTCGAAATCAGCGGCGACCGGCGACCGTGGGACAGGGACGATCACCGCTAAGCTAGAACAACATTCGGTCCGGTACTGGGAGCACACATGTGGTTCGCCTCACCGAGCGACGCCGGCGAGCGGCTCGACGCCGTCGACTACCTCCCCGACGACTCCATCTCGACCTCGGTCTTCCTGGCGGGCGCGCTCGGCAAACCACTGCTCACCGAGGGCCCTGCGGGAGTGGGCAAGACCCAGCTCGCCAAGGCCGTGGCGGCGGCGACCGGGGCGCGGCTGGTCAGGTTGCAGTGCTACGAGGGGCTGGACGAGGCCAGGGCGCTGTACGAGTGGAACTACAAGAAGCAGCTCCTGCGCATCCAGGCCGGGCAGGGCGAGGAATGGGACGCCACCCACGACGACATCTTCACCGAGGAGTTCCTGCTGGAGCGGCCGCTGCTCGCGGCGATCCGGTCGGAGACACCGGTGGTCCTGCTGATCGACGAGATCGACAAGGCCGACGTCGAGGTGGAGGGGCTGCTGCTGGAGATCCTGTCCGACTACCAGGTCACGATCCCCGAACTCGGCACGATCACCGCCACGCGGAAGCCGTACGTGGTGCTGACCTCCAACGCGACCCGCGAGCTCTCCGAGGCGCTGAAGCGGCGCTGCCTCTACCTGCACCTGGAGTATCCGACGCCGGAGCGCGAGCGCGACATCGTGCTGGCCCAGGTGCCCTCGATCGAGGCGAGCCTGGCCGAGCAGCTCGCCCGCACGGTCGCCACCCTGCGCGGCCTGGAGCTGAAGAAGTCGCCCTCGATCGCCGAGACGATCGACTGGGCCAACACGCTGCTGGCGCTGGGCAGGATCGAGCTGGACGAGGCGGCGATCGGAGCCACCCTCGGCGTCGTCCTCAAGCACGCCTCCGACCAGACGCGGGCCCGTAAGGAACTCGCCCTGTGACGGGCCCCCTGCTCGACCGGCATGTGGGGTTCGTGCGGGCGCTGCGCGAGGCCGGGCTGCCGGTGTCACCGGCCGAGGGGCTGGACGCGGCCAGGGCGCTGGAGGTGATCGACCTGACCGAACGGGAGTCGCTCCGGGCCGCGTACGCCGCGACGCTGGTCAAGCGCCCCTCGCACCGGCCGGGCTTCGACACGCTGTTCGACCTGTGGTTCCCCGCCTCGACGACCGGCCCGCGGGCGTCGCGCGCGGCCGAACCGGACCCACCGGACCCACCGGACCCGCCAGACCCGTCGGACCCGTCGGGACCCCCGGACCTGGAGACCGCCGAGGTTCCCGAGCTGCGCGACCGGCTGGCCGGGCTGCTGCTGGGTGCCGAGGGGATGAACGAGTTCGCGCGGGCGATGGTGGAGCGTTTCGGCCGCCAGGCCGCGGGCCCCGGCAGGCAGAACTGGTTCTCCTACCCGGTGATGCGGGCGCTCTCCCCCGAGACGCTCATGGCGCGACTGCTCGCCGAGGTCCTCGCGGGCCGGGAACGCGGCGGGCTGGCGGAGAAGGTGGCCCGGCAGCGGATCGGCGAGAACACCAGGCGCTTCGAGGACGCCGTCTCCGGCGACGTACGCCGCCGGATCGCCGAGGACTCCGGGATCGAGCGGATCGCCCGCTCCGCCGTACGCCCGCCGCTCGAGCAGCTCGACTTCCTGCGGATCACCAAGGCCGACCTGGCGAGGCTCCGCCGGGAGGTCCACCCGCTCGCCCGCCGCCTCGCCACCCGGCTGACCGTCAAGCACCGGCTCGGCCATCGTGGCCGCCTCGACTTCCGCAGGACCGTACGGGCCTCGCTGTCCAGCGGCGGGGTGCCGCTGACCACTTTCAACAGGCCGCGCCGCCCGCACAAACCCGAGCTGGTCGTCCTCTGCGACGCCAGCGACTCGGTCGCCTCCTTCGCCCACTTCACCCTGCTGCTGACGTACGCGCTGCGCGAGCAGTTCACCAGGGTCCGCGCGTTCGGGTTCGTGGACACCGTGGACGAGATCACCCGGTTCTTCGTGCCGGGCGCCGACGTGGTGGAGGCGATGACCCGGCTGGCGCGGGAGGCCGACATGGTGCGGTTCGGCCGGACCGACTACGGTCGCGCGCTGGAGGGGTTCGCCGAACGGTACGGCGACGCGATCGGGCCGAAGACGTCCCTGCTGATCCTGGGCGACGCCCGGTCCAACTACCAGCCGCCCGCCCTGGAGACGCTGAGGCGCCTGGCCGGGGCCGCCCGGCACGCCTACTGGCTCAACCCGGAACCGGCCGCCCAGTGGGACAGCGGCGACTCGCTGGCGACGGCGTACGGCGGGATCGTGCCGATGCGCGAGTGCCGGAACGTCGCGCAGCTGGCGGCCTTCATCGAGGACCTCGTCTGACGACCGCGCGAGATCCGACGAACGTACGAGATCTAACGAACATGCGAGATCCGACGAACGCGCGAGAGCTCCCGGATTCACCGGGCGTGGATGTCCGGCCCCCGCGCGGGCCGGGCCGCCCGGGGTGTTTCCGGGCGGAGGTGATCAGGCGAACGAGCCGGGCATCGGGCGCGGTCAGCTCATCCGGCGCAGCACCCGGGCGGCGGTCCTGGCCAGGATCTCCACCTGGGCCTCGTCGAAGTCGGCCCGGGGGCCCTTCAGGATCCAGCGCGCGACCAGGCGGGGCTTGAGAAGGGTGAGTCCCTCCGCGGTGACCGACCGCCTGATCTCCCCGCCGTGCACGGCGATCAGCGGCTCGATGGTGATGGGGATGCCCGATTCGCGGGAGAGCACCTCGGCCAGCGACTCGGAGACCTCGACGAGCGCCTTGGCCACCTTCGTGCCGTACTTCTCGCCCAGGAACAACCGGTCGCCGTACCGGGCGATCTCGGTGTCGGGGTCCCACGCCTCGTTGTCCACCACCCAGACGCCGCCGGGGCCGATGACGAGGTGGTCGACCGAGGCCTTGCCCGGCATGGCCCGGCCTTCGAGGATGTGGTAGCCGGCCCTGCGCAGCTTGCGGCGGAGCAGCTTGCCGGTGATGGTCTCACCCCGGCGCCTGCCACGCCAGACGGCGGTGGCGTCGTACTGCCGCCAGGCCAGGACCGCGTCCCCGGCGGCGACGAGCAGGCCGCACAGCAGGCCGAGGATCGGCGGGGACAGGTTGAAGCGGTAGGCGAGCGCGACGCCCACGGCCAGGCCGACCGCCGCCTTGACCGCGCGCATCTTCCTGCGCTGGACGGTTTCCTTGATCCAGAACTGCTCGTACATGACCTGTGGCGACAGGCCGTGAACCTGGTCGACTGGCGTCACGTAGATAGATCCGCCCGGCATAGCGAACCCCCATGGCTAGAACGGTCGGCAAGGAAAGGGAGGGGGGACCTGCCACGCTGAAGATCCTTAGACTATGAAATACCCAATCGGGGGCTCCAGCTATCTCTGGATGGCGAAGGTGACGCAAGTAACACGTATTCGCCAGCCGCCATCGGCATAACCGACCAGTCGGTATGCTTTCCCTCACCACACCATGGGGGACGCATGACTCAGGACCAGGAGCCGGTACGGCAACGCCTGCTCAGCGAGGCCACCCGCCTGTTCGCCGAGCGGGGCTTCGAGGGCACGTCGGTGCAGGAGGTCGTCTCGGCGGCCGGTGTCACCAAGGGCGCCATGTACCACTATTTCGACTCCAAGGATGATCTGCTCCACGAGATCTACGGGCGCGTGCTGCGCCTGCAGATGGAGCGGCTGACCCACTTCGCCGACGGCCCGGGGTCGGTGTCCGAGCGCCTGCACGCCGCCGCCGCGGACGTCGTGACGACCACCGTGGACAACCTGGACGACTCCAAGATCTTCTTCCGTTCGATGCACCTGCTCGCGCCCGAGACCCGCAAGGTCGTCCGCGCCGAGCGGCGCCACTATCACGAGCGCTTCCGCGACCTGGTCACCGAGGGACAGCGCGAGGGCACCTTCAGGAGCGACGTCCCCTCGGACATCGTCGTCGACTTCTTCTTCGGCTCCGTCCACCACCTGGGCACCTGGTACAGCACGGAGGGCGCGCTCTCCGGCCCCGAGCTGGGGGCACACTTCGCCGACCTGCTGCTCACCTCCCTGCGACCGGATCGGCCGACAGTCCCCGCGTGACAGCACCGTGCCCCCGTACGGAGCCGGGGATCATCGCGCCGACGCGTGGTCAGGCCGGACCGGGCAGGTCGGCGAGGTCCGCCAGGGCTTCCCGGTGGGCGCCGGGAGTGCCGAGCGCGATCTCCGTGGACTTGGCACGCTTGAGATAGAGGTGAAGGGGGTGCTCCCAGGTCATCCCGATCCCACCGTGAAGCTGGACGCTCTCCTCGGCGACGCGCACCGCCACCTCCGAACACCACGACGCGGCCACCGCCGCCGCCAGCTCACGATCCCCGGCCGCCCCCTCATCGGACACCCCCAAGTCCGTAGCCAGCAGGTCGGCCGCGTTCCTCGCGGCGGCACGGGCCCGCACCACGTCCAGCCAGAGATCGGCCATCCGGTGCTTGATCGCCTGGAAGGACCCCACCGGCCGGGCGAACTGGCGGCGCTCCTTGATGTAGGCGAGCGTCGTGCTCAGGCACCACTCGGCGACCCCGAGCTGCTCGGAGGCGAGCAGTCCCGCGCCGAGGCTCAGCACCCTCCGCGCGTCGAACCGGCCGATCGCCTCACCGGCGGGGGTGCCGGAGAACGTGACGGTGGCGATCGGCCGCGTCAGGTCGAGTGACGGCACCACGTCGATCCGGACGTCCTCGGCCGCCACCCGATAGAGCGCCGTTCCGACGGGTAGGAGCAGCACGTCCGCCACGTCCGCGCCCGCCACCGCCCTGACCTCCCCGTTCAGGGTCCGCCCGTCCGTGACGGTGACGGTCTCCGGCAGCGGCCGGTACGGCGAGGCCGCCAGCGACACCGCGAGCGCCGCCGTCGTCTCCCCCGAGGCGAGCTCCCGGATCAGGTCCTCCTCTCCGGCCCACAGCAGGGCCGTGGTGGCGAGCACCGAGCTGGTGAGGAACGGCAGCGGCGCCACCGCCCGCCCCAGCTCCTCCAGCACCACCGCGACCTCCCGCGCCGACGCCCCCGCCCCGCCGTACTCCTCAGGCACGAGCAGGCCCGCCACCCCGATGTCCCGGGACAGCGTCCTCCACAGGCCCATGTCGTACGGCGCCCCGGACTCGACCCGCCCCAACACGGCGTCGGCCCCGCAGCGGTCCGCGAGAAGATCCCGCACGGAGGCGCGCAGTTCCTCCTCGACCTCGGTGTACAGCAGTGTCATCGGTCGCTCACCACTCCTCGTTCACTAC